>JBBIKR010000044.1:0-26200 GCA_037445395.1 Thermoflexales bacterium
GCAGCGTCGTCTGGAGCGCTGTCCGCAGGTCAAAAGTGGCCGTAATCTGGTCGGCGATGCTCCGCAGGGCTTCCTCCTGCTCCGCTCGCTGCCGCATACTTTCCAGCAGGCGCGCTCGCTCCAGTGCCACGGCGGCCTGGTCGCCGATCACCTCGTAAAGTCGCAGCGACGCCGGAGAGAAGGAGCCCGGAGCAGAACGGAGAATCACCACCTGACCGATCGGCCGTTCCCCCACCCGGAGGGGAATGTTGACCAGCGCATTGACGCTGGTGGTGCGGAAAAGTTCTCTGGCCTGATCCGGCATCCGGGCATCCCGCTGGGCATCCTCGCTGACCCAGATCTGGCCCAGCATCGTGAGAGGTAAGGGGGCCTCCTCCGCCCTCATTCGCATCCCGGGCCGGAAGTGGGGCTCCTGGTCTCGCCGCCAGACCCCCCGATAGAACAGGGCCTCCGGCACTCCGTCGGAGGACTCAAACTCTACCACCACGCATCCGTCCGCCTCGGTTTCGGCCACAGCCTCAACGATGACGTTCGCAACATCATCCACCGTGGCCGCGGTGCTCAGCCGACGGCTGAAGCGGTAGATGGGGCTGGTGGCTTCCAGCAGCGCGGCGGTTTCGGAGAGCCGTCGGGCATTCTCTATCGCGATGGCCAACTGGTCGGCCATACTCTGGAGGGTACGGATGTCGTCCTCATCAAAAGCGGCCTCCTCGGTGGACTGGACATCCAGCACCCCCAGGAGGCGACCGCCGACCATCAGCGGGAGGGTCATCTCCGAACGGGTGTAGGGGAGAAGAGGGTTGGCAAAGTGGACCGCGTCCTCACCGACATCCAGCGCGATGCGGGGGCGGCGATGGAGAGCCGTCCAGCCGACCATGCTGGTTTCTCCCACCTGAAGACGGTGGCCCCGGGCCTTCATCTGGGCACCCGCCTCGCCCGTGGCCTCCTGCAATACCGCCCACTCTCCCGTCTCGTCCATCAGGAAAATGCCTGCGTGGTAGAAGCCGAAGCGGTCACGAATCAGGTTAACGGCCCGCCGCAGCAATTCGTCCACGTTGAAAATGGAGATAATGGACCGGCTCACCTCGGCACTGGCCTCCAGTTGGATGGCCCGTCGCTGGAGGGCGTAGTTGGCCTCTTGAAGGGCGCGAGTCCGCTCCTGCACCCGCTCCTCCAGTTCGTTGTAGAGGATCTGCAGATGATCGGCCATCTCATTGAATGCCTGGGCGAGGCGACCGAATTCATCGGCCCGCTCTATGGCGACGCGCGTCTCCAGGCGGCCGGCCGCCAGGCGGGCAGACGCTTCTGCCAGCCGTTCCAGGGGGTCAACGATACTGCGGAGAAGGGCAACGTTCACTCCCAGAATGACCAGCAGCAGAACCGCGCCCCAGGCAATGGAAATGTTGCGAAGCAATTGCTGGGCCTCCGCCACCTGAGCCATCGCAGCGTCGCGGCGCTCCATCGTCCGCTGTTGAATACCGCTAATTTCGTTGCTAATCTCCCGGAAATAACTGGAGAGTAGTTGTGCCTGCAGGATGCTTATCGCCTTCCAATCCCCCCTGCTGGCCTCCTCAAGGACCAGGCCCATCCATCCGTCCACCTCAGCAACGGAGGCTTGAAGGGAAGTAAGGTCTGCCCAAAGGGGGTCGGTCACAGGCACGCCTGTCACGCTTTCTTGCAGTCGGTTTCTGGCCACCCGTATCCCGTTCTGGGCTCCTTCCACTCCTTTGATGAGGAGGTTCTCATCCTGGAGCAAAATTCCTTGCCCCATGGTGGTATACAGTTCGGAAACAGTCCTTCCGACCTCCAGGGCAACGCTCCACCGCCAGATTTCCCGTTCCGCTGCGGCCGTTGCCCGATTCATCCGGGCCATCGCGCTACCGATCAAAAAAGCGGTCCAGAGGATAACAACCAGAATGATCAACACGTTCCCCAAAAGTTGCGCGCGAATATTGCGGACATGAGCCCCTATCAGCGGGATTTCGGGCCCAACCCGCCCGACGATTTCTCTCACGGAAAGCACAACTTCTGTTGGCTGCCGCGGGGCCGGGGCGGGAGTCGGTGGCTTCTCCTCATGAGGAGGCTGGGGAGCACCCTCTGGAGGGGGCGGGGTGAAATCCGAAAACAGTTCTTCCAGCGACTGCTTGAATGACTCCATAATCTCTGTTCCTCGCTCTATTTACCTACACTCGCGACAGAATGCTCCACGGGCCACGCCCTCCGCTGACCCGTAATGACCGTCGGCGCAGGAGGGAAACAGGCCATAATCTCCCGGGCAACCGCCCGATACTGCTCGGCGGCCCGCGTATGAGGGGCATACTGAGTCACCGGCAGGCCATGGACCGGACTTTCCCGCAGGCGGGTATCCACCTGGACCATCGTCCGGAAAGCGGCCTGGGGGAAGAAGCGGTGAATTTGCTCCAGGATGAGCCGGTGAATGCGGCTCCGTACATCGTACATGGTCACCAGGAGACGATAACGAAGAGCAGGGTTGGTTTTCTGCCGGACCACCGTCACCAGTTCCAGCATCGGGCGGAGAGAACGCCAGGCATAGTACTCACACTGCATCGGGATGATGAGCACATCGGCGGCGGTGAGCGCATTGAGGGTCAGTGTGCCGAAGGAAGGCGGGCAGTCCATCAGGACGAAGTCGTAGGCGACCGACATCCGCCCCAGGGCCTCCCGCAGCCGGTACTCATAGCCGGGCCGGCCGTAGAGGACTTTGTCCAGCACCACCAGTTCGCCGCTGGCCGGCACCAGGTCCAGGCCCGCCACCGATGTCTCCCGGCTGACCGCCACGATGGATTGCTGCTCCAGCAGCGCCTCCGCGACGGTATGACGGAGTTCCTCGGGGCGAAGCCCCAGAGAGAGGGTCAGATGCGCCTGGGGGTCCAGGTCCACCAGCAGGACCTGAAGCCCCTGCTCCGCCAGAGCGCCGCCCAGGGAGAGGCAGGTGGTCGTCTTGGCGACGCCGCCTTTATGGTTTGCGATCGCCACCACCGCGGTCATTTCATCCCTCACCGGTTCTCTTCCCCACCTCCCGATAGGTCCGGTGAGACATCGTAGACGGAGGTGTACAGTTCTATGTTCAGGCGTTCCGCGACCGCTTTCGCCTGAAGGTGGATCATCGGCGAAATGACAATCCGGCGGGCAACCTGAACTTCCCGCAACCGCTCATAGAGTTCCACCTTGCGGACGAAGGTGTACATGTCGGGCTTGCTCATAGAAGAGCGAATCTCTATCAGCCAGTGGGCGCCGTCGTGAATGGCGATGTCCATTTCCACCTGATCGGGATGTCCGAAAACGTATCCTTCGGTGTCCATGACGAGGAAGTGTTCCACCTGCCACCCGAACTGGTCCCGGAGAATCCCTGCCATCCCGGAGCGGAAGGACTCTTCCGCCATCAGTCCCCAGCGGGCGCCCAGCGCTCCCAGGGTCGCCTCCACCCGGGCGAATCCCTGGTTCACCCGCTGCTCCAGAGACTCGTGCCGCTCGGTCAGGCGCAGAATCTGCTGGTAGAAGTCCTGGTGCAATTCCCCCATCCGCCGATTGAAGTCTCGACGCAGGTCCTCCATCTGGCGGTTGAAGTCCTGGCGCAGGTCCTCCATCTGCCGGTTGAAATCCTGGCGTAGCGCGATCAGTTGCTCCAGCATCTGCGCCGTGGTCTGCTCCACTTCCGAGCGTCTGGGGAAGGTCTCCGCGATCCATCCGGTAAACCAGTACCGGAAATCCGCGTCCTCCTCTATTGCCCGTGGGAGTCCCTCCACAAGGATTTTACGAATCGTCTCCCGGTCTATCGTTGCGGTCGTCATGGCTGACCTCCCCCCGGGTCCGACGGCAGGGGCAGCGTAAAGGTAAACGTAGACCCTTTCCCGACCTCGCTCTCCGCCCAGATCCGCCCGCCGTGCATCTCCACGAACTCTTTGCTCAGCGCCAGACCCAGGCCGGCCCCATCGGGGCGACGGCCGTTTTCCGTTATCCCCTGTTCAAACCGTTCAAAGATTCGCTCCAGGTACTCGGGAGCGATGCCCATCCCGGTATCGCTGACGCTGATCCGAACCTCACCATCTGCCGTCCATGCCCGGACGGTGATGGTGCCCTGGTCGGTGAACTTGGCCGCATTGGCCAGAATGCGCAACAGCACCTGCCGGATGCGTGCGGGGTCGGCCCGCACCCTGGGCAGGTCCGGGGCAATCCTTTCCCGCATCGCCACGGGCTTCCCCCGCAACAGCGCGCCGGCCGTCGCCATCACGCTGCGGATCAGGTCGCCCAGGTCCACATCCCGGAACTCCAGTTCCATCAGCCCGGCCTCAATCTGGGAGATGTCCAGGAGGTCATTGATGAGGCCCAGGAGGTGCTCCCCGTTGTGATAAATAATTTCCAGGTCGTGCCGCTGCTGGTCGGTCAGCGGGCCGTCGATTTCCTTCAACATCAGCCGGGCAAAACCGATGATGTTGGTCAGCGGGGTGCGCAGTTCATGGGACATGTTCGCCAGGAATCGCCGCTTGGAGCGGTCCAGTTCCCGTAACCGCTCGGCGGCCTCCCGCTCCAGCGCGTAGGCCCGGGCGTTCTCCAGCGCGATGGCGACCTGATTGGCGACGTTCTGGAGGACAGAAACGTCATCCTGATCAAAGGCCTCGGGCTGGGTACTCTGAACGTCCATCACCCCCAGCACCCGGTCCCCCAGGCGGAGGGGAAGCGCCGCCTCGGCCCGGGCGTAGGAGAGCGGCGGCCCCACTTGGATGGAGACCGGTCGGCTTTCCAGAACCGCCCGACCCTCCCGGAACGCCTGCCCGACCGCGCCGACGGACTCCCTGGTGACACGCGCACCGTGAGACGGGTCGGCATCTCCTGCAAAGGCCCGGAGCACCAGCCCGTCGCCCGATTCGTCCGTGGTGTAAACGGCGACGTAGGAGTAATAAAAGCAATCCCGCACCACGCGCACCACATGCTCCAGCAATGCGTCCGGGTCCAGGATGGAGGTGACGGCCTGTCCGACCTCCAGACTGGCCTGCAACTGAATGGCACGGCGCTGAATCTGGTAGTTGGCCTGCTGAAGGAGGCGGGTTCTTTCGGCGACTTTTGCTTCTAAATCATTATACAGCACCTCCAGTTCCGCCGCCATTCGGTTAAAAACGTCGGCCAGGATGCCGATTTCATCCCGGGAGGTGATGTCCACCCGCTGGGAGAGGTCTCCGGCGGCAATCCGCAGCGCGGATTCCGTCAGTCGGACGACCGGTCGGGTAATCTGGCGGGTGACAACGGCTGCGAGGGCCGCCGTGGCGATGGCCACCCCCAGCGTCGCCGCGATGACGGCGGTGGTCACGGCCTCATTGCCCGCGAAGGCCTCCTCCTGCGTCTGCTCCACGACCAGGGCCAGACCCAGCGCGGGGAGCCAACGATAGACGCCGATGACGGGCGTGCCCGCGTAGTTCTCATACAGGCCCTGACCGTTCTGCTGGGAGAGGGCCGCCTCAATCGCGGGACTGGCGACCCGGCGATTCTGCGGACAGGCGAACCCCCACCGGTCCACCACGTAGGCCTCTCCTGTATTGCCCAGGCCGGCGCGTTCCTCCAGAATACGGATGAAACCCTCTCCGTTCAACCGGGCCGCGATGTACGGCCATCGGGCTGAATCCAGGGGCCGTATCAGGACAATGCCTCCCTGCCGGGAAGGATTCAGAGATACTTGAAGAGCGAAGGAGTCGGGGTTGAGCGGCAGAACCACCGCCTCATTCTCCCAGGAGGCATCTCCGGCCCACTCCACCCGCCCCTGGGGGCCGATCAGGGCCAGGTCCTCCAAGCCCTTCTGCGACGCGAGAGTGGTCAGGAGGGATCGGATGTCTTCGGGGCTGGTTCCGGCCGCACGGAGGGCGACTTCCCGCAGTTCCGGATCGTCCAGGGCAGCGGATTGCTCTTCCAGCCATCGGGTGATCTGCGCCTCTTTCAAGGCCGCAATGGTGACCAGTTTCCCCGTCACCTCTCCCTGGATATTCTGGCGGTGACGGGTGGAGGCGTACCAGCTGACAACACTGAGGGGCACAATCGCCAGGATCAGGAAGGCTGTCAGGATGGTCCGCCCCAACCCACCTCGCATCCCCACACCGGGTACTTCCAGACCGGCGGCCCCTTGAAAGGCCTCCATCCCTCAGTCCCTCATTTACAAAAAACCAACTACATACCCGGGTCCCAAACAGGCTCGCCTCGCAGGATGCGTCGGATTTGCTCCGGAAACCGGTCCGGATCTATCGGCTTGCCGATGAAACCGTTAAATCCGGCCTGGCGGGCCCGCTCCATGCTCTCCACACTGGCATCCGCCGTGATCGCAATAACGGGAATGTCTTTGAAGCGAGGGTCAGAACGCAGCAGGCTCAGCGCCTCATAGCCATCCCGTTCCGGGAGGAAAATGTCCATCAAAATCAGGTCTATATGCGGCAATGTCTCGGCATATTCCAGCACCTGCCAGCCGGAAGCCTTCCACTCGCAGCGCCCCACCCCAACGAAAGCCAGCAGGCGGGCAATGAGCAGGAAATTGTTCAGGTTGTCCTCAATAACCAGAACGGTCGCGTCCCGCGGGTTTACCGGCGGCATGGGTGCCTCCTCTACCTCAGCCGGCCCGCTTCTTCAGAAACGAGGCGACCTGGACCGGCAGACTATCCACATCTATCGGCTTCTGAATGTACCCATCACAACCGGCGGCAAGAATCCGCTCACGGTCTCCCCTCAGCGCGTAGGCCGTCAGCGCAATAATGGGGGTTTTTGCCAGACCCGGAATCTGGCGTAACTTCCCCACCAGTTCGTACCCATCCATCTCCGGCAGGTTGATGTCCAGGAGAATCAGGTCGGGCGGAGAAGCCGCCGCTGCGCCCAGCCCGGAAGGGCCATCCACGGCTTCCACCACACTGTACCCCTCCGCCTCCAGAATCCGCCGAACCAGCAAACGGTTTTCCGGATTATCCTCAATGTATAAAATCTTTGGACTGTCCATGTCCACGCCGTCTCCTGTGCAAATACTGTAAAAGGGGAAAAAGAGATTTTGTGACGGATCCCCTCCGCCACAAAATCCCCCCTTCCCCGCCCAAACCATGACTAAGGTGAAACCGAACCGCCCCAATTATAACACAATTCTTAAAGTATGCACTTCTTCCCACCGTTACAAAACAGTTAGGGAAGCGTTACCACACCCCGCGACTTTTGCCCTGTCAGAACCCTTCCATCCGGCTCAGGTCCACGATGCCGTCGGCCAGCGCGACGATGTGTTGCAGGAGAGCCAGACGGTTCTCTCGCAGGGCCCGGTCCTCCGCCATCACCATCACCCCCGTCTCCCGCGCGAAGAAGCGGTCAATCACATCCACCAGCGGCAGGAAGGCGGCAAAGAAATCATCCACCGAACTGTCGGGCCGGACCCGCTCCCGGGCCTCCCGCCAGGCGTCGTGGAGTTCCCGCTCTATCGGGTGGACGAAGCGGCCGGGGTCCAGGGTGAACCGCTCGGCGAAGTCACGGGTGATGCGGACGCAGCGGGCATAGTTATCCAGGATGCGCGGCCAGTCCTCCCGCGCCGTCCAGCGGCTCAGCGCCTCCACCGCCAGCAGGGCCCGGTACGGGTCGTCGCCGCGGGCGGCCAGGACGGCCTCCACGGCATCGTGGCGGAACCCCTGCTCCCGGAGATACACCCGCAGCCGTCCGGCGAAGAACTCCAGCGCGGCCTCCAGCGCCGCCGGGTCGGCCCGGACGGGCAGGAGACGGGCCGCCGCCTCCAGCCCGGCACGGACGGAGAAGGACCGCCGCGCCCCGATGAGGGCCTGCACCATCCCCAGCGCGTCCCGCCGCAGGCCGTAGGGGTCGGCGGAACCGCTGGGCACCAGCCCGATGGCGAAGAGGCCCGCCAGACTGTCCAGCCGGTCCGCCAGGCCCAGGGCCAGCCCCAGCAGGGTTTCGGGGAGAGCGTCCCCGGCAAAGCGGGGCAGGTAGTGCTCAAAGATGGCCCGAGCCACCTCCGGCGACTCCCCGGATTTCAGGGCGTACTCCCACCCCATAATCCCCTGCAAACTGGTGAACTCCACCACCATCTGGGTCGCCAGGTCGGCCTTGCAGAGGTGAGCGGCGCGCCGGGCGACGGCCGTCTCCTCCTCCGTCAACCCCAGCATGCGGGCCACCTCGGACACCAGTTCCTCCAGACGGCGGGCCTTATCCAGCATGGAGCCCAGTTGCTCCTGGAAAGTGAGGGTCGCCAGACGGGGCAGGAAGGACTCCAGGGGCCGGGCGGTGTCCTCCCGGTAGAAGTAGTCGGCATCGGCGAAGCGGGCCCGCAATACCGCCTCGTTGCCCTGCCGGACGACGTCCAGACACTCCTCCCCGCCGTTGCGGACGGCAACGAAGTACGGGAGCAGATGCCCGTCGCCGTCCAGAACCGGGAAGTAGCGCTGGTGTTTCTTCATCACGGCGACGAGGACCTCGGTGGGGAGACGGAGGTACTCCTCCTCAAAGTGGCCCAGAAAGGCCGTCGGCTGCTCCACCAGATGGGTCACTTCCTCCAGAAGGTCCGGGGCCTCGGGCACCCGTCCGCCCACGGCGGCGGCCTGCCCGGCCACCTGCGCGGCGACGGTGGCACGCCGCTCATCGGGGTCCACCAGAATCCCATGGGCCCGCATCCGGTCCAGGTACTCCTCCGCGCGGGCCAGGGAGAGGTCGGGGGAGCCCTGGGGACGGGAGCCCCGGGTGGTGCGGCCGCTATAGAGCCCCGCGTACTCAAAGGGGATGACGGCGTCGCCCAGGAGGGCCACCAGCCAGCGGATGGGGCGGGCAAAGGGGACGCCGGTCTCGTTCCAGCGCATGCTCATCGGGAAGCGCAGGCCGGCGATCAACCGGGGGAGGAGTTCCGTCAGCACCTCCGGGGTTGGGCGGCCCTCCACCTGCCGGACCGCGACGACGTACTGCCCGCCGTCCATTTCCCGGACCTGCAGGTCGGCGACGTCCACGCCCTGGCGGCGGGCGAAGCCCTGGGCGGCCGGGGTGGGGTTGCCTTCGGCGTCAAAGGCGGCGCGGGCGGGCGGTCCTTTGACCACTTCTTCCAGCGGGCGCTGGCGGGGAGCCAGACCGTCCACCAGCAGGGCCAGCCGCCGGGGCGTCCCCAGGACGCGCAGGTTCTGGTAGTCCAGGCGGGCCTCCGCCAGCAGGGCCGGGGCCTGTTCCCGCAGTTGGGCCAGAGCCAGGGAGAGGTCCCCCGCCGGGAGTTCTTCGGTGCCGATTTCCAGAAGGAGCGTCGCCGGGCCGGAAGGGGGCGGCGGGGGCGGCGTGCCCTCGGGCTGGCGCTCCCGTCGGGGTGCGCGGGCCAGCCAGGGGAACCCTGCCTGCTCCCGCTGGCTCACGTAGGCCTGGGCGACCTGTCGGGAAAGTTCCCGCATCCGGCGGAAGAAGACGGCCCGCTCCGTCACGCCAACGGCGCCGCGGGAATCCAGCAGGTTGAAGGTGTGGGAGCAACGGAGGATGTAGTCGTGGGCCGGGATGACCAGCCCCGCCTCCAGACAGCGGCGGGCTTCGTCCTCAAAGAGGTCGTACATCCGCCGCAGGGCGTCTATATCCGCCGCCTCAAAGTCGTAGCGGCAATGCTCTACCTCGGGGGTCAGAAGGACATCGCCGTAGGTGTGGACGCCGTCCCAGTCAATCTCCCAGACGGAGCGGACCCGCTGGAGAAACATCGTGATACGTTCCAGGCCGTAGGTGATTTCCACGGCGGGAGGCTCCAGGGTCATGCCGCCGGCCTGCTGGAAGTAGGTGAACTGGGTGATTTCCAGGCCGTCCAGCCAGACCTCCCAGCCCAGCCCCCAGGCGCCCAGGGCGGGGCTCTCCCAGTTGTCTTCCACGAAGCGGATGTCGTGCTCCTCCCGGCGGATGCCCAGGGCTTCCAGGCTCTGGAGGTAGATTTCCTGGGGGTTGCCCGGGTCGGGCTTGAGGATGACCTGAAACTGGATGTGCATCTGCATCCGGTTGGGGTTCTCCCCGTAGCGGCCGTCGTCAGGCCGGTAGGAGGGCTCCACGTAGGCGACGTTCCAGGGCTCCGGCCCCAGGACGCGCAGGACGGTGGCGGGATTCATCGTCCCGGCGCCGACCTTTTCACTGTACGGCTGCCAGAGGAGACATCCCCGTTCGGCCCAGAACTGTTGCAGGCGCAGGATGACTTCCTGGAAGGTCAACGGACGGTCCATAGATCAGCGGTCTCCTGTTCAACAAGGTAGGGAGTAGGTCGCACGGCGCAGGGAGCAGTTCACATCAGGCTGAATCTCATTGTAACACAAGCCAGGAAAAGAGACAACCTTTTTCTCACACAGAGACACAAAGGCGCAAAGATTTTCCCTTTGTGTCTTTGCGTCTTTGTGTGAGGTTTATTCCCGGTTGCGCGATGGGGGGCTGGTGCTATAATCTCCTGCGTGAAAGGCCTCATCATCTACAACCCCATTGCCGGCCCCCGCGACGTCTGGAAGGAACTGAAACGAGTGCGCCGGGAACTCGCCACCCGGGGCTGGTCGGTGGAGATAGAGACCACCCGCCGGGCAGGAGAGGCAACCGCGCTGGCCCGGGAGGCCGCTCAGGATGGCATGGATGCGGTTTGGGCCGCCGGAGGGGACGGGACCGTCAACGAAACCGTCAACGGTCTGGTCGGCACAGAGACTGCGCTGGGCGTCCTGCCGGTGGGCACGGGCAACGTCTGGGCGCGGCAACTGCACCTGCCCGTCTACACCCTGACCCACCCTTTCCGGCTGCGCGAGGCGGCCGTCGCCCAGGCCGAGGGACGCATCCGAAGAGTGGATGTGGGCCGCCTGAACGACCGCTACTTCCTCCTGTGGGTTGGCATCGGTTTTGACGCCCAGATCACCTCCGATATGGAGCCCCGCCCCAAACGGGTCAAGCGGCTGGGTGTATTGCCCTACGTCATCGCCGGGCTGACGCTGGCACGGGAGTTTTCCGGCATACGCACCCACCTGGTGCTGGACGGGCGGGCCCTGCGGGGCCGAGCGCTCCTGGTGGTGGTCAGCAACGTCCAGATGTACTCCATTTTCCACCTGACTCCGCAGGCCCGGATGGACGACGGCCTGCTGGACGTATTCGTCTTCAAGGGGCTGGGAGGATTCCTGTATATGCTGCGAATGGCTGGGCAACTGTTCGTGGGCCGTCATCTGCAGAATCCCCGGGTGGTCCAGCGGACGGCCCGCCAGGTGACGGTCTGGACGGAGGTGCCGATGGCGGTCCAGGCCGACGGAGAACCCCTGGGGACGACACCGGTCAGCATCCAGACAGTGCCCTGGGCGCTGCGAGTCATGGTCCCCCCTCAGGCACCACCCACTTTGTTCAGTCCGGAGGCGCAATGAGGTTTCTCTACGGGTTGCTGGTCCTGGTTCCGGTGGCATTGCTCTCCCGCTACCTGGGAGGCCCGGCGGTCCTGACCTTCGGCGCGGCGGCGCTGGGCATCGTGCCCCTGGCCGCGTTGCTGGGCCGGGCGACGGAGGCCCTGGCAGAGCGGGCCGGGCCTCAGGTCAGCGGCCTGATCAACGGCACGCTGGGGAATGCCGCCGAACTCATCATCACCTTCTTCGCCATTCGCGCGGGGTTGTTGGAACTGGTCAAGGCCTCCATCACCGGCTCCATTCTGGGAAACCTGCTGCTGGTCATGGGGCTCAGTCTCCTGGTCGGGGGGCTGCAGCACGGCGTCCAGAAATTTGACCGCACGCAGGCCGGATTGAACGCGACGATGCTGATGCTGGCCGTCATCGCCCTGGGCATCCCATCCCTCTTCAGCCACGCGATAGAAGTGGGCGCCGGCCATATGGCCGTGGAATACCTGAGTTTGGGAGTCGCCGGGGCCATGCTGCTGGTCTACGCCCTGAGCCAGTTCTATCTGCTCCGGAACGGGAGCGGTGATTCCCAGCCTGGAGAGGTGCATCATCGGGCACCGGGTCAGCCGGCCTGGCCGTTCTGGAAGACTCTGGCAGGCCTGATCCTCTCCACCGCGCTCATCGCCTGGCTGAGCGAAGTCCTGGTGGCCGCCGTGGAGCCGGTCCTGGGACACCTGGGCTGGACCGAATTCTTCATCGGCGTGGTCATCATCCCCCTGGTGGGGAACGCGGCCGAGCACCTGGTCGCGGTGCAGGTGGCCGCCAAAGACGAGATGGACCTGAGTCTGGGCATCTCGGTGGGGTCCGGTTTGCAGGTGGCCCTCTTCGTTGCTCCCGTCCTGGTCTTCCTCAGCCTGGCGATGGGAAACCCGCTGACCCTGGTCTTCAACACATTTGAACTGGCCGCCCTGGGCGCCGCCAGTATCATCGCCGCACTGGTCTCGCAGGACGGGGAGTCCAACTGGATGGAGGGGACGCAACTGCTGGTCGTCTACCTCATCCTGGCACTGGCCTTCTATTTCCTGCCGACGGGAAGATAAGTTCCCCACGCACCCCCTTGACAAACATCCCATCGTGAATAAAATAGAAGTACAGCAACGAAAAGGAGGGCGCTATGGAACGCAATGAAGGAACCGCGGACCGCATCATTCGGGCCATACTGGCCGTCATCTTCCTCGTGGTGGGACTGGGCCCGTTGAGAGCCCTGCAGGGGGCCGTCCTGGGGATTATCGTGGCGGTGGTCGGCCTGATTCTGGCCTTCACGGCCGCCACCGGCTTCTGCCTGATCTACAAACTGCTGGGTGTCTCCACTACGGGGACATGTAAAGAGTAGACAAGGATACAAGGATACAAGGAAACAAGGGGGAAAATATGGAATGGAATACCCCGTTGGGGATATTGCGGCGCGGCATGAGTCTGGAGCGGGACGGCTACCGCTTCTACACGCTGGTGGCCGAACGGGCTTCCGACGAGCGGGGAAGCCGGATGTTTCGCGACCTGGCCCGCCAGGAGGAAGACCATCTGCGGCTTCTCCTGGCCGAGTACCGGTCCCTGGAAGCCGGGCAGGGCTGGCTTCCCTACGAAATGGCAATGAAGGCGGACTTTCCGCTGGACCCGGCCAACCCGGACCTTCCCGGTGAGGAGCCGCCAGACCCCATGCCGGTGTTCACTCCCGACCGCCCCATCTCGCTGGAAGGAGACATCGCTGCGCTGGAGTTCGGCCTGGAGACGGAGCGAATCTCGCGGGAACTGTACGCCCGGGCGGCCGAGGAGGCCGATGACCCGCGCGCGGCCGAAGCGTACCGGTTCCTCACCCGCCAGGAAGAGGCCCACTACCGGCTTCTGCACGACACCCACGAATACCTGAGCCAGAACCAGACCTGGTGGGACCCCTTCCAGAAGCCGTTCTTCACGGGCTAACCGCGAGGAGGGAGGCAGGGCCTCATCCCTTCCCCCATAGGCGCTAACTGAAGGGCAATGGCGGCATCGCCTGCCGGTGGCGCCGACTGAAGGGCCACGCCGAGGGCTCGCCCGAGGCGTCGTCCTCTTTGGGCTTTCAGCCTCCGGTCGGCCTTCGCCGACCGGGAAGGGAAGGGGGTGCCGCCGCAGGCGGCGGGGGAGGGGTGAGGAAAGAGGCGTCTATGCTCCAGGTCACCGAACACGGTCCGGTCACCCGCCTGCATATGGCCCGGACGGTTTTCGGCCGCGCGCTCTACACCGTGAGCGCGTATTGGGTGGACGGCCTGCTCATAGATACGGGGTGTCCCGGCACCGCGCGCCAGTTGCTGGCCTGGTGCCGCACCCGGCCCATCCGGCAGGCCGTGAATACCCACCACCACGAAGACCACTCCGGGGGCAACCTGCTCCTTCAGCGGGCCCTCGCCCTCCCCATTGCCGCCCCGCCCGACGCCGTCCCCATTCTGGCCCATTTCCCCCGCCTCCAGTTCTACCGCCGCCTCGTCTGGGGACAGCCGAAAGACGTCACCGTGGAGCCCCTGGGGGACGTTGTGGAGACCGACCGATACCGCTTTGAGGTCATCCCGACCCCGGGCCACTCCCCCGACCACGTCTGCTTCTTTGAGCCGCGCCAGGGGTGGCTATTCAGCGGGGACCTCTTCATCCACGAGCGGGTGCGCTATCTGCGGGCGGATGAGGATATGGGGGCAACCCTCCAGTCACTGCGGGAGGTCCTGAAACTGGCCCCCCGAACGCTCTTCTGCGCCCACGCTGGCATGGTAGAGGGCGCCACAGACGCCATCCGGCGCAAAATCGCGTATCTGGAAACGCTGGCCCGGGAGGCCCACACGCTCCGGCAGCAGGGCCTGCCGGTAGAAGAAATCAGCCGCCGACTCCTGGGCCCGGAAACCCGGATGACCCGCATCACCGGCGGCCATTTCTCCAAAGTCAACCTGATTCGCGCCCTGCTCCAGGCCTTTCGCGCCGGATAAACCGCCCCCTCCCCCGCCGACCGACAAATTCCCCCTCCCGATACACCATCTGCCCCCGGGAGAAGACCATATGAACCCGCCCCTGGACCCGCATTCCCTCGTAGGGGGTGTATCCGGCCAGATGATGCAGGTCGGTAGCGCGCACGACCCCCTCCGGGCGCGGATCGTAGAGCACAACGTCGGCGTCGGCGCCGGGGAGCAGAGCCCCCTTGCGCGGCCAGAGCCCCCAGACCTGGGCCGGACGGGCCGAAAGGAGGGCCACCAGTTGGGGGAGCGTCAGCCGTCCTGCCGCCACGCCGTAGGTGTACATCAGCGGCAGGAGTGTCTCCATCCCGGGCAACCCGCCCGGGGTACGGGTAAAATCATCCGCCTCCGTTTTCTGGGCCTGGGTGTAGTCACAGTGGTCGGTGGCGATGAAGTCAACGGCCCCGTCGGCCACCCATTCCCAGAGCCGTTCCGGTTCCCCAGGCGCCCGCAGCGGGGGCTGGAGGATGTAGCGCCACGGCTCCGGCCCCTCATACCGGCCGGCATCCAGCAACAGGTACTGGGGACAGGTCTCACAGGTCACCTCCAGCCCCTCCGTCCGGGCCCGCGCCACCGCCTCCACCGACCCGGTCACGGAGCAATGGACGATGTGGACCGGACAGCGGGCCGCCGCGGCCAGAAAGAGCACCCGTCGGACCGCCTCCACCTCCGCCAGCGCGGGACGAGACCGGCCGTGGTACCGCCAGGCCGTCTTCCCCTCCGCCACCAGCGCCTGGGTCTGGGCCGTCACCAGCGCGTCGTTTTCGCAGTGGACCAGGGGGCGAATCCCCAGTCGGGCCGATGTCTCCATCAGGCGCAGAATGGTCGCGTCGTCGGCATAATAATTGGGCCGGTACGTGGTGTAGAGTTTGATGCTGGGGGTCCCCAGTTCCACCAGGTCCGCCAGTTCTCCCTCCCGGCCCGGTGGCAGGTCAGTGACCATCACGTGGAGGGCGTAATCTATCACCGCGTCCCGCGCCTCTTCCCACCGCGCCTCCACCGCCCGCCGGAGCGTCTGCCCGGGGAACTGGGTGGCGAAATCCACCACGGTGGTGACCCCGCCGCAGGCGGCGGCGCGGGTGCCGATGTACCAGTCATCGGGAGCGCGGTAGATGCCGGTGTCCAGCGCGATGTGGGTGTGGCTATCTATGACCCCCGGCAGGACCAGCAGGCCCTGCGCCTCCACGACGACGGTATCGGGGGCCGTCGGCAGGCCCTGCCCGACCGCTTTGATGCGCTCCCCCTGGATCAGCAGGTCCGCCTCCAGCACCCCTTCCGGGGTCACCAGCGTGCCCCCCTGAATGAGGACCGTCTGCGAGGAATACGGTTTCATGGTTCCCCCAGTATCTGCACCACCAGCCGACGGCTGCGCGGCCGTGTGTCAAAGTCACAGAAGACCACCTGCTGCCATGTCCCCAGCGTCAGGCGGCCGTCCACGAAGGGAATGGTCATAGACGGCCCCATCAGCGCCGCGCGGATGTGGGCATGGCCGTTATCGTCCCCCCAGCGCAGGTGGTGGCGGTACGGGCGGTCCGGCGGGACGATTTCGTCCAGCACCTGCTGCAGGTCGGCGATGACGCCGTCCTCGTACTCTATTGTGGTCAGGGCCCCTGTGGACCCGGGGCAGAAGACGGTGACGATACCCGACCGCAACCCGGATTCCCGCACCAACCGGGCCACTTCGGCAGTGATGTCCCGGACATCCCCGTTTCCCCGGGTGGAGAGCGATAACTCACGGGTGACCACCACGTTCACCCTCCCGTCTCCATCGGGAGCATCACGAGTCGCACAACGGTCAGCAAAACCTCCCGCCAGGCCGGGGGAACCGTTGCCATCAGGAACGCGTAGAGGCCCACGAACGCCAGCAGGAGCAGGCCGATGACCGCACCCTCGCGGCCCGGCGGCAGACGATGAGCGGTCCGTACCGCCTGAATCAGAAGAGCGACCGCGTACAGGAAGAGGATGCCGCCCACGGCGGCCATTGCCCACGTCTGAGGGACCTGGGGGACCAGAAGGGGAACCACCCATCCGATGACGCTGAGCAGACCGGCGATCGGCATCCAGCCGGAAATCGCCACGGCGATGAGGGAGTAGTGGACCCGCGCCGGAGCCACGCCGCCCCGGGAACGGGCGATGCCTTCGGTGATGATGCCCAATCCGAGCCAGACGACCAGGGCGCCCGCCAGCAGATAGACCAGGTCGTTCAAAAATCTTACCGAGAGCAGGTTGACTATATTGAAAGTCAGACCTTCGGGTGAAAAAAGCGCCAGCAACAGAGTGCCCATCCAGCGCGCCAGAGTCAGAGCGATAGTGCCCAGAGCGATGCTCAGAACCGACCGGAACGGGGAAGCCAGGGCGATCTCGGGAGCGAAGGCCAGGTCCGGATCCAGAATGGCGGCGCCCACCCAGGGGCGGGCCAGCGAAGGGCGATGGGCACTTCGGAGTTCCTGCTGCGCCGCTTTCCTCACGTCCGTCGGTTGCAACGGGGCTCCGCAGCGATTGCAGATGTAGGCCCAGCCCGGGTTCTTTTGCCGACAGCGAGGGCACTGCTGAGCGGGCAGCCGATCTATGGGCACCCGACCGTCCTCCAGGCCGGCCATCCAGGGAGCGCGGGCCGCCAGGTACTCATACCCTTCCCGCAAATGACCGAGAAAAGAGAGCCCTGAGCGGGCAAAGGGATTGGAAGGGTTGATCCGGAGGACATTCTGCAGGCACTCCCGCTGGGCTTCAATGCCGTCCGCGACCGCGCTGAGCCAGAGCCAGCCCCGTTCGCTATCGGGATTCAGCGCCAGAGCCTGACGAAGCAACTCCTCCGCCTCTTCCTTCCGCTCCGCGCGGGCCGCCGCAATCCCCCGCTCCAGCAGTTCGTAGGCCTCTTTTTGCTCCTTTGATTTCTTCATCCTTACCCCCGGCTTTCAGAGTACATTCATTATACCATCGGAGCAGAGCCTGGGCAAAACTGCAATGGGTCAGTTTCCCGTTTTGTGGTATAATCTATCCCTGCAGATTCACAGAGGCCCTACAATGCTGGTATTTGACCTGGAAACCCAACAAACCTTTGACGAAGTCGGCGGGCGGGCCTATATCCGCCGCCTGCGGATGTCCGTGGGCGTCACCTACGACCCGGACCAGAACATTTACCGGGCCTATACCGAAGAGCAGGCCGGTGACCTGATTGCCGCGCTGCAGTCCGCCGACCAAGTCGTCGGCTACAACCTCTACGGTTTTGACTACGAGGTCCTCCAGGCCTATGCCCGGGAGCGGCTGATCTTCCCGCCGACGGTGGACATGCTGGTCCACCTGGAGCGCGCGCTGGGCTGGCGGCCCAAACTGGACGACGTGGTCGCGGCCACACTGGGGGAACGCAAGAGCGGGGACGGCCTGGACGCCGTCCGCTGGTTCCGGCAGGGCCGCCTGGACCTGGTGACAGAGTACTGCAAGAGGGATGTGGAGGTAACCTGGAAACTCTACGACTTCGGCCGTCGCAACCGCTACGTCCAGGTCTTTGACCGCCGGTACAGCCTCCGAAAAGTGCCCGTCGCATGGTAGCACAGGATTTATCCGGTAAACAGACCGGTCCCCGTTTCCGGCCGGCCTATCTCTCCCTGCTTTCCACCAGCGAACTGCGCCGACGGGTCCAGTTGGCCTACGACCGCCTCCACGCCTGCGACTTCTGCGGCCGGAAGTGCGGGGTGGACCGATACGGGACGGTCGGCGCGTGCCGCACTGGGGTGCGGGCCCTGGTCTCCAGTTACGGCCCCCACTTCGGGGAAGAGGACCCGCTGCGGGGATACCAGGGCTCCGGTACCATCTTCTTCGCCTGGTGCAACCTGAACTGCCAGTACTGCCAGAACTACGACATCAGCCAACTGGGACATGGGCGGGAGGTGGAGCCGGAGGAGATTGCCGCTATGATGCTGGCCCTCCAGGCCCAGGGTTGCCACAACATCAACTTCGTCTCGCCGACCCACGTCCTGGCGCCCATCCTGGCCGCCGTCCTGATCGCCGCCGAGGCCGGCCTGCGCCTGCCGCTGGTCTGGAACACCGGCGGCTACGATTCGCTGGAGGCGCTGGCCCTGCTGGACGGCATCGTGGACATCTACATGCCCGATATGAAGTACGCCGACGCCGAGGTAGCCTACCGCTACTCGCGCGTGCGGGATTACCCCGCCGTCAACCGGGCCGCCGTCAAAGAGATGCACCGGCAGGTGGGCGACCTGGTGCTGGACGAACGGGGGATCGCGCTGCGTGGGCTCCTGGTCCGCCACCTGGTCCTGCCCGGCGGACTGGCGGGGACGGCGGAAATCGCCCGTTTCCTGGCCGAAGAGGTCTCGCGGGATACGTACATCAACATTATGGACCAGTACCGGCCCTGCTACCGGGCCCACGAGTACCCGCCGCTGGACCGACCCATTACCCGCCGGGAGTACGAGGCGGCAGTGGAGGCGGCCCGCCAGGCGGGCCTCCACCGCTTTGACCGCCGCGCGCCCCGCCTGCTGTTTTTCTGAGGAGGGAGCGAACCGATGGGTGAACCGAAACCGACCGACCAGGCCCGTCTCCACGCCGTTGTGGAGGGCATCGTCCAGGGAGTGAACTTCCGCTACTACACCGTCCGGCGGGCGCGCGCCCTGGGCCTGACCGGCTGGGTCGCCAACCGCTGGGACGGGACGGTGGAAACCGTCGCCGAGGGCCCCCGGGCCGCCCTGCGGGAGTTCCTGGACTTCCTCCATGTGGGGCCACCCGCTGCCCACGTCACCCACGTCGCCGTCCAGTGGGAGGAGCCGACGGGGGAATTTACCGACTTCCGGATTATCTACCTATGACTCAGAATCGGGAACGGCTGGCCTGGATCATCCTGGTGGTCTCCTTCACCCTGTGCGTGAGCATCGCGGTGGGCGTGCCGCTGGGGGTCCGGCAGTTCCTGCTGACCGCCACCCGCGCCCAGCCCACCCTGCTGCAGCCCCAGCAGGGGACGCCGGGTCTGCAGCGCGGCGGGCGAGGCGACCTCATCGCCCTGCGGGACCCCACGTGGGATGTCCCGGCGGGCAGCGTACTGACCACCGACGGCGCCGCCCAGGCCCTCCTGACCTTCTACGCGCCCGCTTCGGAGTCCGAAGTCGTGGCGACGGTCCAGGTCTACGGTGACACCCGCCTCCGCGTGACCTCCGCCCGTTCTCCGCGCTTCGGCATCAGCCCGCTCCCCCACCACCTCAACCTGCAGGTGGAGTCCGGACGGGTGCGGATCACCGTTTTCCCGACGGAGGAGCGGGAGACGACGGCCCAACTGCGCACTCCCCATCTCACCGCGATGTTGACGGCGGGCAGTTACGAGGCGCGCGTCTACGGCTCCCTCACCGAATTCATCGTCCGCGAGGGCCATGCAGAGGCGACTTCCACCGCAGGCCACTCCGTCTCCTTGAAGGACGCCCAGCGCACCATCGCCCAGGCCGGGGCAGTGCCGCTGGAAGCGCTCCCCGCCGCGCGCAACCTGCTGGTCAACGGCGACTTCCGTCAACCCCTGGAAGTGGGCTGGGAGACCTACACCGTGGAGGCCGGCACCGTCCAGACCACCACCGTCGCGGGCCGTCCGGCGGCCCGTTTCTTCCGGGAGGGGATCGGCCACGCCGAAGTGGGCATCCGGCAGGTACTCAACTACGACGTCCGGGACTTCACCTCCATGGTCCTTCATCTCAACGTTATGGTCCAGGGCCAGAGCCTGCCCGGCTGCGGTTCGGCGGGCTCCGAATGCCCGATCATCGTCCGGATAGACTACCAGGACATCTATGGCGGAGACCGAACCTGGTATCACGGCTTCTACTCTGCCCCCAAGGCCGCCAACGACTACCTGTACTGGTGGAGTGACCAGATTCCCCTCCAGACCTGGACCTCCTACGATTCCGACAACCTGATGCAGAGCGACGCGCCTCCGGCGCTGATCAAGTCGGTCACCATCTACGCCTCGGGCCACTCCTTTGACGCACTGGTCACCGAGGTGGAGTTGCTGGCACAGGAGTAATTTCCACCTCACCCTTCCCCCCGACCCCCTCCCCTCTCCTGACCTGCGGTCAGGAGAGGGGAGGGGGTGGCGGCGTAGCCGCCGGGGGAGGGGTGAGGAATTACGCACAAGAATAATAGCAATAACAATGGAAGCAACCCGCATCCATCCGCGTTCACCCGCGTCCGAATTCCGGGCCACCGCCGAGGCCGGGGCCAACATCGCGCTGACCAAGTACTGGGGCAACGCCGACCCCGACCTGCGCATCCCGGCCAACGACTCGGTCTCCATCACCCTGGACCGGGTCCGTACCGTCACCACCGTGGCTTTTCGGCCCGACCTGCCGGAAGATGAGGTGACGGTGGACGGCAAACAGTTGTCCGGGCCGGCCCGGGCGCGGGTATCCCGCCACCTGGACCTTCTGCGGGAACGGGCGGCCGTCTCCTGGCGCGCGCGGGTGGTCTCCGAGAACAACTTCCCGGCGGGCGCGGGGATTGCCGCCTCCGCCTCCGGCTTCGCCGCGCTGACGCTGGCCGGCGCGGCTGCGCTGGGGCTGGACCTCTCCCCCCGCGACCTGAGCGTCCTGGCCCGGCGGGGCTCCGGCTCCGCCGCCCGCTCCGTCTTCGGCGGATTCGTCCTCCTGCACACCGGCGAGCGGGACGAGGACGCCTTCGCCGAACCCCTCTACGGCCCCGACTGGTGGGACATCCGGGACCTGATCGTCGTCGTCTCCCGGGCCGAGAAGGCGGTCCCCTCCAGCGAGGGGCACCATCTGGCGCCGACCAGTGCCCTCCACGGGGCCCGGGTAGCGCGTGTGGCCGAACTGAACCGGCAGTTGCTGGACGCGCTGGCCCGCCGGGACTTCACCGCGCTGGGCCAGGCCGCCGAGGAGGACGCACTGCTGATGCACGCGGTGATGATGACCTCCCGCCCGTCCCTCATCTACTGGCTCCCGGAGACCCTCACCGTCATGCACCGGATTCAGGCCTGGCGGCGTGAGGGCATAGAGGCCTACTTCACCATAGACGCCGGGCCCAACGTCCACGTCCTGACCCTCCCGCCCTGCGCCGACCATCTCCAGGCCGACCTGCGGGCCCTGCCCGGCGTCCAGGACGTCATCCCCTGCCGCCCCGGCCCGGGAGCCAGCATCATCCGGAACTCTGTGGAGTAACCGATGCGTCCCGCATCCTGCGACTTCCGCCCTGCGCCCTGCGCCCTGCGACCTGCGACCTGCGACCTGCGCCCTGCGCCCTGCGCCCTGCGCCCTGCATCCTGCATCTTGCTTCTGGCATCCTGCATCCTGCTCCTTCTTTCCGCCTGTACCCCGTCCGCCCCCGCCCCGACGACCGACCGGACGGCCTACATCCCGCCCACCCTGGTGCCGCTGGCGACGGCCACCCCATCCCCGACCCCGCCCCCGACCCCGACACCGACGGCGACGCCCACTGCCACGCCGACGCCGACGGTTACCCCCACCCCGACGCCCACCCCCACCCCCCGGCCGACGGCAACACCGACGCCGACCCCCACACCCATTTGTGCCGACGTCGCCGGTCGGGTGGAGGTCGGCTCATACCCCAGCCGGGTGCTGGGCCGGACCGCGACGTACCGGATTTATCTGCCCCCGGGCTACGATACCTCCTCCGCATCCTACCCGGTGCTCTACCTTCTCCACGGCTACCCGTACGACGAGACCCACTGGGACCGGCTGGGGGTGGACGAGGCCGCCGAGGCGGGCATCTGCTCGGGGGCCTACCCGCCCTTCATCATCGTGATGCCCAACTGTGACCCGTCCCCCGAGGGGATTTTCGTCCAGACCAGCGGTGGGGATTTCTCGGTGGAGGGGCTCATCGTGAACGAACTGGTCCCCTACATAGACCAGAACTACCGCACATGGAGGACCCGCGAAGGGCGGGCCATCGGCGGCATCTCCCGGGGCGGCGTCTGGTCGCTGGAAATCGGCTTCCGCCACCCGGACCTGTTCGCTACGGTGGGCGCGCACAGCCCGGCCCTCACCGTCAACTATCCGCTGCCCGCCTACGACCCGTTCAACCTGGTGGCCCAATCGCCCGTGGCCTCCCTGCGCATCTGGCTGGACGCGGGGAATGCCGACTGGGCGTGGGTGGGCGCCGACCGGATGCACAAAGCGCTTATGGAGCGGGGAATCTCTCATGAGTACACCGTCGGTGAGGGAAGCCACGCCGATGACTACTGGTCGCGGATGATCCCGGCGTATCTGGCCTTCTACACTGCCGCCTGGGCCGGCGGGCCGCCCACCCCAACCCCGATGCCTCCGTAGGGGCAGGGGTTGCCCCTACAAAATCACGACCGTTGTGGAGGACCTGATGACGAATATTCCGGTTTCCCGACCTGCCCGCCCCGGTTGCCGCCGATTCTTCTTCCGGGGCTCCGTCCTCCATCCTGTCTGGCGGGTCGTCATCTACCTGGTCGCTTTTCTGGTCGCCGAACTTGTGCTGGACCTGCTCATTGGCATCATCTACGGCCTGGTGTTAGTCCTGACGGGAGCCGGTGCAGAGGAGATCGCAAACACCCTGACAGCGGGACAGGTCCCCGGCCCGCTGCTGCTGATGATCGGCGTCTCCCGACTGGTCATCGCGCTGGGGCTGGCCCTGATTATGGGCCGCTTCCTGGACCGGGAACCGGCGGAGACGCTGGGCCTGGACCCCACCCACCTGGGGAAAGACACGGCGGCCGGACTGCTCCTGGGGGCAGGAACGATGCTCCTGATCGGAGCCACCCTGCTGGCCCTGAACCCGCAACCTCTCCGGCCCGGCAGGGCGGCCGGGTGGTCGTTCCTGCTGGACGCCGTGGCGCTCTTCCCGGCCGCAGCCGCCGAAGAGGTCGCCTTCCGGGGCTACCTCCAGCGCGCCCTCACCACCTGGCGGGGGCCGGTGGTCGGGATACTGGTCCCCTCCATCATTTTTGCCCTGTTCCATGGCCTGAACCCGAACGTCTCCGTCCTGGCGCTGGTCAACATCGCGCTGGCGGGGGCCGTCTTCGCCGTGGCGGCGGAGCGGACTGGCACCCTCTGGCTCCCCATCGCCTACCACTACGCCTGGAACCTCGCTCAGGGACCGGTCCTGGGACTGCCGGTGAGCGGAATGGCCTGGAACGGCCTGCTGGCCCTGTCTGCAGGCGGTCCCGCCTGGCTCACCGGCGGCAACTTCGGCCCGGAAGGGGGACTTCTCTCCACCGGGGTCCTTCTGATCAGCCTGCTCCCCCTCTGGGCCCTCACCCGTCGCCCGTCCAGCCTCGTCGGGGTGATGCGCCGCCAGCGCGCGGAGGTGGAGCGGCAGGGAGTCCTGCCGTACCGCCACCACCGACTGACCGTCTCGGAGCCCTTCTTCAACGACTTCATCCGCTCCACCCGCCACCGGGCCCGCCGGGGGGAGGTCGTCCTGCTCCTGCGTCGGGCGGACGGCCATCTCCTCCTGCACACCAAATCCTTCTACCCGGAGGGGGTTTTCCGCCTGCCCAGCGGGGGAATTCTCTCCGGCGAATCGGTCCTGGCGGCGGCCCTCCGGGAGACGCAGGAAGAGACCGGACTGAACCCTCGCGACCTCCGTCCGCTGGCCCTGATCAGCGTCACCTTCCGGCATGGCTGGCACTGTCGCTTCTTCCCCTCCTGGCTGGTGCTGGCCGACGTGGAGGGAGACCCCCGGCCCGGAGACACCGGGGAGCGGATCAGCGGCTTCCGCTGGGTGCCGCCGGAGACCCTACCATCGGTGGCGGCCCAGTTGCGGGCCCTGCCGCCCGAGTGGGCCGACTGGGGCCGCCTTCGTGCCCTGGCCCACCTCGCAGCACACCAGGCACTTTCTGAAATGGCTGACAAGTTCGGGAAATGAGGTAAGGAGCGAATGAACAACGGAATAGTACGCCTGTCCACCCCCCGCCAGACGGCCCAGGCCACCTTTCCCGACGGGCGAACATGGGAGGCACCGGTCGGGACGCCGGTGGAGGCCTACGTGCGCGCCGCCTATCCCGACCACCCCGTCCCCATCATCGCCGCACTGGTGGACGGGGAACTCCGGGAGTTGACCTACCCGCTGAAGCGGGACGCCCAGGTCACCCCCATCTTCCTGTCCGATTCAGACGGGGTGCGCATTTACCGGCGCTCCCTCTCCTTCCTGCTGGTCACCGCCGTCTCCGAACTCTTCCCCGATGCCCAGGTCGTCATAGACTACTCCGTCCCTTCCGGCGGCTTCTACTGCCGGGTGCTCAATCGGGAGCCCTTCTCTGCCGAGGAATTGGGGACGATTGAGGCCCACATGCGGCGCATCGTGGAAGAAGATGTGCCCATCTGCAAGAAACGGGTGCCCATTGAAGAGGCTCTGGCCCTTTTCCAGGCGCGGGGCCAGCAGGACAAAGTCCGGCTCTTCTCCCGCCGTCGGAAAGATTACCTCATCCTCTACTCCCTGCGGGAGTACCAGGATTACTTTCACGGGTACATGGTGCCCTCCACCGGGTACCTCCGGTACTTCGCCCTCCGCCCTTCGCCGCCGGGGTTCATCCTGCAATATCCCCGACGCCACTGGCCCACCCAACTGCTTCCATACACCGAATCCCCCCGGCTGAGCGCCGTCTTCCAGGAATACGGGGAATGGCTGCGGCTGCTGGGCGTGGAAGATGTGGGGGAACTGAATAACGCCATTGAGAACGGGCGCATTCGGGAAATCATCCTGGTCTCCGAGGCACTGCACGAGGAGCGCATCGCCCAGATTGCCCACACCATCGCCGAACAACACGACCGCATCCGGCTGGTGCTGATTGCCGGCCCCTCCGCCTCCGGCAAGACCACCTTCTCCAAGCGGCTCTCTATCCAGTTGCTGGCCCACGGCGTCCGGCCCTTCCCCATCGCGCTGGACGATTACTTCGTGGACCGCCAGCATACCCCCCGCGACGAGCAGGGCCAGTATGACTTTGAGGCGCTGGAAGCGCTGGACCTGGCCCTCTTCAACCAGCAACTGCTGGCATTAATGGACGGGCGGGCAGTCACACTGCCCCACTTTGATTTCCACAGCGGAACTCGCCAGCAGGGGCCTACGGTCCAGTTGACACCCGACCACGTCATCATCGTGGAAGGGATTCACGGCCTGAACCCCAACCTGGTGCCCATGGTGCCGCCGGAGCGAATTTTCCGGGTATATGTCTCGGCGCTGACTCAACTGAACCTGGACCGGCACAACCGGGTGCCGACCACGGACACGCGCCTCATCCGACGGATCGTACGGGATGCCATGTATCGGGGATACACTGCTGAGGAGACGCTGGACCGGTGGGAGAGTGTCCGGCGGGGAGAAAAACGGCACATCTTCCCCTATCAGGAGAATGCCGATGTGATGTTCAACTCGGCGCTGGTCTACGAACTGGCGGTGCTGAAGCCACTGGTGGAGCCGCTGCTGCGGCAGGTGGAGCCGCCCAGCCCCCGCCGGGTGGAAGCCAAGCGATTGCTGGCCTTCCTGGAGTGGCTCACCCCCTGCCCCCCCGACATGGTGCCCGATAACTCCATCCTGCGAGAGTTCATCGGCAATTCCATCCTGCAGGACTACATCCCCATGGGCCGATAACCCCTCATGAACCGGCAAGCCCGACGGGTTGACCGTCGGGCTTGCCGAGAAGGAAGACATTTTTCATTGCGGCGGCTTCGCCGTCGCAATAAAAAATATCTTTTATATCCCCTTTAGGGCAAAAGGGCCAATTGAGGAAGGGGGAAAGAAGAGGGGGTTTTGGGGGCGGGGGCGTTAGGACCCCCGCCCAAAACCCCACAATTTTTTACCAAATAAGAGGCAAAGGCCCGGGGATCGGGCATGGGGGGGGGGCGG
>JBBIKR010000045.1:0-1826 GCA_037445395.1 Thermoflexales bacterium
AACTGGGCCACTCCAGTGGGGGGGGGCCGTGTGCGGGGGGCGCCCGGGGGGTGTGTTTTTCACCCCCCCCCCCCCCCCGGTGGGGGGGGGGGGGGGCCCCCCCCCCCCGCCCCCACCCCCCCCACCATCACAGTGCCGGCCGCAGACGGCGGAGTTCCCGGCGCAGTTGCTCCACCCGCCGGGCCGTCGCCTCTTCCCGGCCGACGGTCACCAGATGGTGCCGGGCGAAGGCCAGTTCAGAGGCCAGGCGGTAGTACGTGCCCAGTTGTCGCCAGCGGCCGATTTCTCCCCGCAACAGCGCCCCCAGTCGTTGCCCCACCCGTCGCCAGTACGAGCAGATGACCGGGTAATCCTCCGGCGCAATCGTCCCCTTTTCCACCTCATCGGTCAGGTAGAGGGCCAGGATTCGTCGCTCACGGACGGAGAAGTAAACGAGCAAGCCCAGCAACGCCAGGGCACCGCCCCAATCCGAGGCCAGGCTGATCAGCAATGCCCAGCAGGTCAGGCTGGAGATGGTGGCGCCGAAGTTGTGCAGGCCATGGAGCGTCATCGCCACTCCCAGCCCGATGAACGGAGCCACCACGCGGGCCCAGCGGCGGGGGGATGTCCGCGCCAGCGCGATGCCCAGGCCGGTGCAGCCGGTAAAGAGCGCGTGGTTCAGGCCGAAGAGTACGGCGCGGTAGAAGGCCAGTTCCAGCACTCCTCCCAATCCACCCATACTGTAGGCGTCCAGAAAGTATAAGAAGTTTTCGGTGGTGGCGAACCCGAAGCCCACCAGTCCCCCGTAGAGGATGCCGTCCACCGGCGTATCTATCTCCCGTCGGAAGAGCAGCAACAGGAGGAGCAGCATCAACCCTTTGAATGGTTCTTCGGTGATCGGGGCGATCAGGCTGGCCCCCACCAGTTCGGTCCCCAGGCCGGAGCCGAAGAGGTCGGCGACCGGGATGTCCAGAACAATCTGAGCGATGAGGGAGAGGATGATGGCGGGAACGGCGCCCCAGAGAAACGAGGCCAGAATCAGGCTCAGCGGCTCCTTCTCATAGCGGTCCATCCACCAGAGGAACAGCGCGTAGAGGAGCATGGGCACGATGGCCAGGACGAAGATGGTCAGTATAGCAACCAGGGTATCCAATTGGGCCTCCTTGGAACAGGTCGCCGGGAGCAGGGCGCAGGGAGCAGGTCGCCGGGACTACCCCGGTGGGAGTGGGACCAGCCCGGTTCGGTGGAGGATTTTCGCCAGTGTGGAGAGCGTATGAACCCACGCCGGAGAGACCTGGCCGTCCACACGGGCCGACCGCAGCGCCTCCAGGAATGATTCCGGGGAGTCAAAGGGCGGCATCCGGGTGACTGCCCTGCCCAGTTCCCAGAGCGAATGGGCGTCGCTCCCGGCGGTCACGGGGAGATTGTGGGCCCGGGCCAGGGCCTGGGCGGCCTCATTGTCGGCCGCGAAGAGACATCGGGCATTGAATCCTTCCAGAAAGTCCACCTCCTCCAGCAAGTTCTCCACCCCGGCCGGACCCATGGCCTCCCATCGGGCCCGGTCCAGCGGATGGGAAATGCCGACGACGCCCCCCTGTGCCCGCACGGCCGCGATGGCCTCCCTGGGCGGCAGGTCCGGGGGAACGGGTTCGGTCAGGAAATAGGCGATCAGTTCTCCGCGGGTGGTGCGGATTTCCTGGCCCACGATGATGCGCTCCGGGTCCATCTCCTTCAGCCGCAGCGCGCCCGCGATGGTGTTGTGGTCGGTCACCGCCACGCGGTTCAGCCCCCGGCGGCGGCACGCCTCCAGAAACCGCTCCGGGGAGACCAGGCAGTCGCGGGAGTAG
>JBBIKR010000045.1:1926-10121 GCA_037445395.1 Thermoflexales bacterium
TCCCAGAAAAGGGGACGGAGAAACTCGGGAAGACGGTTTTCTTCAGAACAGTATTCCGTGTCCATCCGCGTTTATCCGCGTCCGGCAGGGAAGAACTGGGGCAGATACTTCCGGTTGGCCTCCAGCATCTCCTCCAGCAGCGTCCGGGCCAGGTCCACGGAGCGCACCAGCGGGTTGGTGACCATCGCCATCAGCGCCGCGCGGCGGGAGCCGGTCACTCCGGCCTCTACCGTCCAGACCTCCCATGCCTTCACCGCCTGGCAGAGGGGCCGGACCGTCTCCGGGAGCGGCCCCATCCGCAGCGGGGTGACGCCGTGCGCCCCGACGACACAGGGGACCTCCACCACCCCGTCGGCGGGGAGGTCGGGGATGGCCCCGCCGTTGCGGACGTCCACAACCTGCACGTCCCGCCGGTCCAGCACCAGCGAGAGGATCAGGCGCACCGCCGCCTCGGAGTAGAGCGCGCCGCCCCGCTGACCCAGTTCCGGCGGCTTGACGACCAGTTCCGGGTCGGCGTACTTCCGGAGCAGGTCCTGCTCCACCGCCATCACGACCTCGCCGCGCGTCTTCCCGGCCTCCCGCATCTCCGCCACTTTCCGGTCGGGATAATAGTAGTACTGCAAATACCAGGTCGGGAAGACGCCCAGGGCCTCTACCAGGTCGGCGTCAAAGGGGTAGAACGGGAGCCCTTCCCGCACCCGCGCCATCAGTTCGGCGGAGACGTCCCGGCCCTGAACGTAGACGCGCCGGATCCAGTTGACGTGGTTCAGCCCCACCCACTCCAGAAAGACGGCCCCGTCGGGGACGCCGAAGAGGCCGGCGATAAGACGGGTGAAGTTGATGGGATTGTTGCAGAGCCCCACGGCCTTCAGGGGGGTGTGCTTCAGGAGCGTCTCGGTGATGATGCCGGAGGGGTTGGTGAAGTTGATGAGCCAGGCGTCCGGCGCCAGCCGCTCCACATCCCGCGCGATGTCCAGCACGACGGGGATGGTGCGCCACGCCTTCAGCGTGCCGCCCGGTCCCGTCGTCTCCTGCCCGACGACGCCGTGGGCCAGGGGGATTTTTTCGTCCCGGATGCGCGCGGCCATCCCGCCCACCCGAATCTGGGAGATGACGAAGGCCGCGCCCTCCAGTGCGGCCGTCCGGTCCGTCGTCCGTGTGATGCGGGTGGGGAGCCCGGCATAGCGGACCATCCGCTCCACCAGCCCACCGACGACGTCCAGCCGCTCCGCGTCGATATCGTGGAGCGCGATTTCCTCCACCTGCACCTCATCCCGGTGGACGACGAAGCCGTCCACCAGTTCCGGCGTGTAGGTGCTGCCGCCCCCGATGACGGCGATTTTCCCGATGACGGTCATTCCTGCCTCCAGGGTTGCGAAAGAATGACCACGAAGACACGAAATAAAACGATGAAAAAGAAACAGATTCTTCGTGTCTTTGTATCCTGGTGGTTTCCCCCTTATGCCGGGCGGTTGCCGATGCGGATGAGGATGAGGCCGACGGCCAGCAGGAGGAGCCCGCCGCCCAGGCCGATTCGCTGCAGCGGCCCGAAGCCGCCCCATTCCCCCATCCCGATGCGGTCTATGACGCCGATCCAGAGCAGGATCAGGCCGGCGATGGCGGAAAGGAAGATGCCCAGTTGTCGTTTCGTTACCATATGGGAAGAGTTATTCCCGGTGTTTTGCGGCGGCCCTTGTCCACCGCCGAACGGGATTTGTCCTGAATGTACTCCAAACCTGAGCATTTGTCAAACGACTTCCGGTGGGGGAAAGAGGAGGATAGGTTTTTCGGCGGCGGCCGAAGGCCGCCGCCGAAAACCCCCATACCTCACAACGCGCATCCTGCTTGACAAAACCAATGTTGGGGTTATACTTATATTAACAGCCTGCCGTAAGAGTGTCCCCTGTTCGTGCTCGTCCCTGACTCTATATTTTTATCGTTCCGCTAGCCACGTTTAGAGAGAAAGGAGAACGCCACGATGAAACGCCTCTCGCTGTTCACTATTCTGCTGGTTGTGATGGGCCTTCTGGTCACCGCATGCCAGCCTAAAGGGCCTGCAACGATCAAAATCGGCCTGAACGCGGAGTTGACCGGCGGCGTCCCCGTGGTCGGGGCCTCCTGCAAGAACGGTGCCGAACTGGCGGTGGAGGAGATCAACAACGCCGGGGGGCTGGAAGTCGGCGGGAAGAAGTACAAGATTGAACTCCTCATTGAGGATAACGAGGACAAGGCGGAGTCCGCCGCCGCCGCGGCCCAGAAACTGAATGCCGCGGGCGTCCTCCTGATGATCGGCCCCAACGCCAGCCGCAACGCCATCCCTGCCGCCGAGGTGGCCGAGGCCAACAAGATGCCCATGATTTCCCCCTGGTCCACCAACCCCAAGACCACCATTGATGCGGCCACCGGCCAGCCCAAGAAGTACGTGATGCGGGCCTGCTTCATTGACGACTTCCAGGGCGTCGTCGCCGCCAAGTTCGCCATGACCGAACTGGGCAGCAAGAAGCCGGCCGTCCTCTACGACGTCGCCTCCGAGTACAACAAGGGCATCGCCGAAATCTTCAAGCGGACGATGGAGGAGAACGGCATCCAGGTGGTGGCCTTTGAGACCTACACCACCGGCGACAAGGACTTCTCCGCCCAGTTGACCAAGATTATCCAGGCCGGCGCCGACTCCCTCTTCCTGCCCAACTACTACACCGAGGTGCCGCTGCAGGTCCAGCAAGCGCACAAACTGGGCTTCACCGGGGTCATCTTCGGGAGCGACTCCTGGGGCGCCACCGAGTTGATTGACCTCTGCGGTGCCGACTGCGAAGGGTACTTCTTCACCACCCACTACGCGGCGGACATCGCCACGCCGAAGGCCCAGGCCTTCATCAAGGCCTACGAGGCCAAATACGGCAAGACCCCGGACGACGTGGCCGCGCTCACCTACGATGCCTTCGGGCTGGCTTTCCAGGCCATCCAGGCCGCCGGGAAGATTGACCGGGAGGCGGTCAACCAGGCCCTGCACAGCATCACCCGTTATGAGGGTGTCACCGGTGTGATGGCCTTTAAGGGCACCGGCGACCCGGTGAAGAGTGCCGTCGTCCTGCAGATCAAGGGTGGGAAGTTCGTCTACTACACCACGGCCCAGCCGTAGGGTCATCGCGATATGCCCGGCACTTTCCAGAAGTGCCTGGCGCTCCCTTCATCGGGGCGGGCATACGGGGACTCTCTGGGGGGAGAGGGGGAATTCCCCTTCTCCCCTTCTCTTGAAAACGGCAGGTCCTTGCGGACGGTGATTCCTGACGGGAGAAAGTAACCGATGCAGACCTTCATCCAGCAGGTCCTGAACGCCCTCCAACTGGGCAGTGTCTACGCCCTCATCGCCCTGGGCTACACGATGGTCTACGGGATCATCACCCTCATCAATTTTGCCCACGGCGACATCTTCATGGTCAGCACCTATGTGGCCTTCTTCGTCGGCACGGCGCTGATGAGCCAACTCCTCCACCTCCCCGGCATCGTTGTCTTTGTGCTGACCATGCTGGCTTCTATGTTCGCCACCGCCCTGCTGGCCGTGCTGATTGAGCGGTTCGCCTACAAGCCGTTGCGTCAGGCGCCGCGTGTCTCCGCCGTCATCACCGCGCTGGGGGTGGGCCTCTTCCTGGAGAACTTCACCCTGGCGACCATCGGGCCCGACCCCCGTTTTCTCCCCAAATTCTTCCCGGTGCAGACGTTCACCGTGGGCGGCGTGGCCTTTTCCAACGTCCAGATCGTCATCATCGCCGTCTCCGCGGTGGTGATGTTGCTCCTGGATACTATCGTGCGCCGGACGATGGTGGGGATGGCGATGCGGGCCGTCTCCTGGGACAAGTTCACCGCTCCTCTGATGGGCGTGCCGGTGGACCGCATCATCTCCATTACCTTTGCCATCGGCGCCTCCATTGCGGCCATCGGCGGGACGCTCTTCGGGATGGTCTACACGGTGGACCCGTACATGGGCATCCGCATCGGCTGGTGGGCCTTCATCTCCGCCGTCGTCGGCGGAATCGGCAACATTCGGGGGGCGATGATCGGCGGCTATATCCTGGGGTTCGTGGAGATTTTCACCCCGGTCATCCTGCCTGCCTCCACCTACCGGGACTTCGTCGCCTTCTCATTGCTCCTGGTCCTGCTCATCTTCCGCCCCTACGGCATCCTGGGCCGCCCGGTGGCGCAGAAAGTGTAGGAGGCCGGCATGACACGATCACCGTTCTCGTTCCTGTCCCGCATCACCGCACCTCTTCGCACCGCGTACGAATCGCTCCCTGCGCCGGTCCGCCGCTGGACTATGCCGGTGCTGCTGATCGTCTTCTTCATCATCGCCCTGTTAACTCCCTCCTTTATCAACCTCTACTGGCAACAGGTGCTCATCTACGTGGGCATCAACATCATCCTGACGGTCAGCCTCAACCTGGTCAACGGGTACATGGGGGAGTTCTCCGTGGGCCATGCCGGATTTATGGCCGTCGGCGCCTACGTCGCTTCTATTCTGACGGTTTGGGTCTTCCCCCGCTGGGGGCTGAAGGACTACATCCCGTATCTCTTCCCCCTGGCGTTGCTCATCGGCGGACTGGCTGCCGGCCTGACGGGCCTGGTCATCGCCTTCCCCTCCTTCCGCACCCGCGGCGACTACCTGGCCATCGTCACGCTGGCCTGGAATATGATTGTCAAGAGCGTCCTGGAGAACATAGACGCCATCGGCGGCCCCCGGGGCTTCATGGGGATGCAGAAGTTGACCTCCGTCGCATGGGTCTATGTCTGGGTGGTCGTCACGATTTACCTCCTGCGCAACCTGGTCTACTCCAACTTCGGCCGGGGCACCCTTTCCATTCGGGAGGATGAGATTGCCTCCTCGCTGGTCAGCGTGGATACCCGGACGGTGAAAATCACTGTTTTTGTGGTCGCCGCGTTCTTCGCCGGAATTGCCGGTGGGCTCTTCGCCCACATCATCCAGTTCATCAACCCCCGCTCCTTCTCCATCCTGAAGTCCACGGATGTGCTGGTGATGGTCTACCTGGGCGGCATCGGGAGTCTGGGCGGCTCCATTCTCGGCGCGACGGTCTACACGGTCCTGCTGGAGTTGCTGCGACCGTTGCAGGTCTGGCGCTGGGTCGTCGGCCCGCTGCTGCTGGTCCTGCTGATGATTTTCCGCCCGTACGGGATGATGGGCATGCGGGAATGGCGATTCCTGGTCCCCCGGGAGGAGCGGATAGATACCATCGCGGCTCTGAAGGAGCGGATTCGGCGGAAGAGAGAAGCCGTTGCCGCACCGGCTCCGGTCGGCGGATCCTCGGATTGACGGAGGGGCAATATGCCGGTACTGCAGATTCGGGGACTCACCCACTACTTTGGCGGCCTGCGCGCCGTCTCCAACTTCAACCTGGACCTGGAGCCGGGGGAACTGATCGGCATTATCGGCCCCAACGGCGCGGGCAAGACGACGGTCTTCAACCTCATCACCGGCGTTTACCGCCCCACGGAGGGGGAAATTCTCTTCAACGGGCACAATCTGGTGGGCAAGCGGTCCGACCAAATTGTCTCCCTGGGCATCGCCCGGACCTTCCAGACCATCCGCCTGTTCAAGAATCTGAGCGTACTGGATAACGTCCGCATCGCGCGCTTCGCCCGGATGTCCTACGGGGTTCCGGCGGCGATGTTCCGCCTGCCGAAGTACATACGGGAAGAGGCGGAGGCCCGGGAGCGGGCACTGGAACTGCTGGACCTGATGGGGCTTTCGGAGCAGGCCACCTGGGTCGCCTCCAGCCTCCCTTATGGCCTGCAGCGGCGGCTGGAGATTGCCCGCGCCCTGGCGACGGAGCCGCGGCTGTTGCTCCTGGACGAACCTGCCGCCGGGATGAACCCGGGCGAGATCGCCGAGTTGATGGAACTCATCCAGTGGATTCGGCGGCGGTTTGACCTGACCATCATCCTGATTGAGCACCAGATGCGGGTGGTGATGGGTATCTGCGAGCGGATCAAGGTGCTGGACTTCGGCGAGACCATCGCCGAGGGTACCCCGGCGGAAATCCAGAACAACCCCCGGGTCATTGAGGCCTATCTGGGGGAGGAGGCCGTCGCATGATGACGATAGACGACCGACCACGGACGACGGACGATGTGGTCCTCTCGGTGCAGGACCTGCATGTCTCCTATGGGGTCATCCGCGCGCTCAAAGGAATTTCGTTTGAGGTCCGGCGAGGGGAGATTGTCACCCTTATTGGGGCCAACGGAGCCGGGAAGTCCACCACCCTGCGGGCCATCTCCCGCCTGGTGCCCATCCAGCAGGGGAGCATCATTTTTGAGGGGATGGACCTGCGCGCCCTCCCGCCCCACGAGGTGACCGCCATGGGCATCTCCCACGTGCCGGAGGGGCGGGGGATTTTCGCCAACCTGACGGTGCAGGAAAACCTGAAACTGGCCACCTGGGGGCGGAAGGACCCGAAGGAGATTCAGCAGGCCTACGAGCGGGTCTTCTCCCTCTTCCCCCGCCTGGCCGAACGGCGCAACCAGTTGGCGGGCACCCTCTCCGGCGGCGAACAGCAGATGCTGGCGGTGGGGCGGGCGCTGATGCGCGGTGGGCGGCTGATGCTTCTGGACGAGCCGTCCATGGGGCTGGCGCCCGTGCTGGTGCGGGAGATTTTTGACGTCCTGCGGGAGATCAACGCCGCCGGTACCACCATCCTGCTGGTGGAGCAGAACGCCCGCCAGGCCCTCAAACTGGCCCACCGGGGCTACGTCCTGGAAACCGGCACCATCGCCCTGGCGGGCACGTCCCAGGAGCTGATGGATAACCCCAGGGTGAAGGAAGCGTATCTGGGTGGATGAAATGACGAGAGGATGTTTGTGGCGGCGGCGAAGCCGTCGCCACAAACATCCTGTTTTTGTCGGAGCGCCTATGTCTATCCCTGGTCCTGAAGATATTCTCCGCCACGAATTTCCCAACGGCATTATCCTGCTGGTAAGGGAAAATTTCACCAATCCCACCGTGGTGGTCAGCGGCTACTTGGAGGCCGGTTCCTGCGACGAGACGCCCCAGCAGGCCGGCCTGGCCTCCTTCACTGCCTCCGCCCTCACCCGGGGCACCGTCCACCGTACTTTTGACCAGATTTACGAGGAGGTGGAGTCGGTGGGGGCCTCTATCGGCGTCTCCGCCGGAGTGTACGAGACCGCCTTTGGCATCAAATGTCTGGCCGAGGACCTCCCCCGGATTCTGGACGTCCTGGCCGACGTCCTCCGCCATCCCACCTTCCCGCCCCAGGAGGTGGACAAACTGCGGGGGGAAATCATCACCGACCTGGAGGAGCGGGCCCACGACACCCGCCGCATGGCGTCGCTGACCTTCCGGGAACTGGCCTATCCGCCCGGCCACCCATACGGCCGCAGTGTGAACGGATACATAGAGACGGTCTCCCCGCTGACGGCGGAGGACCTGGCCGCTTTCTACCGCGCCCACTACACGCCCCGGGGGATGGTCATCACCGTCGTTGGAGCCGTGAAAGTGAAGGAGGCGGTAGACCTGGTGGAGCGGGCCTTCGGCGACTGGAACGGCCCCGATCCCCAGCGCGCCCCCTCCCCACCTGTTTCCCCGCCGGAGGAGGTCCGGCAGAAGTTCGTCCCCATCCCCGGCAAGACCCAGACGGACATCGTCCTGGGCTACCCCGGCCCCGCCCGCACCGACCCGGCCTTCCTGGACGCGCTGCTCTGCAATACCATCCTGGGCGTCTTCGGGATGATGGGCCGCCTGGGGGATAAAGTCCGGGATGAGCAGGGGCTGGCCTACTATTCCTACAGCCGGATAGAGGGGGGCCAGGGGCCCGGCCCCTGGACCGTCATCGCCGGGGTGAATCCGGCCAACGTGGAGCGGGCACTGGAGAGCATCCGGGCCGAAATCCGCCGCATCTCGCAGGAGCCGGTGCCGCCGGAGGAACTGGCCGACAGCCAGTCCTTTCTGGTGGGAAGCCTTCCCCTGCGGCTGGAGACCAACGAGGGTGTCGCTGCGGCCATCCTGGATATGGAACGGTACGGCCTGGGGCTGGATTACCTCCAGCGCTATGGCGACCTGATTCGGGAAATCACCCCGGAGCGGGTGCTGGCCGCCGCACAGCGCTGGCTGAACCCCGACGCCTACGTCCTGGCCCTGGCCGGCCCGCCGGAACCGTAGGGGCAGGCCT
>JBBIKR010000045.1:10221-26132 GCA_037445395.1 Thermoflexales bacterium
GTAGGGGCAGGCCTTGCGCCTGCCCCAGGGCTTGCCCCTGCCCGGGCCCTGTGCCCTGCGCCCTGCGCCCTGCGACTTGCGACCTGCACCCTGCGCCCTGCGACCTGCGACTTGCGACTTGCGTCCTGCGCCCTGCCATGACCATCCGTCCCCTGCATCCTACCGAGACCGAACAGTGGCTGCGCCTCCGCCAGAAACTCTGGCCGGATGTCCCTATCTCCGCGCATCTGGCGGAAATGGAGGCCATGCTGGCGGACCCCGAGCAGTACACCGTCTTCGTCAGCGTGGACGATGAGGGCCGTCTGAACGGATTCGTAGAGGTCTCCCTGCGGTCCCACGCCGAAGGCTGCGCCACCCGACCGGTGGGCTACATTGAAGGCTGGTTTGTGGACGAAAGTGCGCGTGGCCGGGGGATTGGGCGGGCCTTGATAGATGCGGCGGAGGAGTGGGCCCGCGCGCGGGGCTGTCGGGAGTTGGCCTCCGACGCGGACATCCGTAACGAGGCCGGCCAGCAGGCCCATCGGGCACTGGGCTTTGAGGAGGTGGGGCGGAACGTCCACTACCGGCGGGCTATCTCCCCGCCCCCGGAGGCCGAACCGACCACCGCGTCGGCCCCTGCCCGGGAGGAGAGGTTGCCGGTCCAGGCCCTGGCGGTGGGGGTGGACCTGATTGAGGTCTCCCGCGTGGAGCGGGTGCTGAACCGCTACGGGGAACGGTTTCTGCGCCGGGTCTTCACCCCGGCGGAGGTCATCTACAGCCGGGGACGGGTGCCGGAACTGGCGACCCGCTTTGCGGCCAAAGAGGCCGTCGCCAAGGCGCTGGGCGTGGGCATGCGCATGCTGGCGCCCGACGGGGTGGAATGGCACGAGGTGGAGGTTCTGGGGGACTGGCGGGGCCGCCCGGAGGTCTACCTGCACGGGCGGGCATCTCAGCGGGCTGCCCAACTGGGGCTGACCCGATGGGCGGTCAGCCTTTCCCACGAGCGGGAGTACGCCATCGCCTTCGTCGTGGCAATGGGGGGATGATCCCCTCACGTATCACGTATCACGTATCACGTTTCACGTTTCACGTTTCACGTATCACGGAATCGCAAACCATCCCCTTCCCAGTGCAGGGGGCGCACCTCCGCCCGTACCCCGACCAGCCGCTCCAGTGCACCCGCAAACTGCGCCGGGTCGCCGGTGGTGTAGAAAGTGTGGTCGGCCCGGGCCGCAGGCGGAGGGCCTGCGCTGACCAGCACCCGCCGGACCTGCCGGGCTACCGCCGGGGCCGGGTCCACAATCTCCACTTCAGGTCCCACAATCCGCTCCATCAGCGGCCGCAGGAACGGGTAGTGGGTGCAGCCCAGCACCAGTTCGTCTATCCCCGCCGCCAGCAGCGGCTCCAGGCAACTCCGCAGTAGCGCCTCCGTCTCCGGCGCATCCAGCGCGCTGGCCTCCACCGCCTCCACCAGCCCCGGGCAGACCTGCGGGAGCACGCGCACATCCCGGGCGAAGCGCTCCAGCAACGAGGCAAAGAGTTCCCCCTGAAACGTGGCCGGGGTGGCGATGACGCCCACCCGACCGTTGCGCGTCCGCTGCACCGCCGGTTTGACCGCCGGTTCCATACCCACAAAAGGCACCTGGGGAAAGACGGCCCGCAGGTAGTGCAGCGCGGCGGCGGAGGCGGTGTTGCAGGCCAGGACCACGACCGATACCCCCTGCTCCAGCAGGAAGCGGGTGATCCCTTCGGCGAACCGGCGCACCTCCTCCAGCGGGCGCGGCCCATAGGGGACGTGGGCCTGGTCGGCCACATACAGAGTGGGGAGATCGGGCAGTTCCCGCACGATCTCCCGCCAGACCGAAAGTCCACCGACACCGGAATCAAAGATGCCGATCATCTGGTATGACAAATGCCCATTTTCTCTGCTGATTTGACAGATTGCTGTCATATGTTATGATAAGCATACCTTATTGGCTGGAGGCGAACATGCAGGCCTTTACGGCGCGCATTGGTGCCCGGTATCAGGTCGTCATCCCGAAAGCGGTCCGGGAAGTTCTGAATCTGCATCCCCAGGGCACTCTGCTCTTTATCGTGGACGGTGACACGGTCTTCCTGCGCCCTCAACCGGCCAGTTTCACCGAAGCGCTCCTGGGACTACACCGGGAAATCTGGCCGGACCCCGATCACTGGCTGGAGGCGGAGCGGGTGTTATGGGAGAGGAATTGAGGCGAACGCTCTCCGGACACCAACTGTGCTCCCGGATATGGTGGTCTTCTTCCTTTCTGCTCCTTTGAAAGCGGTTTTGACCTGAAATTTACCGTCAGAGATACCCTGCTTGCTGAAGCCAATCCAGTGCGTCCCTCAGTGTCTCCTCAATGGGGCGTAGGGTCCATCCCAGTTCCTGGAAGGCTTTGCTGCTATCGTACCAGTGGTAGTTTGCCATTACCATGTAGAACAGGCGGCTGAAAATATCGCCGTCTGTCAACGGTTCCCCCAACACGCAGAGAATGTAGAGTAGCCAGTTGGGCATTACGATCCGGAGAGGACGCCTTCCGCTTACTTTGGCTAATATCTTGAAGAACTGCCGGTATGTGAGGTTATGACCTCCAGCAAAGTACCGTTCGCCGATTCGCCCTTTTTCCATACCCAGTACCACGGCCTCGGCCGCATCTCGCACATCTACAAAAGACATGCCTCCCTGGGGTGCAAAGAACAGTTGTCCCTTACAGAATGCCGTGATGATGCGTGATGAGGAGAGGTATACATCCCCCGGCCCGAGACAATAGCCGGGATATATACTGACGATTGGCAGACCATCCTCTACACGTTTACGTACGGCCATCTCAGCGGCTCGCTTTGCCTCAAAATACCCGATACCTGTCCCGCCGAGATTATATGGCGCGTCCTCACGGATAGGATAAGGGCCGTTGCTCATACCAATGGCCGTAGTGCTTCCCAGATACACGATTCGCCGAATTCCCACCTCAGCGGCCGCATCCAGGAGAACCTCGGTGGCCCGTACGTTGGAGTCATACAACTGCTTCCGCTGACTGGGACGGGGGGAGACAAAACCCGCGATGTGGTAAAGTTGTTCACACCCCTGCAGTGCACGCACGACCGAGGCGTAGTCCAGCAAATCTCCCTCTATGATTTCCCCCTGAAGCGCTTCCAGGTTCCGCCGGTTGCTCGTGGGGCGCACCAGCATCCGTGGAAAGATGCCTCGCTCGTTGAGCCGTTTTACCACATTGGAGCCGAGGAATCCTGTCGCACCGGTTACCAGTGCTTGCATAATACTCACCTCCCCGGAGGGTCTACGGGCACACAACAGGAATACGGTAATCACCGAACCGAATACTGATACGACGCCACCTCCGTCGTCACCGGCGCGTAGGCGGAGATGACCACCACCGCCCGGTCCACACCCCCGCCCAGGGGAATCTCCCACTCCCCGGTCTGTTCGGGGGTCAGTTCCAGGCGCCGGACCGTGGTCTGGGGCCCGAAGAGGACCAGTTGCACCAGCCAGCGCTGGGGGAGGACGTTAGCGTGGCGGACAAAGCCCGCCGCCTCCCAGCCCCCACCGTCAGCCTCAAAGTCGGAGAAATAACCGATTTCGGGGACGGCCACGTCGTCCAGCGCGAAGCCCGGCCGGTTCACCGCGTCGTCGGTGATGTACTCAAAGCGGACCAGTACCCTCTGCCCGGCGTAGGGCGTCAGGTCCACCTTCTCCTGAATCCACTCCGCTTGGCTCCTCCCGCCGCTCCGGCCCGTGTACCCCCACCCGAAGGAGTTGCCGTTGGGGTTCTCCGGCGTGCCGGAGGGAGTGGTCAGAATCTCCCAGGTCCTCCCGCCGTCGGTGGAGACCTCCACGTAGGCGTAGTCCCAGTCCTCTTCTATGTCGTACCAGCACCAGTATTCCAGCGTGGCCTTCTCCACACCGGTGAGGTCAAATTCACGGGTGAGGGTCATGTCGGAATCGTCGCCCCGGTTGGACCACCAGAGGTACTTGCCGCTGTGGGCCCGGGTATTCATCAGCCCGACCTGGGTGGAGCCGGTGAAGGAGAACTGCAGGGGACGGTCGCCCCTCAATTCTATGTAGTCGGCCGCGTACTGGTGGACGGTGGCCTGGCGGGTTGCCGGATAATCGGAGGAGGAGAGGCGCGTCTCTATCTTGAAGGGCGGCGGGTCTATCTCCCGGTAGCCGTACCGCCCGTCGGCCAGGTTGGGGTCGTCCAGCAGGTTGGCAACCACCCAGTCGGCAAAAAAGTCCACGTGGGTCATCCCGGTGCCCAGGTCGGCCAGGACCGCGTCCACCGCCGCCAGGCCGTTCTCCGGATGGGCGACGAGCGCGCGGGTGGCCTCCGCGCCGAAGCGGTCCAGGAAGTAGGCCATAAAAAGATACGACGCACCGTAATTGGCCCCAGCGGTCCCCGGCCCTTCCGGCCAGGAGTTCAGTTGGGTGTCGGGCTTGCGGGAGAAGACGTAGTCGGACCCACCCGTATCGTAGCCGTTCAGGTAAGAAGCCAGTTCCGAAGAGCCCTCGTTCAGCCAGGTGTCCTCGTTGCGGTCGTTGTACCAGTGAATCATGTGCTGGAACTCGTGGGCCAGGACGCCGTTGTAGAATACGTCGTTGACGGTGACGTTGTCAATCTGGATGTAGAACATCTCCATCGCGTTGGAGTCCTCCCGGACGGTGGGGACGAATTCGTCGGCGGAGGAGTAGTAGCCCGCGACGCTATCGCCCAGGTTGCGGGCATGGAGGATGTGGAGACGGGGGTCGTTATCCACGCCGGGGTTCCACTCGGAGCCGAAGAAGTTCCGGTTGGTGGGGTAGGTCTGGGTGGCGAAGAGGTCCGCCGCCGCCTTCAGGTCGCCTTTGTCCACTTTCACGCCCTCCTCCACCCACATATAGACGACGTCGTTCTTGTAGCGGAGGCAGGCGGTCAGGTCAAACTGTTCGTCGGTGTCCACGTTGGAGGCATGGAAGGTGCGGCAGGTCCCCACCGGGTAGTCGGGCGCGCCCTCCGGGTTGACGGTGCGGGGGGTATCGGGCGGGATGCCCCGCAGGCGAATCGCCAGTTCGTGGAGGTCCCGGACGGGGATGAGGGTCGTCTCCAACAGTCGTTCCGTCTCGGCGGCCTCCGGGGGGAGCGGCTCACGGGTCAGTTGGGGGGTGACGGGTGGCTCCGACGTCGGCTCCACCGCGCTGAGGAGGGGCTCCAGCAGGGACTCCCAGTCAATGGTGGTCAGCCACGTGCAGCAGGCACAGGCCAGCAGCAACAAGACCAAGACAATACCAACTACAGAAATCGCTTTCATTTCGCTCCTTTCATCGTTGCTCTCATAACCATCCTGAACCGGGCAACGCTGGCCGTCGGGTGGGCGCACGGGCGAACAGTCCGGGCTACCCGGTATCTCCTCCACTCTGCTCCTGCAGAATCCGCCGGAGAAGGGGCCGGATTCGGGGAATATCCTCCTTCACCGTTTTCCACACAATGCGCAGGTCTATCACATCGTAGCCGTGGATGATTTTATCCCGCATCCCGGCCATATCCTTCCAGGGGATCAGTGGATACCGTTCCCGGAACTCTGCGGGCAGGCGCTTGACCGCCTCGCCGATGATTTCCAGTGCCCGGATGACCGCGTAAATTGTACGCACGTCATCTTCAAACTGGGCATAACTCATCCCGGCCGCGAAAGCCTCGGCCTTCTCCATCGCGTCCAGGATATCGTCTATGTACACCGTAGGGTCTCTCATCTCACTGGCACCACTTCCTGAAGGACATAGGGCCTGAGACGCGGTTTCAGATTGCGCTGGAGAGTGACCTGGACCGGGACACCCAGCAGGTCGCTGAGGTAATTTTCTAGATTGACCAGACCGAGAAGGCTGATTTGTGGCGGCTCTTCCAGTTCAATCAGAATGTCCAGGTCGCTATCCGGGCGCTGCTCACCCCGCGCATAGGAACCGAAAATACCGATAACGGTCACACCGTACCGTTCCTGCAACTCCGGCAGATGATTTTGAAGAGTTCGCCGGATTTCCTCCAGTGTGAGTCTGGAAGGGTTCGTGCTATCCCTGCGCATCATACCCCCTTTCATCCGCGTCCTACTTATATCCTGCCATCAGAGCGGCGGCCAGAAAGGCCATCGCCGCGCCGAACAGGAAAGGGGCCGAGGGGCCAAAACCCTGCCAGGGGCCGACCCCCTGCCAGAGAATGCCCGCGATGAGCGACGCGGGAAAGTCCAGGATGCCCAGCACGGCGTTGTAGGTCCCATAGGCCGTGCCGCGCAGATGCTGGGGCACGATGTCGGCGACCATGGCTTTGGTGGTGCCGTAGGCCATGCCGTAGTAGACGCCGTAGAGGGCGTAGAGGGCCCAGACCTGCCAGCCGGTGCGGGCCAGCGCCACCCCCAGGTAGATGACTCCGTAGACCAGCCACCCGCCGACGATGACCTTCTTGCGGCCGATGCGGTCGGAGAGGGAACCGGCGGGAGTGGAGACCAGCGTGTAGACCAGGTTGAAGGTCGCCAGCATCCCCAGAACCCCGACCACGTTCAGCCCCCGCTCCTGGGCGCGCAGGATCAGGAACGCGTCCGACGAGTTGCCCAGGTCAAAGAGGCCGACGATGAGCATAAATAGGGCGAACCGTCGCCCCAGGCCCCGGAAGGTGATGCGGGGCCGCTCCGCCCCGCCCTTCACGGGCACGTCCTGCGCGCCCAGCGCCAGCGTCAGGACGCCTAAGACGCCCGGAATGATGCTGATGAGGACAACGGTCTGGAAGGTGGTCCGGCTCAACTGGGCGGCCCCGCGCTGGGCCAGCCAGACGACCAGCAGCGCAATCAGGATGCCGACCAGCGCGCCCGCCGTGTCGGCGGCGCGCTGGAAGCCGAAGGCCAGGCCCCGGTTCTCCTCCCGGACGGAATCGGCCACCAGCGCGTCCCGCGGGGCGGTGCGGATGCCCTTGCCCACCCGGTCGGCCCAGCGGACGGCCGCCACCAGCCCCCAGGAGTTGGCCCAGTAGAAGAAGGGCTTGGAGAAAGCCGAGAGGCCATATCCGGCCACGGCCAGCCACTTGCGGGCGCGCAACCGGTCGGAGAGCCAGCCGGAGAAGACCTTGAGCAGGCTGGCCGTCGCCTCGGCGACCCCCTCTATCAGGCCGATGACGCTGGTACGGATGCCCAGGACGTTAGCCATAAAGAGGGGCAGGATGTTCAGGATCATCTCGCTGGAGATGTCCGTGAAGAAACTGGTCAGGCCGGTGGCCCAGATATTGCGGTGGAGGGAGCGCAATCCGGTGCGTGGCTGAGAGATTGGTGTGTCCATAGTCCTTTAATCCGGGGAGAAGAAGACCATCCCCACACCCATCTGCTCCAGTGCTTCTTCGGCGTAGTAGGTGACCAGCGCGCTGGGGTCGTCCAGCGCGGCGCAGAGGGCAGGGATGGCCTCTTCGGGCTGAATGGCGCAGAGGGCGCGGGCCGCTCCGGCGCGGGCGGCCACATTCTCATCCCCCAGCGCGGCGATCAGGGCGGGTACGGCCGGCGACCCGATCCGGGCCAGTGCGTCGGCGGCCAGACGGGCCACGTAGGCGGAGGGGTCGGAGAGGCGGGCCACCAGGGGCTCCACCGCTTCCGGCGGGCGGAGGTGGGCCAGCCCCACCACCGCGCAGGCCCGCACGTCCGGGTCGGGGTCCTCCAGCGCCCCGATCAGCGCGGCCACCGCCCGGGGGGTGCCGATGGCCGCCAGAGCGCGGGCCGCCCACCAGCGGCGGTCCCGGTCGGGGGATGCCTGCCATTCCGTCAGCGTGGGCAGAGCCGCGTCCCCCAATTGCCCAACGCTTCGGGCAGCCTCCTCTGCCCGGAAGTCGTCGCCAGTGACGATGGCTTCTTCCAGCGCGCACAGCGGGTCTCTCATATCGCTCCTGGCATGACTTCTGCGATCACCTCCTCGCCGACCAGCCGGGCAAACGATTCACGCTCCGGGAGTTCGGGGAAGTGAAACAGGTGGGCCGGACAGCGGCAGTCCGATGATCCGAATCCCGGGACGGGCCGGGACGCGCCGGGCATCCGGGCCAGCGCGGCGGCCCAGAGGCACTCCCGTCGGTCCGTTCCCGTCGCCCACCAGGCGGTGACCGGCCGGGCGGCCCCGCGCAGGAAATCTATGTGCCAGACCAGGGGTTGGGGATGGCGGAGGTGACGGGCCAGCCGGGCCGCCAGCCCGCCCGGCCCCCGGGCGCTGCCCACGTACGCCAGCCAGCCCGGCGGAATGCGGAACTCCCCCAACCGCCCGATTCGCACCCATCGCGCTTCCTCCACCTGGAGAATCAACACGTAAGTGCCGGGCCGTCGGGGCACGCCCTCCATACCCCTTACTCCCTACTCCCTACTCCGTACTCCCCTTATCCCCCGCTGCCACAGCACCCCCGCCCACCACGCGACCCCCCCTCCCAGAGCGACGAGGGCCAGACCGATCATGTCCATCAGGCAGATAGCGTGGGAGGCGTCCATCGCGTAAAGGGCACGCCCTTCATAGGGGTCGGGGAGGGCCATCACGATGAGGCCGCCCAGAATCGCCAGAAACCCGATCACCGCCAGAACGGATACCCGCCAGTCCATTCCTGTACTTCACGTTTCACTCTTCACGCTTCACTCTTCACGTTTCACTCTTCACGCTTCACTCTTCCGGCGGCGGTACCGGCAGGTCCTCCACCGCGACGTGAATCCATTTATCCCCTTCCTCAATAAGCATCACCGGGATGTCGTCGCGGATGGGGTATTTGCGGCCGCAGTCCGGCTCCTGACAGACCAGCCAGCAGCCGTGGACCAGTTCCAGCCGCCCCGGGTCATCGCCGGGTTTCCGGGTCTCCCCGCTCACACAATAGGGACAGCGAAGAATGGCCAGCAGTTCCGGGTCTACCATATGTCCTCCTCCGTGCACGGTGAATCCAGGGTGGTAAAATCATACACCAAAACGGAAAAACCGCCAGTCCTTGCGGGAAACCCCGCTTCGGTTTATAATAGCCCCTGACGGCGGGGAAGTGTCGGAATGGGCAGACGAGCGTGACTTAGGATCACGTGGGTTCTCCCGTGCGGGTTCGAGTCCCGCCTTCCCCACTGGTGCGAATGGCTGAACGATCCAATGGCTAACGGAGGATGAATGGAACCATCAGCGATACCTGTGACGACGGAGTCCGTCGGGAAACGGGACCTGCGGTTGACGGTGGAAATTCCCGAGGAGCGGGTCCAGCAGGAGATGCGTCGGGTCGCCCGGGAGATTTCATCTCAGGTCCACATCCCGGGCTTCCGGAAGGGAAAGGCCCCTTATCGTGTGATCCTGCAACGATATGGCGAGGAGCGCTTGCGGGAACAGGTCGCGGAAGACCTGACCCGGGAGTTCTACCGGGCGGCCATACAGCAGGAAGGAATCACTCCGTATGGCCCGGCAAGTCTGGAAGACGTTCAATTGAGCCCTATGCGGCTGACGTTTACCCTCCCCCTGCCGCCGGTCGTCCGCCTGGGGGACTACCGCTCTTTGCGGGTGGAATTTCCCTCCGTGGAGGTAACGGAAGGGGAAATTCAGAATGTGCTGGAGGACATCCGCCAGGAACATGCCGTATCAGAACCGGTGGAGGGACGGGGTGCTCAGCCGGGGGACCTGCTGCATATCCAGGTGGAGGGCCGTACCGACCAGGGCGAACTCTTTTTGAAGGACGATGACGCCGAGGTGATACTGGACCCCGAAGACACCTACCCGGCTCCTGGCTTCTACAGCGCTCTGGAGGGGATGACGCCCGGGGAAGAACGCACCTTTCGCCTGAAGATGCCCGGTGGTCAACCCTCCGAAGAGGCGGAGTTCCGCGTTCGGCTACAGGCCCTGTATAACCGCATCCTCCCCGACCTGGACGACGACATGGCTCGCGCGGCGGGCCCTTATCCGAACCTGGAGGCGCTGAAGGAAGACATCCGGAGGCAACTCCTGCAGATGAGAGAAAGGGCGGCGCGGGAGGAATACGCCCGAACCGTTGTCCAGCGGCTGGTGGAACAGGCGGAGGTGGAGTACCCCTCCGTTTTGCTGGAGGAGCGATTGCAGGACCTGTTGGAGCAGCTGGAGGAGAGGGTGCGGGAAGAACAACGGATGAGCCTCCAGGACTACCTGAAAGTCACCGGGCAGACGATGGAGAGCCTCCGGGAGCAACTCTTCCCCATTGCGGATGATCAGGTCCGTCGGATGCTGGTCCTGGGGCAACTCGCGCTGGCGGAAGGACTGAGGGTGAGCGATGAGGAAGTGGACCAGCGCATCCAGACCATCAGCGAGGCATGGGGAGACCAGGCCGAAGCCATGCGCGTTCAACTGAAAAAACCTGAGAACCGGGAGCATCTGAGCGCCCAGATTCTCTATGAAAAGGTGATGGACCGGCTGATCGCGATTGCCCGGGGCGAACCGGTACCCGAACCGCCGACAGGAGGCGATGATGAGGCCCCGTAATCTGATCCCAATGGTCATTGAATCCACCAGTCGGGGAGAACGGGCCTACGATATTTTCTCCCTGCTGTTGCGGGAGCGCATTGTTTTCCTCGGCACCCCGATCACCGACCAGATTGCCAATCTGGTCATCGCCCAGTTGCTGTTCCTGGACCGGGAGGACCCGGAGCGGGAGATTTCTCTCTACATTCACTCTCCCGGTGGGATTATCTCGGCGGGACTGGCGATCTACGACACCATGCAACTGATCCGGGCCCCGATTTCCACCATCGCGGTGGGGATGGCGGCCAGCATGGCCACCGTCCTGCTGACGGCGGGGACCAAAGGGCGGCGTTTCGCTCTTCCCCACGCGACCATTCACCTCCATCAGCCCCTGGGCGGTGTGGAGGGCCAGGCAACGGACATAGAGATTGCCGCGCGGGAGATTCTCCGCCAGCGGGCGCTCCTGAATGACCTGCTCAAGAAACACACGGGCCTCTCCGATGAACAGATAGAACGCTTCACCGACCGGGACTTCTATATGACGGCCGAGCAGGCCGTCCAGTACGGAATCATTGACGCCGTCCTGCATCCGCCGGAGGAGGCGAAGAACAAAACGTAACTGCCCTGTCATCACCCCTCCCTCCTGTCTTCAGCGGCCTCTCTCCCAGGGGGAGATGGAGAAATTTGGACGGTCGGGAAGGTCATAACACCCCGCGGTGAATCACAGGAAGGGCAGATGGGTATCCGTCCGGAGAACACTCTATGGGGTATTTCCCTGCCGGCACTGGTGGAAGCCTTCCTCTGGGAGACCAATCCCTGGTGGCGGGGTAAGCCCGCGCGTCCCGTTCCCCCCTTCCGACGATGGCTGTTTGGACCGGCCCTCCAGCGGCTCACCTCGGGATTGACCGCGGTCACCGTCCTCCGGGGCCCCCGCCAGGTCGGGAAAACCACCCTCCAGGAGCAACTGATAGAACATTTCCTGGAACGGGAGAAAGTCCCTCCCGACCATATTTTTCGCGTCCAGTTTGACGAAATCCCCTCCCTGCGCGGGCTTGCGGACCCCATTCTGAGCCTCTGCCGCTGGTTTGAGGACCGCATTCTGGGAAGTACGTTCAACGAAGAGGCCCGGGCCGGACGGCCGGTCTTCGTGTTTTTTGACGAAGTGCAGAATCTTCCCGATTGGGCGCCCCAGGTGAAAGCCCTGGTGGACCACCATGCTGTACGGGTTCTGCTCACGGGTAGTTCGGCCCTGCGGATTGAATATGGACGGGACAGTCTGGCCGGGCGGATTTCTACTCTGGAATTGGGTCCTCTGCTCCTGCGGGAAATTGCCGCCCTGCGCGGATGGGGAGAATTTCCCCCGTTTCGCCCCCTCAACGGCCTGCGAAGCCTCCAGGAATCCTCATTCTGGTGGTCTCTTCGGGAGTATGGGAACGACTACCGTGAGGTGCGGAACCTGGCCTTTGCCGCTTTCTCAGAAAGGGGCGGCTATCCGATTGCCCAGGCACGGACTGACCGTCCCTGGGAGGAAATTGCCGATCTGTTGAACGAAACCATCATCCGGCGCGTCATTCAGCATGACCTGCGACTGGGGGAACGAGGTCGGAAACGAGATCAGTATCCGCGCATCATCCCGCTTTCCCTCGCTTCGCTGTTGCTGATGCGATGACCGCTGAGAATGGCACCCCCCGAGTCCTCATCGCCGACGATGACCCGCAGATTGCCGGCCTGATCCGGGAAGTCCTGGAGATGGCCCACTGCGAGGTCCTGGAGGCCCGCTCCGGCGAAGAGACCCTGGAACTCCTGCGGCGAGAGAACGTCTCTGGCCGACCGGTGGATGTCCTCCTGCTGGACATCCTGATGCCCGGCATCAGCGGCTACGAAGTGATCTCCCACGTCAAATCGGATCCCCTCCTGGCGACCACCTCCATCATTGTCACCACTGCTCTGACGTCCATCACCGACAAAACCCTGGGGCTGGGGATGGGGGCAGACGACTATCTCACCAAACCCTTTGACCCCAGGGAACTGGTGGCGCGCATTCAGGTCATTATGCGCATCCGCAACACGGAGCAGGTCCTGCGCCAGCGCAACCGGGAACTGGCGATTCTGACCGAGGTGAGCCGCAGCATCATCTCCAGCCTGGACCTGGAAGAAGTGCTGACGGCCGCCGTGGAGGGGGTCCGTAGAATTCTTCCCGCCGCCGCCGGTGTTCTGGTTCTGATGGATGAAGAGGCCGGGGATATGGCCTTTTACAAGAATGTGGCGGGAAGCCATCCGCTGATGGGCCATCCCCTCCCCATGGAACGGAGCATTATCCGCCACGTGGTGACCACCGGACAGCCGTATCTGACGAATGACGCGACTCGCGATCCCCTTTTCTCTCCTCGGGTGGACGGGTGGGGGCTACCGACGCGCTCCGTTCTCTGTGTCCCTCTCATAGTGCGGGAGCAGGTCATCGGTGCACTGGAACTGGCCGACAAAATCGGAGGCCCGTTTACCGAGACCGACCGGGACCTTCTCCAGACGCTGGCCGGCTCCGTCGCCGTGGCGGTGGAGAACGCCCAATTGTACGCCGAGGTGAACGATTACGCCCGCGCGCTGGAGCGCTCCCAGGCTCAACTCATCCAGGCCGAGAAGATGGCCGCCATCGGCCGTCTGGCCGCCTCCATCGCCCACGAAATCAACAACCCCCTTCAGGCCATCCACAATACCATCCACCTGGCGATGACCGACCGTCTCCCTGTGGAAAAGCGGGGGGAGTATCTGGGGATGGCCCAGAAAGAGGTGGAGCGGCTGATAGAGATTGTCCAGCGAATGCTGGAATTCTATCGCCCCTCCAGGGGGGGCATTGTACCGGTGGACGTCAACCGTCTTTTGCAGGATGCTCTGGCGATTGCCGACAAGCGGCTCCAGCACGGAAATATCCGGATTTCTGCCCGTTTTGCCGAAAATTTGCCGCTGATTCTGGGCGTCCCCGACCAGTTGACCCAGGTTTTCCTGAACATCATCATCAACGCGGTAGAGGCGATGCCGGATGGCGGGGAGTTGCGGGTGGGCACCTTGCTGACCGAGGATCAGCGCTGGGTTCTGGTTGCCTTTCGGGATACTGGCCCCGGCCTGACGGCTGAACAGATCGCTCACCTCTTTGAACCTTTCTACACGACCAAGCCCAGTGGTACGGGGCTGGGTCTGGCCATCAGTTACGGCATTGTGGAGCGGCATGGCGGGACCATAGAGGTCTCCAGCCAGCCGGGGCAGGGCGCGACCTTTGTGGTCCGCCTGCCGGTACCGCTACTGTAACGGGGCCTGCGCAGTCGTTCGCCCCCTTTGGGCAGGAAAGGAGTACGGGGTTTTGCGGGCGGGCACAGCCCGCCCGCAAAACCCCGTACCCTCCCGCATCTGGTGTACCAGGTAGCCAGAAAGGAGAAAAGCCATGCCGGAGACCCGAACCCCGCGCATTCTGGTGGTGGATGACGAAGCGACCACCCGGATTTCTCTGGCGGAGTTATTGCGCCTGGAAGGGTACGAAGTGAGCATCGCGGCCAGCGGTGAGGAGGCACTGGAGGTCATTGCCCGCAACCCTCCGTTTGACCTGATGGTCCTGGATATCAAGATGCCGGGCATGGATGGCCTGCAGTTGACCGAGGCAGTCCAGCAATGCTCCCCCGATACCGTGATCATCCTCCTCACCGCGTTTGGGACACTGGAAACGGCCATTCAGGCGCTGCGTCGGGGAGCCCACGATTATCTCTTGAAGCCATGCCCTGTCTCTCAGATTCTGGAGAGCGTGCGGAAAGGCTTGACGAAACGGCATCAGGAACGGCAGCGAAAGGAACTGGTCTCCCGCCTGGAGCAAACCCTTTCGGAATTGAGGGCGATTGAACAGCCCGATGTCGCCATCGCGCCGCCCGTTTCATCGGTGGAGCGGTACCTGGAAGTTCAGGATGTACGACTGGACCGGGAGCGCCACCAGGTCTGGATCGGAGACCGACCGGTGGACCTGACCCCGACCGAATTCAAACTGCTTTCCTACCTGATGGAGCGGGCCGATCAGGTCTGCAGTCCCCAGCAACTGGTTCGCCAGGCCCAGGGGTATGAGACCGACCCATGGGGGGCCCGGGCGATCGTTCGCGTGCACATTCGGCGCCTGCGGCGAAAACTGGAACCCGATCCTGCCCGGCCCCGCTACATCGTCAATGTGCGCGGGGTAGGGTATACATTCCCCAGAATCCCTCCGGAGTCCACCGAACCGGAAGAGGATGACCTGTAACCAAACCGTAACGGCTTCGCAATCCCCGACTCGCTCATTCTGTGGTACGCTACAAGCGATGTTACCGCCCGGTTGGGGCGGAGTCAACCGATGCCAGAGGAGTACGTGCAGAATGAGCGAGGGACCTCTGTTTCCCTCTCAGTTATCCTCAGGCTGGATGGAAACCGTTCAGCAATCCCTGGCCACCCTTCAGCGGGGTATCGGAGGGGATTGTGTTTTGCTGGCTGGTGGGCAGGGGGAAGTGATTGCCCAGACCGGCATCGCAGAGGACATCCTGATGGAAGACCTGCTTCCCCTGTTTCTGGAGGAGGCATCTCTGACGGTTCGCCTGGGATGCTCCATTGGAGACGGGACGGGTATCAGTTTACATCACTATGAGGGGAACCAGCGCCAGATTTATGTGGGGGTGGCCTCTCAAAGCCGCTTGCTGTTAATCGTGGTCGGTCGCCAGCCTCCCCCGCGCCGCCTGGGCGTCATATGGCTCTTCCTGCGGCGTACCTTGCAGGAACTGAGCCGTCTTTTGCCACCTTCCGAAGGACCATCGGCGCGGCAGGGCAGAAGGGCCGGCTCCCTGACACCGGAGCAGGCCCGCGCACTGGGGCTCTGGCCGGAGGATTGATTCCGTTTCAACCGTCTGATGGGCATGATGGAGGAGCCATGAGTTCTTTGACGGCGGTATCCCGACGATGGCGATGGACGAATGTATCCCCCGGCGATACTGCCGGAGGGCGGTCCGGAAATCTCTCGCGGGTCCAGCGCCTGCGACGGTTCTTGCGGCGGACCATCCGTCGGCGCCGTTCCCGCCAGGAGCCCTCGCGGTAGGGGGCGGTTTCTCGGCAGGCCGCCCTGTGAGGGGGAGGGTGGAGGAAACATTTCTGCGGCGGCGAAACCGCCGCAGAAATGTTTCCCGACCCGAAGGGTCGGAGCACTCGCGCGCTTGACGAGAGGGGGCTTTGTGGTAGAATAACCTACACCAGATGCCCCCATCGTCTAGCCTGGTCAGGACACAGGCCTTTCAAGCCTGAAACACGGGTTCAAATCCCGTTGGGGGTACCACTCCCCCCTGGCCTCCTGGTCGGGGGGCTTTTTATATATCCGGAGTAACTGTTCAGCCTCACCCCTCCCCCGGCGGCTGCGCCGCCACCCCCTCCCCTCTCCTGGCCTTCGGCCAGGAGAGGGGAGGGGGCAGGGGGAGGG
>JBBIKR010000046.1:0-25490 GCA_037445395.1 Thermoflexales bacterium
GAGGTGATTGACCTGGAGGCGGTGGCGGAGCATGCCCGCGCGCTGCCCAACGTCGCGCGGGCGCAGGTCCTCGGGGACGGCCTTTCCCGCCAGGGTATGGAAGCCATCGCCCGCATCGTGCAGGAGGAGCGGCTGAACCGGGTCGTCCTGGCGGGCTACACCGACATCCGCCGGGCGGAGTCCTTCGCCGAGATGATGCACGCGGCCGGCCTCAACCCCAACCTGCTGGAACTGGTCAACCTGCGGGGGGAGGTGGCCGGGGCGCACGCCCGAAACGGTAAGGTGGCCACGGAGAAGGCCCGGGAACTGGTGGCGATGGCCGTGGCCGGGGCGGTTCGCCGGGAGCCCTTCCGCCCGTCCACCGAGCCGCTGAGCCGTCGGGTGCTGGTGATCGGTGGGGGGCTGGCGGGGATGACCGCCGCGCTCACCCTGGCCGACCTGGGCTATCCGGTGGACCTGGTGGAGCGAACGGATACGCTGGGCGGCCAGTTGCGGGACCTGCGCCTGATCCTGGGCGGCGGTGACCCGCAGGCCGCGCTGACGGCGCTTCTGGAACGGCTGGGCCGGGAGCCGCGCGTGCGGGTGCTCCTGAATACAGAGGTCCGGGGGTTCTCCGGCCGTCTGGGGCAGTTCCGTGCCAGCCTGGTCGGGCCGGAGGGAGAGCAGGAGGAGACATACGGGGCGGTCATCGTCGCCACTGGCGGTCGCGAGGTGACGCCAGCGGAGTATCTCTACGGTCAGGACGCCCGGGTGGTCACGCAGCGGGAACTGGAGCAAATGCTGGCCGATGGGCGCCCCGTCCCCCAGAATATTGTGATGATTCAGTGCGTGGGGTCGCGGGAGCCGGAGCGGCCGTACTGCAGCCGGATTTGCTGTACGAAGGCAGTGGTCAACGCGCTGGCGATTAAGGAGCGCAGCCCCAGCGCGCGGGTGACCGTCCTCTATCGGGAGATGCGCACTTACGGGTTCCGGGAGGACGCGTACCGTCTGGCGCGAGAGAAGGGCGTGGTATTCCTGCGGTACGAGTTGCCGGACAAGCCGCAGGTGGCGGCGGGGCCGGAGGGGCTGACGGTTCGGCTGGTGGAGCCCATCGCGGGCCAGGAGGTGATTCTCCCGGCCGACCTGCTGGTGCTGAGTGTGGGGATTGAGCCCAACGATAACCGTGCGCTGGCGGCGACGCTGGGGCTTCCGCTGGACGCGTACGGGTTCTTCCGGGAGGAGCACCCGAAGATGCGGCCGCTGGACTTTACCCGGCGGGGGATTTTCGTCTGCGGGCTGGCGCATTCGCCGCGCGCGGCCGACGAGACGATTCTGATGGCCCGGGGCGCGGCCATGCGGGCGGCGACGTTGCTGGCCCGGGGCCAGGTGGAGGTCGTCCGGACGGTGGCCCGGGTGAACACCCGGCTCTGTTCCGCCTGTGGGCTCTGCGTTCAGGCCTGCCCGTACGGGGCGCGGGTACTGGAGCCGGGCGGGCCGTACGCGGAGGTGATAGAGGCGCTCTGCCAGGGCTGCGGCGTCTGCGCGATGGTCTGCCCGAACAAGGCCACCCAGCAGGTGGGCTACGCCGCGCGGAGGGTGTATGAGATGGTGGATGCGGTGGTGTGAGTGCACCGCAGAGGCTCAGAGGGCGCAGATCGGAGACCGGTCTTTTGGGATTGCCGGAATAAACCTCTGTGTTCTCTGCACCTCTGTGATGGACTCCATTTTCAGTAGGAGCAGTCTATATGGCCCATAAACCCGCTGCACTGGTTATTGGCGCCGGGATAGCCGGCATTCAGGCCGCGCTGGATATCGCGGACGCCGGTTTCCCGGTCTATCTGGTGGAACGGGAGCCCAGCGTGGGCGGCCGGATGGCCCAACTGGATAAGACCTTCCCGACGCTGGACTGTTCGTCCTGTATTCTCACGCCCAAGATGGTGAGCGTGGGCCAACACCCGAACATTGAACTGATGACCTACTCGGAGGTCGTCGCGGTGGAGGGGGAGGCCGGGGCCTTCCACGTGACCATCAAGAAGAAGCCGCGCTACGTGGAGGAGGACATCTGTCGCGGTTGCGGCCTCTGTGCCCAGGCCTGCCGGATGCGCGGGCGGGTGGTGGATACCTTCAATCAGGGGCTGGGCAAGCGCTCGGCTGTCTATGTGCCCTTCCCTCAGGCCGTCCCCCTCATCTACACTGTGGACCCCACGGCCTGTCTTTATCTGACCCGCGGCGTCTGCGGCAAGACGTTCCTCTGCAAGGACGCCTGCCCCACCGGGGCGATCAACTTTGAGCAGAAGGAGCAGTGGGTGGAAGTGGATGTGGCGGCGATTGTCGTCGCCACCGGGTTTGACCTGATAGACCCGCGCACGAAGCCGGAGTTCGGCTACGGGGTCTATCCCAATGTCCTGACCGGTCTGGAGTTTGAGCGGCTCTCCTCGGCGTCGGGGCCGACGGGCGGGAAGATTCTGCTGGACGGGAAGGAACCGAAGGATGTCGTCTTCATCCACTGTGTCGGCTCCCGCGACCCGCATACGGGCGTGCCCTACTGCTCCCGGATCTGCTGTATGTACACCGCCAAGCACGCTCACCTGGTGCGGGACAAACTCCCCGACGCGCGGATCACCGTCTTCTACATTGACATGCGCGCCTTCGGGAAGGGCTACGAGGAGTTCTACGACCGGGTGAAGGAGGAGCGGGTCATTTACCGACGGGGGGAGCCCTCGGAGGTCTACCGGCGGGGGGACCGGCTGGTGGTGCGGGCAGAGGACTCGCTGCTGGGCCGCACGGTGGAGGTGGAGGCAGACCTGGTGGTGCTGGCGACGGCGGTCGTTCCCCGCGCCGACACGGCGGCGGTGGCGGAACTCCTGGGCCTGCCCCTTTCGCCCGACGGCTTCTTCCAGGAGGCGCATCCCAAGTACCGGCCGACCGACAGCCCCCGCCCCGGCGTCTTCCTGGCCGGTTGCTGCCAGGGGCCGAAGGACATCCCGGATACCGTCGCCCAGGCGAAGGCCGCGGCCGCTTCGGCACTGGTGGTGCTGAAGAATTCACCACGAAGGCACGAAGACACGAAGTAACCTTCGTGTCTTGGTGTCTTTGTGGTTCATTCTGATTCTGAAGGAGGCACGTGCTCATGGACATCCAGCAGCACGCACGGGAAATCGGACTGGGCCTGGACCTCTTCAGTTGCATCCAGTGCGGGAAGTGCACCGGTGGGTGTCCCGTTTCTATCACGACGGCGTTGAACGTCCGTTCCCTGGTCTACGGCGCGCTGATCGGCGACGTCGCAGGGCCGGTCCACCGGGAGGAACTCTGGGATTGCACCTGTTGCTTCACCTGTGTGGAGCGCTGTCCCAAAGATGTCCGCCCGGCGGAGGTCATCATCGCCCTGCGCAGTCTGCTGGTGGAGGAGGGGAAGGTCCCCAGCACCATTGGCAACGCGCTGATGGGCATTTTCCGCCAGGGCAACCCGCTGGGCTACGCGCGGGATGACCGGATGGCCTGGGCGGATGGGCTGGAAGTCAAACCGGCCCAGGAGGGCTGCGAGACGCTCCTCTTCACCTGCTGCAGTTCCGCCTATGATATGCGCGCCCAGTCAGCCACGAAGGCCCTGGTGCGGGTGCTGAAGGCCGCCGGAGCGGACTTCGGCCACCTGGGCACGGAGGAGACCTGCTGTGGCAACGAGGTGCGCCGGGTGGGGGAGATGGGCCTCTTTGAGATGCTGGTGGAAGAGGGGAAGCCCCTGCTGGAGGGGGTCGGCGCGGCGCAGATGGTGACGACCTCTCCCCATTGTATGAACACCTTCCGCCACGAATACAAACTGGGGATGGACGTGCTCCACTACACCCAGTTGCTGGCCCGTCTCCTGGAGCAGGGACGGCTGAACCTGAGCGGTCGGGTGGAGAAAGTCGTCACCTACCATGACCCGTGCTTCCTGGGCAAGCAGAACGGGATTTTTGACGAGCCGCGGGAGGTCCTGAAGGCCATTCCGGGCGTGAAATTTGTGGAGATGGACCGAATTCGGGAGCGGAGCCTCTGCTGCGAGGGCGGCGGCGGACGGATGTGGTTTGAGGGCACCAACACGGAGGGACGGCTGGCCTTCCAGCGAGTTCAGGAGGCGGCGGAGACCGGCGCCGAAATCCTGGCCGTTGCCTGTCCCTTCTGTATGGCGATGTTGGACGATGCTGTGAAGGTCAAGGGGCTTTCGGAGCGGTTGAAAGTGATGGATATCGCGGAACTGGTCGCAATGGCGCTGTGAGGAGGATTATGGAACCCAAACCGCGCATCGGGGTCTACATTTGCCACTGTGGGACCAACATCGCCGCGACGGTGGACGTGGAGGCGGTGACGGAATTCGCCGCCACACTGCCCGGCGTGATTGTCGCCCGAAACTACACGTATATGTGCTCCGAACCGGGCCAGGCCCTCATCAAGGAGGACGCCCGGACCCTGGGGCTGAACCGCGTCGTGGTGGCGTCGTGCTCTCCCCGGATGCATGAGCCGACTTTTCGCGCCGCGTCCCAGGAGGGTGGGGTCAACCCCTACCGGTTTGAGATGGCCAACATTCGCGAGCAGTGCTCCTGGGTCCACCACGACCGCCACGAGGCGACGGAGAAGGCGAAGGCCCTGGTCTACGCCGCGGTGATGAAGGCGTACCGGCTGGAGCCGATGGAGGAGCGGGAGGCCCCGGTGACCCCGGCGGCGCTGGTCATCGGCGGCGGTGTGGCCGGGATGGTCGCCGCACTGGACATCGCCGACGCGGGGTTCCCGGTCTATCTGGTGGAGAAAGGCGACCGCCTGGGCGGGCGTGTCGCCGAACTGAACCGCACGTTCCCGGACCTGGAGCCCGTCTCGGAGTGGCTTCCCGCGCTGGTGGACCGGGTTCAACATCATCCCGATGTCACCGTCTATCTGAACTCGCGCGTCGCCGACGTCCAGGGCTTTGTGGGCAACTTTGAGGTGACGATTGCCGGGCCGGATGCTCCCGCCGTCCCCCTGAAGGTCGGGGCCATTGTCATCGCCACCGGCTACAACGTCTTTGACCCGCGCCAGAAGCCCGAATTCGGCTACGGCCTCTACCCGCAGGTGGTCACCACGCTGGAACTGGAGCACCGGCTGGCGTCGGGTGACCTGACGGTGAACGGGAAACCGCCGAAGGATGTGGTCTTTATCAAGTGCGTCGGTTCGCGGGACCGGCAACTGGGGCGTCCCTACTGCTCCCGCGTCTGTTGTATGATCAGCGCCAAGCAGGCACAACTGGTCCGCCAGGCCCTGCCCGATAGCCGGGTGACGGTCTTTTATATGGACGTGCGCACCTTCGGCAAGCGGGGCGAGGAGTTCTACGACGAGGCCCGTCGGGCGGGGGTGCGCTACCGGCGGGGCAACGTCTCCGAAATCTACCGCCGCGGCGATCGGGTGGTGGTGCGGGTGGAGGACACGCTGCTGGGCCGCACGCTGGAGCATGAGGCCGACCTGGTCGTCCTGGCGGTGGGAATGGAGCCCCGCGCGGAGGCCGCCGACATCGCCGCGCTCCTGAAACTCCCCCGCTCCGCCGATGGCTTCTTCCTGGAGGCGCACCCGAAGTTGCGGCCGGTAGATACGGCGGTGGACGGCGTCTTCCTGGCCGGTTGTTGCCAGGCGCCCAAAGACATCCCGGATACGATCGCCCAGGCGAAGGCGGCGGCGGCGTCGGCCCTCATCCCGCTGATGCGGGGGGTCGTCCCGATGGAGGCCGCCACGGCGATTGTAGACCCCGAACTCTGTGCCGGTTGCGGGATGTGTGTGGAAATCTGCCCGTACGGGGCGCCCGCGCTGGACCCGCTGTGGGGCGTCTCGCGGGTCAACGCCGTTCTGTGCAAGGGGTGCGGCGCCTGCGCCGTCACCTGCCCGTCCAAGGCGATCCGTCTCCAGCACTTCACCCCGGACCAGATTCTGGCCCAGGTGGAGGCGCTGGTGGAGTGGTAAATGCCGTACCGGGATATTCGGCGGCTCAGGCCGAGTAAAGTGGAGAGATGACCTCATTGACGGAGTGGATGCTACCGATTCCCATATTCGGAAGGGAGGAAGATGACCAGCGACACCTTTGAACCCAAAATCATTGCCTTTCTCTGCAACTGGTGCACTTACACCGGGGCGGACCTGGCGGGCACGTCCCGTATCCAGTACCCGCCGAACGTGCGCATCATCCGCCTGATGTGCTCCGGTTCGGTGGACCCGACCTACGTCCTCAAGGCGCTGCTGGACGGGGCCGACGGCGTCCTCATCGGGGGGTGCCACCCCGGCGACTGCCACTACCAGTCCGGCAACTACAAGGCCCGGCGGCGGGTCATCGCCCTCAAGGAAATCCTCAAGCAGGCCGGTATGGACGAGGACCGGGTCTGGCTGCGATGGATTTCCGCTTCCGAGGGCCAGCGCTTCGCCGACACGGTGACCCAGATGGTCCAGTTTTTGAAAGAAAAAGGTCCCAACCCGATGAAGCGGGAGTGGGCGGTGTAGAACGATTGCAGGAAGCAGGATGGTGATGGAGGATTTGGGGCGGGTTCGGGAAGGTTGGGAGGCACTGGAGGCGGAAAGGGTGCGCCTTCTGCGCCGGATGACGGTCCAGGAGAGCGTGGCGCAGTATCCGGCACTGCAGCAAGCCCTGGAGCCGCAGTTCCGCCAGACGGAGGCCCTCTTCCGTCCCCAGCGGATGGCCTACCTGGCCCAACTCCAGGAGCGGCTGGCCCGCCTGGACCGCTGGATGAGGGAGCATCAGCAGCGTGGATAAACTCCTTTGAACAGGCGCTGGACGATTCCACGCTGGTTGCGGAATACCGGCGCCTGCGAGGACTCCCAAACGTGTAATCTTCATCCGTAAGGAGATGCCATGACGAGAGCCTGGATTCCGGTAGAAAACGGGGATGTCATATCCGCTCTGCGCGGGTTTCTGAAGCGCCTGCTGGAAACGGAGGCCGTGGAGGCCGTTCTGGTGCCGATGGAGACCCCGGCCGGGAGCGTCACCCCGGCGCTGGTGACCGACCCGGCCTTGCTGGATGCCGCGGCCCCCCTGGCGCCGGTGCTGGGGCTGAACGCCGCGCGGGTCGTCGGACCGGCCACCGTCCGGCCGCCGCGCGGGCGCATTGCCGCCGTCCTGCGCCCCTGCGAGTACCGCGCCCTGGTGGAACTGGTCAAACTCCAGCAGGCCGCGCTGGATGACCTGGTCACCGTGGTCATGGATTGCCCCGGCACCTACACCGTCCCCGTCTACCAGACCATGCGGGCCAACGGCGGGGTGGACCTGGCGGGCCTGCTTTCGGGGATGCGGACGGGCGATCTGGCCCCTCAGTCGGGCTACAGTTTCCGTGATGCCTGTCAGATGTGCGAGAAGCCCCACGCCGAGGGCGGCGACGTCCGGCTGGAACTCTTCGGCGCTGACCTGAGCGCGGGCATTCCCGTCGTGCTCTCCGAGGAACTGGCGGGCGAACTGGGGCTCTCCTCTGCTCCGGAGGACGGCCGCCGGGCCGAGGTGGTGGATAAAGTCGTGCGGGCCCGCACCCAGACCCGCGACGCGTGGTTTGCCGAAATCCGGGGGCGGCTGGAGAAAGAGGGCGTGGAGGGGGTCTTTGCGGCCTGTGTCCGTTGCCACAACTGCATGACCGTCTGCCCCATCTGCTACTGCAAGACCTGCCTCTTCAAGAGCCCGGTGATGGAGCATGAACCCATTCAGTACCTGAACTGGGCGCGGCGGAAGGGCGCGTACCGGCTTCCGGCGGACACCATGCTCTTCCACCTGATCCGGCTCAACCACATGGTGCTCTCCTGCATCGGCTGCGGCCTCTGCACCGACGCCTGTCCCGCCGACCTGCCGGTGGGCCGGGTCTTCCGTGCTGTCGGCCAGCAGGTCCAGGCCGTCTTTGACTACGTCCCCGGCCGCAGTGTGGAGGAGCCCCTGCCGCTGATCACCTTCCGCGAGGACGAGTGGTCGCAGGTGGGGGAGGAGCGATAATCACGTTTCACTGGTTACGTGAGGCGTGAAGCGTGAAACGTGAAACGTGAAGCGTGAGGAGGTCTGTATGGCCGAGCGGCAGGAGAACCTGATTCCTGTCTTCATTATGGGCAAGCAGTACATGGTCCCCGCCGGGCTGACCATTATGAAGGCCATGGAGTACGCGGGGTACAAACTGGTGCGGGGCGTGGGCTGTCGGGGCGGTTTCTGCGGCGCGTGCGCCACCGCCTACCGCATCCAGGGCGACCCGAAACTCTACTTCGGCCTGGCCTGCCAGACGGTGGTGCAGCCGAACATGTACCTGGCCCAGTTGCCCTTCTTCCCGGCCCGACGGGCGACCTACGACATCACTCAACTGGAGCCGACGCCGACCACCCTTTTCAGCCTGTACCCGGAACTCCTGCGCTGCCTGGGGTGTGGTACCTGTACCAAAGCCTGCTCGCAGCAGATCGATGTGCGCGCGTACATGGCCGCCGGAATGCGCGGCGACATCGCCCGTATGGCCGATCTCTCCTTTGACTGCATTATGTGCGGTCTCTGCGCGGCCCGCTGTCCGGCGGAGGAGGCCCAGTACAACATCGCCATTCTGGCCCGCCGTCTCTACGGCCGCTACCTGGCCCCGCGCTCAAAGCACCTGGAGGACCGGCTGAACGAAATCCGGGAGGGCAAATTTGACGCCGAAATCCAGGCCCTGAAGAACATGAGCACTGACGAACTGAAGGCCCGCTACAAGGCACGGGATATAGAGCCGGGAGACTGACAGGAGGAGAGATGAGCGGTTATCCGCCGGAAATGCAGGAATCCATCCGACTGGTAGAGGCGACCCGACCCCGTCGGATGAAAGAGACGTTCCCGACGATGACCCTGGAAGAACGGGAGGCCATCCTGAAGGCTTACCATCCGGACTACAAAGAGGAGACGTTCCGCGCCATCCGGGTGGGGGTCAGCAAAGGACAGCGCATGCCCCACGAACTGGCCGACGTGGTGGAGGGACGGCCGCACATCGGCCCGGATTTTGACCTTTCCAACCCCATCGCCGAGACCGACGTCCTGGTCATCGGCGGGGGTGGGGCGGGGGCGTCGGCGGCGCTCCTGGCCCAGGAGAACGGCGCGAGGGTCATCCTGGTCACCAAACTCCGCTTCGGCGACGCCAACACGATGATGGCCCAGGGCGGCATCCAGGCCGCCGACCGTCCCAACGACAGTCCGGCCATCCACTACCTGGACGTCATCGGCGGCGGGCACTTCACCAATGTCCCCGAACTGGTGGAAGCGCTGGTGATGGACGCGCCGTTCATCATCAAGTGGCTGGAAGACCTGGGGATGATGTTTGATAAGGAGCCGGACGGGACGATGGTGGAGGCCCACGGCGGTGGGACCAGTCGCCGGCGGATGCACTCGGCCCGCGATTACACCGGCGCGGAGATTATGCGAACCCTGCGGGACGAGGTCCGCAACCGGGAGCCGGACATCACGGTGATAGAGTTCTCCCCGGCCATAGAACTGGTGCTGGACGATAGGGGACAGATTGCCGGAGCGGTGGTGATGAACCTGGAGACGGGCGCGAGGGGGTACATCCGGGCAAAGGCCGTGGTTCTGGCGACGGGCGGCGGCGGGCGGCTCCACTACCAGGGTTTTCCCACCACCAACCACTACGGCGCCACTGCCGACGGCGTCGTCCTGGCCTACCGGGCCGGAGCGCCTCTGGGCTATCTGGAGTCCATGCAGTACCATCCCACCGGTGCGGCGTTTCCGGAGCAGATTCTGGGCCTGCTGGTCACCGAGAAGGTGCGCGGGCTGGGGGCCCAGGTGGTCAACAAGTACGGCGAGCAGTTCGTCTACCCCCTGGAGCCGCGCGATGTGGAGGCGGCGGCGTTCATCCGGGAGTGTGCGCGGGGCAACGGCGTCGTCACCCCGACCGGACAGCCGGGGGTATGGCTGGACTCGCCGATGATAGACCTCATCCACGGCCCCGGCACCATCCAGCGGGCGCTCCCGGCGATGGTGCGCCAGTTCGCCCGCTTCGGGATTGACATCACGAAGGAACCGATGCTGGTCTATCCGACCCTGCACTACCAGAACGGCGGGGTGCGTCTGCGGGCCGACGGCTCCACCGAAATCCCCGGCCTGTTCATTGCCGGGGAAGTGAGCGCGGGGGTTCATGGCCACAACCGGCTGATGGGCAACTCCCTGCTGGAGATTCTCGTCTTCGGCCGACGGTCGGGCCGCAGTGCCGCGCTCTGGGCCCATCAGGTCAAACCCGGCAAGCCCACCCTGGCCCATCTGGAACAGTGGAACCGGGAACTGGAGGAGGCGGGGGTCAATACGGGGGTGATTTCTCCGATTCTGCTGCCGGATTATACAAGAAGGGATACAAGGATATAAGGATACAAGGACACAAGGATACAAGGGGACCAGGGAAAGGAGGGGGATGAAGCGGCAGGGGAGGAGTGGAGAAGCGGCAACGAGGGGGTTTGAAGATTTGAAGGCCTGGCAATTGGCGCGGCGTTTGATGATAGAATGCCACAAACTGGCTAACGCGTTGCCGCCACAGGAGCGCTATGACCTGGCCCCTCAAATTCGCCGCTCTTCCAAAAGCGTTATGGCGAACATTGCCGAAGGGTATGGGCGCTACCACTATCTGGACAGTCTGCGCTTCTATTACAATGCCCGGGGCTCCCTGGCGGAGACCATCAACCACGTGATTACGGCACACGATCTGGCCTACATTGACGACAGGTGTTTTCAGGAGATGTACGAACTGGGGCGTGAAACGGAGCGTGCCCTGAATGGCTATATCAATTACATCTGGAGCCTCCGGACCGGCAGGGAAACCTTCGGCGACCGCTATGTCGCCGAGGAACCCTCTGCCGCCTTGCTGGAGGAATGATCACCCTTTCCCCTTGTATCCTTGTATCCTTGTCTACTTACTATTCTGCCACAAGCGAGGACCGGTATGACGATTCCACACCATCCCACATCATCTGTCCTGGTCGTCGGCGGGGGGGTCGGCGGGATGCGCGCCGCCATAGACCTGGCCGAGGCCGGCCTGAAGGTCTATCTGGTGGAGAGTCTGCCCTGGCTGGGGGGACGGGTGGCCCAACTGGGCTACATGTTCCCCACCCACGACTGCGTCCTCTGTCGGGGCACCTCCGACCACGGCTACGGCTGTACGCGGCCCTCTATCTCGCCGGCCTTCCTGGACTTCAACCGTCATCCCAACATTGAGATTCTCACCAACACCGACCTGATCCGGGTGGAGGGTCGGGCGGGCGATTTCACCGTTACCGTGCGGCGCCGGCCCACTTATGTGGACCCGGAGAAGTGCATCAACTGCGGCCTGTGTACGGCGGTCTGTCCGGTGGACCTGCCCAGTTTCTTTGAAGAGGAACTGGTGACCCGCAAGGCCATTTACAAAATGGCCCCCCGCGCACTGCCGGATTCGTACGTGGTGGATAAAATCCCCCGTTGCGAGACCTGTCGGCGGTGTGAGTCCATATGTCCGACCCGCGCGGTGAACCTGGACGAGGAGCCGTGCGAGCAGGACCTGGCGGTGGGCGCCATCATCCTCTCCATGGGCTACGCCCTCTCCGACCCAGAGGAGTACGGCGAACTGGGCTACGGCCGCTTCCCCAACGTCATCCACTCCATGCAGTACGAGCGGCTGGCCAGCCGGTCCGGCCCCACCGAGGGGGTCGTCCTGCGCCCGTCCGACGGCAAACTCCCCAGGCGCATCGCCTGGCTGCAGTGCGTCGGTTCGCGGGACCAGAAGTATCCCTACTGCTCGTCCATCTGTTGCATGTACGCCACCAAAGAGGCGATGATTGCCAAAGAGCGCATCCCGGGCGTCCATTGCCAGATTTTCATTATGGACGAGCGGGCCTTCAACAAGGAGTTCAACGCCTACTACGAAGAAGCCCAGCAGAAGTATCAGGTGGAGTACACCCGCTGTCGGATTTCGGCGGTCAAAGAAGACCCGCAGACCCACGATCTGATTCTCCGCTATCCGGACGAGGAGGGCCGGATGCGGGAGGACCGCTTTGACCTGGTGGTGCTCTCCCTGGGCTCCCGCCCGCCCGACGGCGCCCGCGACCTGGCCCGCATCCTGGGCATTGACCTGAACCCCTACGGCTTCTGCGAGACGGACAAGTTCAACCCACTGGAGACCAGCCGCCCCGGCATCTACGTCTGCGGGACCTTCCAGTCGCCCAAGGAGATTGCGGAGACCATCATAGACGCGGCGGGCGCCGCAGGCGACGTGATGCGGCTGCTGCGGGAGCACCTGGGCGAACACCCGTCCCGCCGGGAGTATTCCTTCCTCTGGAAGCCCGACGGATTCGTGCCGGAGCGGGACGTGCGCGGCGAACCGCCGCGGGTGGGCGTCTTCCTCTGCCGCTGTACGCCGACGCTGGACGGCGTGATTGACGTGGAGGACGTGGCGGCCTGGGCCCGCACCCAGCCGGACGTGGCTCACGTCCAGGTGGTGGACTACGGCTGTTTTGATGCCGGACAGGATGCCATCCGGGCGGCCATTCAGGAGCACAACCTGAACCGGGTCGTAGTCGGCGCGTGCAGCCACCGGACCCACGAGCCGCTCTTCCAGAAGGTCACCCGGCAGGCGGGCCTGAACCCATACCTGATGGAAATGGTCAACCTGCGGGAGCACTGCGCGTGGGTGCATGTGGACGACCCCGCGGGCGCGACGCGCAAGGCGAAGGCGATGCTGGGGACAGCGCTGGCGCGCGTGCGGCTGGCGGAACCGGTCTACAAGGAAGCCGTTGTGCCGGAGCCCCGCGCACTGGTCATCGGCGGCGGCGTCTCCGGGATGACCGCCGCGCTCACTATTGCCGACGCAGGCTACGAGGTGGTGCTGGTGGAGCGGGAGCCGGAACTGGGGGGCAACCTGCGCTACGTCTACTACGTGGCGGAAGGGGAGGACCCCCAGCGGCTCCTGCGGGACCTGGTCAACCGGGTGGTGGGCCACGAGCGCATCCGTGTCCTCACCCGCACCGAGGTCGTTTCCCACACGGGCAGGGTGGGGGAGTACCGCTCCGTCCTGCGCACCACCACCCGCACCGGCGAGACGGTGGAAACGGAGGTGACCCACGGGGTGACCATTGTCGCCACGGGCGGGCAGGAGTGGCGCGGGTCGGTCTATATGTACGGGCGGGACCCGCGCGTGGTCACCTCTATGGAACTGGAGCAGATGATTGTCCATCGTCCGGAGCGCATTGCCGACCTGGACACCGTCGTCTTCATCCAGTGCGTCTGGCCCGAGGGCGAGGTGGGCTACTGCAGCCGCATCTGCTGCACCAACACGATGAAGAACGCCATCCGCATCAAGATGCTCAACCCGGATTGCCGGGTGGTGGTGCTCTACCGGGACATTGTCACCTACGGTTTCCGGGAGGAGATTTACACCGAGGCGCGGCGCCGGGGTGTCATCTTTATGCGGTACGACGAGGAACACATGCCCACCATCCGCGCCGTCGGACCCCAGTTGGAACTGGTGGCCTGGGACCCGTCCCTGCGGCAGGAGGTGGCGCTCTACCCGGACCTGGTCGCGCTGAGTATGGCGGTCCTGCCCTCGGAGGGGACGGAGCGGCTGGCCCGCATTCTGGATGTACCGCTCTCCGGCGAAGGGTTCTTTATGGAGGCCCACCTGAAGATGCGGCCCATGGACTTCGTCGCCGAGGGGATTTTCGTCTGCGGCATGGCCCACTACCCCAAGTTCATTGAGGAGTGCATCGCCAACGCCCAGGCGACGGCCGGCCGCGCGCTGACCGTCCTGACGAAGGACCGGTTCTACATCGGCGGCGTGGTGGCCCGGGTGGACCAGTCCAAATGCGTGGGTTGTCTGACCTGTGTGCGGGCCTGCCCGTTCGGGATTCCGAAGGTGCGCTACACGGACGTAGGTGTGGGCGGCATCCAGGGCGCGGCGTACATTGAACCGGCCCTCTGTCAAGGCTGTGGGACGTGTACGGCAGAATGTCCGGCGAAGGCCATCCAGTTGGTGGCGTACAAGGACGAGCAGGTGCTGGCGCAGGTGATATGAGCAATGACCCAATGACCAATACAGCACCTTTCCTGACCGGAGGAAGTATGGACGTTACAGGAAACGGGCACGAGGAATTCGTGCCGGAGATTGTGGCGTTCACCTGCATCTACTGTGGCTATATGGCGGCGGATACCGCCGGCGCGCTGCGGCTGAAGTATCCCTCCAACGTCCGGCTGGTGAGGCTTCCCTGCACTGGCAAGGCCGACATCCGCTATATCCTGAAAGCGTTTGAGGAAGGGGCCGATGGTGTCTACGTGGTGGCGTGCCCGCTGGGGAACTGTCACCATGTCCACGGCAACGAGCGCGCGCTGGCGCGGGTCAAGTACGCCAAACAGTTGCTGGACCGGATCGGCATTGGGGGGGATCGGCTGGAGATTGTCTTCGTCTCTGGCGGTATGGGTGCCACCTTCGCCGAAGCGGCGCGGAAGATGACGGAGAGGGTGAAGGAGTTGGGGCCGAGCCCGATGAAAAAATAAAAATGACCAATGACAAGAATGATCAATGACCAGTGGAGGGGAGGAGAGGCAATGCAGCAGGGAGAACGGCGAATGACGGGGCGGGGGGAGGGTGAATGGTCACGTGGCGAGTTAGAACAGGCCGGCCGCAGGAGAATGGACATCCAGGAACGGACGTTTCAGTTTGCGGTGCGCGTGGTCAAATTGGTGAACCGTTTGCCCCGGACCGTTGCGGGAATGGAGGTGGGACGGCAACTGGTGCGAGCGGCGACTTCTGTAGGTGCCAACGTTGAGGAAGCCGACGCTGCGGAGTCCCGGCGCGATTTCGTCCACAAGATGAGAATTGCCCATAAGGAGGCGCGAGAAGCGAGGTACTGGCTGGAAATTGTTCAAGCCGCCCTGCTGGATGATGATGAGATCCGCACTCTTATCCAGGAGAGCAACGAACTGATCCGTATCCTGCAAGCCATTATCCGAAACGCGGCAAAGAAACTGTAACACGGTCATTCCGTCATTGGTCATTTAGTCATTAGTCATTTTTAAGGGGGCACAATGGCGGGGCAAAACGAAATCATCGGTTCTGCTCTGGTCGTCGGCGGGGGCATCGCCGGGGTCCAGGCCGCCCTGGACCTGGCGGAGGCCGGCTTCAAGGTCTACCTGGTGGAGGCGAAGTCGGCCATCGGCGGACACATGGCCCAACTGGACAAGACCTTCCCCACCAACGACTGTGCCATGTGCATCCTCAGCCCCAAACTGGTGGAGGCCGGGCGCCACCGCAACATTGAGTTGCTGGTGGATACCGAAGTGGTCAGCGTGGACGGGGATGTGGGTAACTTCACCGTCCGCCTGCGCAAAAAGCCCCGCTACATTGACCTGGATAAGTGTACCGGCTGCGGTGAATGCAACCGTGTCTGCCCCGTCATTATTCCCGACCGGTTCAACGCGGGGCTGGGCGTCCAGCGCGCGGCCTACAAACTCTACCCCCAGGCCGTCCCCAATGCCTACGCCATAGAGAAGCGCGGCATTGCCCCCTGCCGCAACGCCTGTCCCGCCGGACAGCGGGCTCAGGGCTATATCGCCCTCATCCGCGAGGGCCGCTACGAGGACGCCCTGCGGGTCATCAAAGAGGACAATCCGTTCCCCGGCATCTGTGGGCGCATCTGTAACCACCGCTGCGAGGACGCCTGCAACCGAGGCAAACTGGACGAGCCCATCAACATCCGGGCGCTCAAGCGCTTCGTCACGGACAAAGTGTACGAAAAACCGCGGGTACCCCCGGAACCGGCCCCCCGTCGGTACCCGCAGCGGGTCGCCGTGATCGGGGCCGGTCCCTGCGGCCTGACCGCCGCCCAGGATCTCTGCAAAATGGGCTACGGCGTCACCGTCTTTGAGGCCCTGCCGGTTGCCGGGGGGATGCTCCGGGTGGGCGTGCCGGAGTACCGCCTGCCCTCGTGGATTGTAGACCGCGAAGTCCAGGACATCGTGGACCTGGGCGTGGAGTTGCGGCTGAACCACCCGGTGAACAACCTGGACGACGTCTTTGCGGAGGGGTTTGACGCCATTCTCATTGCCGTCGGCGCGCACGAGGGCATCCGGCTCAACATCCCCGGCGCGGACCTGGACGGCGTGCTGATCAACACTCACTTCCTGCGGGACGTCCGCCTGGGGAACCCGCCGAAACTGGGGAAGCAGGTGGCGGTCATCGGCGCGGGGGACGTGGCGATGGACGTGGCCCGCACCGCGCGCCGCCTGGGCGCTGAGGTTCACGTCTATTACCGCCGCACCCGGGAGGAGGCCACCGCCGACCCGGAGGAGATGGAGCGGGCAGAGGAGGAGGGTGTCGTCTTCCACTGGCAGGTGACGCCGGTGGAGATTGTGGGGGACGGCAACCGGCGGGTCATCGGGATGAAGTGCGTCCGTACCGAACCGGGCCTTCCCGACGAGACCGGGCGCCGCCGACCGGTCGTCGTCCCCGGCTCCGAGCATTTCGTCCCCTGCGATAACGTCATCTTCTCCGTGGGCCAGCGGGCCGGTCTGGCCTTCATCCCGGAGAGCGCCGGGGTCGGCATCACCGACCAGGCGACGGTCGCCGTCAACCCCAACACCCTGGCGACCAGCCGACCGGGCGTCTTTGCGGCCGGAGATGTGGCCACCGGGACGGCGTTCGTCATTGAGGCCGTTGCCGCCGGACACAAAGTCGCGCAGGCCATCCACCGCTATCTGCAGGGGGAGGAACTGGAGCCGCCGCCGAAGCCCAAACTGCCGGTGGTGGAACTCTCGCGGGCCGAGATTGAGGAACGGATTGCCCGCGGCGAGGTCAAAATTCAGCCCCGTGTTCCTATGGACACGTTGCCGGTGGAGCACCGGCTTTCCACCTTTGAGGAGGTGGTCGCCGGGTACACCGACGAACAGGCGCAGGCGGAAGCGGCCCGCTGTCTGGCCTGTGGGGTCTGTTCGGAATGCCTGAGTTGCGTCTACGCCTGCCAGGCGGGGGCCATCAACCACGACATGGTGGAGCAGACGGTAGAACTCCAGGTCGGCGCCGTCCTGCTGGCCCCCGGTTTCGCCACATTTGATGCGGAGAGGGCCGGAGAGTACGGCTGGGGTCGCTATCCCAACGTGGTCACATCCCTGCAGTTTGAGCGGCTCCTCAACGCGTCCGGCCCCACGCTGGGGCACGTCCAGCGCCCGTCCGACGGGCGGACGCCGAAGCGCATCGCCTTCATCCAGTGCGTCGGCTCCCGCGACCAGAAGCACGACTACTGCTCCTCCGTCTGCTGTGTCTACGCCATCAAAGAGGCGATGATGGCGATAGAGCACGAGCCGGATACCGAGGTGACCATCTTCCTGATGGACATGCGGGCCTTCAGCAAGGGGTATCTGGATTTCTACCGCCGGGCCGAAGAACGGTACGGCATCCGCTTTATCCGCTGCCGCGTCTCGGCGGTAAAGGAGGACCCGAAGAGCCGCAATCTGGTCATCCGGTATGTAGACGAAGGGAACGGGCGGGGCATCCGGGAGGAGGAGTTTGACCTGGTGGTGCTCTCGGTGGGGATGGAGGTCCCGGAGAGCGTCCGCGACCTGGCCCGGCGGGTCGGCGTGGCGACGGACTCCTACGGCTTCTGCCAGACGGTCCCCTTCGCGCCGCTGCAGACCAGCAAGCCGGGGGTCTTTGCCATCGGGCCCTTCCGGGAGCCGAAGGACATCCCCGAATCGGTGGTGGAGGCCAGCGCCGCGGCGGGGCTGGCCGGGGCACTGCTGGCCCCTGCCCGCTGGACCGAGACGACGCCGGAGGTCTATCCGCCGGAGCGGGACGTTTCCGGAGAAGGCCTGCGCATTGGGGTGTTCGTCTGCAAATGCGGCTCCAACATTGCCGGGTATCTGGATGTGCCTGCGGTGGCGGAGTACGCGGCCACCCTGCCGGGAGTGGTCCATGCGGAGTATAACCTCTATACCTGCTCTCAGGATTCCATCCGGCGCATCATTGAGCGGGTGCAGGAACTGAACCTGAACCGGGTCGTCGTTGCGGCCTGTACGCCGCTCACCCACGAGCCGCTCTTCCAGGAGGCCATCCGGCAGGCGGGGCTCAACCCGTACCTCTTTGAGATGGCCAACATCCGCAACCAGTGCTCGTGGGTCCACCAGAACGATTGGGATCGGGCGACCGAGAAGGCGAAGGACCTGGTGCGGATGGCGGTGGCGAAGGCGGCCCGGCTGGAGCCGCTCCATCGGACGCGCGTGCCGGTGGAGAAGGCCGCGCTGGTCATCGGCGGGGGCGCGGCCGGGATGAACGCGGCCCTCACTCTGGCCCGTCAGGGTTTCCCGGTCCATCTGGTGGAACGGTCGGACCGGCTGGGAGGCAACCTGCTCCACCTGCGCCATTCGCTCCAGGAGGCGACGGGGGATGGGGAGCGGATGTGGCTGGACCCGCAGGCGTATACCCGCGCGCTGGTCGGGCGGGTGATGGCGGAGCCGCTGATCACCGTTCACCTGAACACCGAGGTCCTGGGGACGAGCGGGTTTGTCGGCCAGTACGTCTCCCGACTGCGGGGGCCGGCGGGGGAGTTGGAGGTCCGTCACGGCGTGGCGATTGTGGCTGTCGGCGGGGTGGAGTATCGGGGGCCCGATTACGGCTACGGCACCGACCCCCGCATCATGACTCAACAGGAATTTGAACAGCGCCTGGGGGAGGGGAAGGACCTGCCCGGTTCGGTGGTGATGATCCAGTGTGTGGGGCCGGCGGAGAAGTACTGCGCCCGCATCTGCTGCACCACGGCCCTCAAGAACGCGCTGATGCTGAAGCGACATAAGCCTCAGGCCCAGGTGACGGTCATCTACCGGGACATCCGGACCTTCGGCTTCAAAGAGCGCATCTACCAGGAGGCCCGCCGGGCTGGGGTGCTCTTCGTCCGGTACGATTTTGACCGGAAGCCTCAGGTGCAGGTCGCAGATTCCGGGTTGCAGGTTCGGGTGTGGGAGCCGGTGCTGGGGGAGGAGTTGGTGCTCAGCCCGGACCTGCTGGTGTTGAGCATGCCGGTGGTGCCGTCGCCGGGGTCGCGGGACCTGGCGGCGCGGCTGAAGTTGCCGGTGGACCTGGACGGCTTCTTCCTGGAGGCGCACGTGAAACTGCGCCCGGTGGATTTCGCCACCGATGGCTTCTTCCTGGCCGGGATGGCCCACTATCCGAAGTTCCTGGGGGAGGCCATCGCCCAGGCGCAGGCGGCCGCGGCCCGCGCAGCGACCATCCTGGGCCGGGATTACCTGGAAGTGGGCGGTGTCGTTGCGCAGGTGGATGCGGAGAAGTGCGTGGGATGCCTGACCTGTGTGCGGATTTGCCCCTACCGCGTGCCGCGCATCCGCGCCGACCTGATGGGGGTGGGGGGGATCATCGGTGCGGCCTACATTGAGCCGGCCCAATGCCACGGCTGTGGCGTCTGCGTGGGCGAATGCCCGGCGAAGGCCATCCAGTTGCTCCACTACCGGGATGTGCAGGTAGAGGCGAAGATAGAGGCGGTGGGAGAATTGGTAGAAATTGGATGAGCGTACCCGTTATCGCCTACGTGGACGAATCTGGCCGCCTCGCCGATCCGAACGCTCGGCATGTTGCTCTGGTAGCGGTTGTTGCTCCCCATACCCGGGAGATGCGTAAGGTCATTCGCCGGGCAGGTCGGTCAGGGAAGCCCGTTCGGCTGAAAAGACGGGGAGGGCAGGAGGTCAAATGGTGGAATGCGACTGAGGGAGTGCGCAGGAGGGTCCTGCAGTTATTGGCTCGGAAGGAGGTGCAAATCTTCTGGTTGGTTGTAGACAAAGAGGGGGAAGGGGTACCAGATACACCAGAAAACTACGGGTTAATGTTTTGTGAACTGGTTAGCGAATGCCTGGCATATTATCCGGCTCTTGAAGTAAAGGTGGATGTGCACTTTGCGACTCGGGAGCAACGAGAAAAATTTGACCAGTTCGTCATGCTTCGGTTAGGCATAAGGCCTTTCCATATAGACAGCCAGCAGGAGGCAGTTATCCAGATTGCTGACTTTGTCGCCGGAGCGGTGAGAGAGCATGCTGAGGGCAAGAGCCAGTTTTTGGAGATTGTTCAACCAAAAGTGGTTATGGGGAAAACGGTAAAGTGGCGGGAAATAAAAAGAAAAGATAGGGATACCGGGAGGCGTTTACCCGAGAATTCGGGTGGAGGGCTGCTTCCAGCCGTCCCGCCTTGGTCCGGATTTACTCCCTACCTATAAGCATTATATATTGTGTTCCTGCATTTGTCAAGTACCACCTACCAGTCCGCTTGCGAGGCGTATCGCGCCTGTAAATGGGGAAGAGGTGGGGTTTTGCAGGCGGATGCAACCCGCTCGCAAAACCGCTATAACCTCCGTTCTTGCCCCCCCAGCGGGGCGAGTGACTGCACAGGCCCATGGGGTAGACGGGAAAGATAAGGGCCGCGGTCGTCGCAAAACACCGATTCTGACACTGAAGCCACAATGTAGCATGGCCCAAGGTGACGTTCACTACCACCTGACCAAAACCTGGACCCTGGAAGTCATCGGGAACCGTCTGGGGGCGGCAAGCGCGTACGTTGCCGAACTGATTGCCCGAGGCAACCTCTTTGTGGATGCCTACTCGCTCCTGGCACTGACCTTCTACCCGCTTCTCCATTTTGCGGGATGGCGCACAGCACGCCGGTTTGTGGAGCAAGCGATTGCCCTGGGGCATCCCTACGTCTTTGGCGCGACGCTCCATCAGATTCAGGACTGGTTCACCCATTGCGGCGAGGGATACCGGTTCCTGATAGACGGTATTGCCCATTACCGTCACTATTTGCAACACTGCCTGCGGACCCATCGGTTGCTGGCGAAATTCTATAGCGACCGGCCGCGATCGGAGGTGGAGGCCCTGCTGGCGACGTTCTATCCGGGTGTGGCCTTTGACCAGTTTACCGATAGCGAGTTGCTGGACCTGTACCTGCGGGAGGGACGTCTGGCGACGTGGGAGGAGCGGGAGCGGTACGGCTATTTCTCCGACCGCTACTACGGCCATACTCACCGGGACCAGGCCATGAAGCGGTGGACCCAGTATCTGACCCGGCAGTTTGTGGACCGTGTGCTGGGCGACGCAGGGTGTCTGGCAAAGATCGCGTGTTGCGAGTACCAGCCCAGTACGGCTTTGCTGATCGCTTTTTACGGGGGGACGTTGCTATCTTTGCTGGCTCTCTGAACGGGAGGCGGCTATGGAAGAGACCTTTGAACCCAAAATTCTGGCCTTCTGCTGCCACTACTGCGCCTATGCGGCGGCTGACCTGGCCGGGGTGATGCGCCTCAACTATCCCACAGGCGTCCGCATCGTGGAGGTGCCCTGCTCCGGTCGGGTGGAGGTCTCGGAGATTCTCCGCGCCTTTGAGCACGGCGCCGACGGCGTGATGGTGGCGGGTTGACTGGAGGGCGAATGTCATTACCTGGAAGGTAATGTCAACGCCAAACGAAGAGTCAAGTACGCCGCCGAATGGCTGGACAAAATCGGCCTGGGCGGGGAGCGGGTGCGCATGTTCAACCTCTCCTCGGCGATGGCGGTGCAGTTCGCGGAATACGTCCGGGAGATGACGGGGACGGTCCGGAAGTTGGGGCCGAATCCGCTGAAGCAGAAAACGCGAAGCGTGAAACGTGAAACGTGAAAAGCAAAACGTGAACGGAGGATTCCATGATTATCGGTGAACAGAAACCACTGGAAGAAATTATGAACTTGCTGGGGAATGCCCGCCGGGTGCTGGTGGCCGGGTGCGGGACGTGTGTGACCGTCTGCTTCGCCGGGGGCGAGAAGGAGGCGGCGATTCTGGCCTCGGCCCTCCGCATGAAGAGCAAACTGGAGGGGCATCCGATGGAGGTGGACGAGGTCACCGTCCAGCGGCAATGCGAGTGGGAGTACATTGACCCGCTGGCGGACCGGCTGAAGGACTACGACGCGGTCCTCAGCCTGGCCTGCGGCATCGGTGTCCAGGCGATGAACGAGCACTTCCCCGATACCATCACCCTGCCGGGCCTGAACACCACCTTCCTGGGGCTACCGGAAGAGCACGGGGTCTGGGAGGAGCGCTGCCAGGCCTGCGGCGACTGCATCCTGGGCATCACCTTCGGCATCTGCCCCATTGCCCGCTGTTCCAAGCAACTCCTGAACGGCCCCTGCGGCGGCTCCCAGAACGGTGTCTGCGAGGTAAACCCCGACATCCCCTGCGCCTGGCAACTCATCTGGGAGCGGGCGATCAAATTCGGCCAGGTGGAACGGCTGCTGGAGGTGCAACCGCCCAAGAACTGGTCCCGCAGCCGCGACGGTGGCCCCCGCAAGATTGTGCGGGAGGACCTGAGACTGCCTGAGAAAGAGTGAGGTGAGAGCATGAGCGAGCAGACCAATGGCTACAAGTCCGGCAGCAATCTGGAGAAACTCCTGCGCGCGGGCCATTTCGTGGTGACGGCGGAGATCGGCCCGCCCCAGAGCGCCGATCCGGAGGTCATCCGGCGCAAGGCCCGCCTGCTCAAAGGGGTGGTGGACGCCACGAACATCACCGACAACCAGACCGCCATCGTCCGTATGTCCAGCATCGCCTCGGCCGTGCTGGCCATGCAGGAGGGGGTGGAGCCCATTGTGCAGATGACCTGCCGGGACCGCAACCGGCTGGCGATGCAATCGGACCTGCTGGGGGCCTACGCCCTGGGCGCGCGCAACCTCCTCTGTCTCACTGGCGACCATCAGAGTTTCGGCAACCATCCCACCGCCAAGAATGTCCACGACCTGGACTCCATCCAGTTCATCCGCATGGTGCGGGACATGCGGGACGAGGGGCGCTTCCAGTGCGGCGACGAAATCAAGGGGGTGCGTCCGGCTTTCTTCATCGGCGCGGCGGAGAATCCCTTTGCCGACCCCTTTGATTTCCGTCCGTACCGCCTGGCGAAGAAGATCGCCGCCGGGGTGGACTTCATCCAGACCCAGATCATCCTGGACATCCCCCGCTTCCGGGAGTTCATGAAGCGGGTGGTGGATATGGGCCTGCATGAGAAGGTGTACATCCTGGCCGGGATCGGTCCTCTGAAATCTGCTGGCGCGGCCCGCTATATGCGGGATAAGGTGCCGGGGATGCGGGTGCGGGACGAGTACGTGGAGCGGATGGAGGCAGCGGTCGCCGGAATCCCCAAAGAGGACAAGAAGGCCCGCAAGGAGGCCTGGGAGCGGGAGGGTATCCGCATCGCCATTGAGCAAATCCAGGAAATCCGCGAAATCCCCGGCGTGGCGGGCGTCCACATCATGGCGATTGAGTGGGAAGAGGCCGTGAAACCGATCGTGGAAGGGGCCGGTCTCCTGCCCCGCCCTCAGGTGTAGCCACGAATCGCAGGTGTTTGTAAGGAGTCCTTATGGCTGCCAGAGCACGAGTCCGAACGCAAACGCTGGCGGAGATTGTGGAGGAACATACCGGCTCCAACCCGTATCTCTGCTACCAGTGTGTCCGCTGCTCCAGCGGATGCCCGGTAGCGGAGCATATGGACCTGTTGCCCAACCAGGTGATGCGGGCCATTCAGTTCAACGACGAGCGGGTGCTGGAAGCGAAGACCCCCTGGATTTGCGCGGCGTGCGTCACCTGCTCCACCCGCTGTCCCCAGGGCATAGATGTGGCCGGGGTGATGGACGTGCTCCGCATAGAGGCCCGGAAGCGAGGCATCAAGCCGCCGGTGCGGGAAGTGGAACTCTTCACCCAGGTCTTCCTCAAAACGATTGGGGTGGCCGGACGGCTCTATGAGGCCGGCCTGATGGGGATGATGAACGTCCTGACCGGCCAGCCGCTGAAGGATATGGACCTGGGCGTCCCGATGATCCTCAAGCGGAAGATTCGGCTGCTCCCGGAGTTCGTCCGTCCGCCGAAGAAGGTCAGGCGGGTGGAGGCAAAGGGAAACGTCATCGCCTACTATCCCGGCTGTTCGCTGGAGTCCACCGCCACCGAGTACGACCACACCTTCCGCGCCGTCTGTGAGGTGCTGGGCATCCAACTGGTGGAGCCGCCGGGGTGGGTCTGCTGCGGCTCCACCCCCGCGCATACCACCGACCCGGTGCTGGCGGGCTACTATGCCGGGGTGAACCTGGCGCTGGTGGAGCAGATGGGGCTGAAGCAGGTGGTGGCGCCGTGCCTGGGGTGCTACCAGCGCTTCCGCGCCGGTGCCTACGAGATGGCCCACCGACCGGAACTGGCCGAGCAGATGGCGGAACGGATCGGCTACCGGTATCAGGGGACGGTGGAGACGCTCCATGCGGTGGAAACGTTGCTGGAGCGGGCGGGGCTGGAGGCAATCCGCGCGCAGGTGAAAAAGCCCCTGCAGGGTATGCGGGTTGCCTCGTACTACGGCTGCGCCACCACCCGCCCGCCGAAGTACACCGGCGCGGAGGACCCGGAGAACCCCACCTGTATGGACGACGTCATCCGGGCGCTGGGTGGTGAACCGGTGGAGTGGTCTTATAAAACGGATTGCTGCGGCGGCAGCCTGGGGATTACCCAGACGAATGTCGCACTGGAACTTTCGGAAAAGATTCTGCGGAACGCGCACGATAGCGGAGCGGAACTGATGGTCACCGCCTGTCCCCTCTGCCAGGTGAACGTGGAAGCCCGGCAGGTCCAGATGAAACTGGATTTCCAGTTGCCCGTCCTCTACATCACCCAGTTGATGGTGCTGGCCTTCGGGATGGAGGAAAAGAAGGCGGAACTGGATAAGAATATGGTGGACCCCCGGCCGGTATTGCAGAGGTACGGGTTGGTGGGTTAAGGGCCTGAAGGTGCAACGCACCTCCGCTGGTTGGGGTTGAACAGGTAGCGCAACACCGGGAGTAGAAAGTGGCCCGCTCTTCCCTTCGGGGGCACTGGCCTCTATCGGTGGCCCATCTCTGGCCGCTGACGGTCCTGCTGGGCGTCTTCGCTTTTCTGAACACTCATCCCATTCGCCCCCACGACTTCTGGTGGCATATGGCCGTGGGGCGGGAGATTCTTGCCACCGGGCGCATCCCCACGGTAGACACGTTCTCCTATACGGCCGCTGGGGCACCGTACCCTTCCTACGCGGCCTTCTGGCTGCCCGAGGTGGTGCTCTATTCCCTCTATGCGCTGGGGGGGGCGGCGCTGGTGGTCTTCGTCCACAGCCTGACCGTCGCCGCGGCGTATGGCCTGACCCTCGCCCTGGCCTGGCGCATCTCCGGCAGTCCCCGCGTCGCGGCGGCGGCCACCCTCTTCGCCGCCGCGCTGGGGATCAACGACTGGAACGTCCGCCCCCAGGCCGCTACCTTCTTCCTGGCACCGCTGTTCCTGTGGGCCATCCACGAAATCCGGCGCGGGGAGGGCGAGGATGACGAGAGGGAGAAGAACCGCGCGGGCCGGAGATCGTGCTTCTGGGGCTGGCTGGCCGTCTTCCCCCTGGGGATGGCGTTCTGGGCCAACTGCCACGGCTCCTTCCCGCTGGGGTTGCTGATCGTCGGGCTCTGGGTGGCGGACGAG
>JBBIKR010000047.1:0-1469 GCA_037445395.1 Thermoflexales bacterium
CATCACCGCTTTGAGCGGGGCAAGCGGGCCGGCCACAGCCCTCTGGATCTGGCAGACCCGGAATTTGATTCATCGTTGTTTGACTTTCCAGGCAATCCGGATACAATTGAATCAGCCCTGACCGACAACGCATCCATCCTTGTATCCTTGTATCCTTGTATCCCTGTATCCTTGCATCCTTTCACGGAGGTGTCCCATGCCCGAATTCGTCAATCCCTTTAGCGGAAAAGTCCCCGAACGGAAACTCACCCTGGAGGAACTGATCCGGGCCATCCGTCTGAACCTGGCCGCCGAGCATGAGGCCGTCCACCTCTACATGGCCCATGCCGACGCCACCGACCACCCCCTGGCCAAGAAAGTGCTCATAGACATCGCCAACGAGGAGCGGGTCCACGCCGGGGAGTTTGAACGGCTGCTGGAAATCCTCACGGGCGACGAGGCGAAATGGCTGGCCGAGGGGAGGGCGGAAGTGGACGAGATGGCGGCTGAACTGGCCGGTTCCTCTCCAGCGAAAGAGGAAGGTGAGGAACCGACCATTGGCTCCCTGCGATGAGGAGGTGAACGATGCCCAACAAATATCTGGGACGTGACGGTGCGCCTTTCGGCGAAGAGGTCTGGGCGGTACTGGACGCTGCGATGGTGGAGGCGGCGAAGGCCCAACTGGCAGGCCGTAGACTGCTGCCCCTGGAGGGACCCTACGGCCTGGGCCTCAAAGCGATCCCCCTGCCGGAAGAAGAGGCCGCTTCGGGGGTGTTTGTCAGCAAAACCCTCCCCCTGGCTTTCCTGATGGAGGAGTTTGAAATCCCCCTGCGCGACCTGGCCGCGTACGAGCGAGATGGCCTGGCGCTGAATCTCCAGCCGGTCGCGCAGGCCGCAATGAAGTGCGCCCGACGGGAGGATGAACTGATCTTCCACGGCATGGGGGATATACCCGGCCTGCTGACCGCTCCAGGCGTCCAGAAAGTCAAACTCTCGGACTGGAGCGAGGTCGGGGCGGCGATGGACGACCTGATCCGGGCGGTCACCGCGCTGGACGAGGCAGGCTTCCACGGCCCCTATGCCCTCGGCCTGGCCCCTGCCCGCTACAACCTCCTCTTCCGGCGCTACCCCCAGGGCCCGATGACGGAAATGGAGCACGTCCAGACGCTCATCACCGGCGGGCTGGTCAAGGTTCCGCTTCTCAGGGACGGCGGGGTCCTGCTGGCGGTGGGCCGCCAGTTTGCCTCCATCGTCCTGGGGCAGGACATGACCGTCGGCTTCATCGGGCCGGACGAGGAAGGATGGGAGTTCACCATTTCCGAGAGTCTGGCACTTTATCTCCGGGTGCCGGCGTCGGTGTGCGTGCTGGAGTAGAACCGCCCTGCCGGGGGATGGGAGAAGGGGGTTGGGGGGATGGCCAGCCCCCGCCCCCCCGCGTTATTGCCAAACGCGTTGGGGCCGGGGTAGCGGGGCACAAGGACACGACGGGG
>JBBIKR010000047.1:1479-8664 GCA_037445395.1 Thermoflexales bacterium
GGGGCGTGGGGGCCCCACCCCCCCCGGCGGGGGGTCGGGCCCCGGGGGGGGGCGGGGCGGGCGGCCCCCCCCCCGCCCGATTTTTCCCCTACGGCTTTCGCGCCGTGATCGCTGCCGAGAAGACCGCTTCCGCCGGGACCCGGTCAATCACCAGCGGCAAACCATCCGGAGAGCGGACTTCCACCTCCGCTTTCCTCCGCAATGGCCGGAAAACCTCTGCGCCCTCTGCGTCTTCGCGGTGGAATCACCCCCACAACGGTGTTACCAGTCCGTGACCTCCCCCGCCAGGAAGCGGTTGATGTCGGCGGCGGCCCGCTTGCCGGCCCCCATCGCGCTCACCACCGTCGCCGCGCCGGTCACCACATCCCCACCGGCCCACACTCGCGGCATCGTCGTCCGGCCCGTCTCCTCGTCCTTGACCACCACTGTCCCGTGCTTCGTCCGTTGCAGGCCCGACGCGTCCATAAAGACCAGCGGGTTCGGACTGGTGCCCAGGGCGAAGATGACCATGTCCACGTCCATTTCAAACTCGGGGCCGGGAATCGGCACCGGGGAGCGCCGACCGGAAGCGTCCGGCTCGCCCAGTTCCATGCGGATGCAGCGCATCCCGCGCACGTTCCCCTTCTCGTCCCCAAAAATTTCCACCGGATTGGTGAGGAAGTCAAAAATGACCCCCTCCTCCTCGGCGTGGTGGACCTCTTCGGCGCGCGCGGGGACCTCATCGCGGGAACGGCGGTAGACGATGTGCACCTCGCCGCCCTTCCCCTGCAGGGTCTGGAGACGGAGCGCGCAACGGGCCGCGTCCATCGCCACGTTCCCCGCGCCAATGACCGCAACCTTCTTCCCCACCTTCACCGGCGTGTCGTACTCCGGGAAGAGGTAGCCCTTCATCAGGTTGACGCGGGTGAGGAACTCGTTGGCGCTCATGACGCCGTTGTAATTGATGCCGGGGATGCGCATGAACGAGGGGAGTCCGGCGCCGGTGCCCAGGAAGACCGCGTCGTACTCGGCCAGCAGTTCGCTCAGGGTCAGCGTCCGGCCGATGACGTGGTCGGTGTGAATCTGAATCCCCAGGCACTCCACCGCGTAGTCAATCTCCGCGTGGACCACGCTCTTGGGCAGACGGAACTCCGGGATGCCGTAGACCAGGACGCCGCCGGGGGCATGCAGTGACTCAAACATCACCACGTTGTGCCCTTCCCGCGCCACATCCACCGCGCAGGTGAGCCCCGCCGGGCCCGTGCCGACGACGGCGACCTTCTTGCCGGTGGAGGGCTTCCGCTCCAGCGGGCAGGTGCGCATGGCCAGTTCGTAGTCGCCCACGAACCGCTCCAGCCGCCCGATGGCGACGGGCTGGCCCTTTTTGGCCAGGACGCAGCGGGCCTCGCACTGTACTTCCTGGGGGCAGACCCGCCCGCAGATGGCGGGGAGGCTGTTTTTGACCTTCATCGCCGCCACCGCGCCGACCATGTCCCCTTCCCGCAGGGCGCGGATGAACTGGGGGATGAGGACCCCCACCGGGCAGCCCTCCACGCAGTGGGGCCGTTCGCACTGGAGACAGCGGTTCGCTTCCGCCAGTGCCAGTTCCTCTGTGAAGCCCAGCGCGACCTCGTTGAAGTTCCCCCGCCGGACGACCGGGTCCTGTTCGGGCATCTTCTGGCGGGGGATTTTCATCCGTTCTCGTTGGGTGAGGGGGGTCATCGGATCGCCTCCTGTTCCTTCAGTACGCCTTCCAGGCGGCATTCGTGCTCCCAGCGCTCCACGGCCAGCCGTTCCTCTTCGCGGTAGAAGGACAGGCGGGCCAGGAGGTTGTCCCAGTCCACCTTGTGGCCGTCAAATTCGGGGCCGTCCACGCAGACGAACTGCGCGCCCTCTTCCAGCAGGACGCGGCACCCGCCGCACATCCCCGTCCCGTCAATCATAATGGTGTTCAGGCTGACGATGGTGGGAATCCCGAAGGGCTTCGTCGTCAGCGAGACGAACTTCATCATGATGGCGGGGCCGATGGCCCAGACGCGGGCGATTTCCCTGCCCCGCGCCTCCAGCAGTTCCTTCAGGGGCTCGGTGACCAGCGCCTTGCGCCCGTAGGAACCGTCGTCGGTGCAGACGATGAGTTCGTCCGAGACGGCGCGCATCCGGTCCTCCCAGAAGAGCAGGTCCCGGGTGCGGGCGCCGATGATGGAGATGACGTGATTCCCGGCCTCCTTCAGGGAGCGGGCGATGGGGAAGATGGGGGCAATGCCCACGCCGCCGCCCACGCAGACCACCGTCCCGTAGTTGGCGATCTCGGTGGGATGGCCCAGGGGCCCGGCCAGCGTGGCCAGCGCGTCCCCCACCTTCAGCGTGCCCAGGTGCATGGTGGACTTGCCGACCTCCTGGAAGATGAGGGTGATGGTGCCGGCCTCCCGGTCGTAGTCGGCGATGGTCAGGGGGATGCGCTCGCCGTGCTCGTCAATGCGGACGATGACGAATTGCCCGGCCCTGGCCTTGCGCGCCACGTGGGGGGCCTCCACCACCATGAGTTTGGTGACGTCACTGAGGACCTGTTTCTCCAGAATCCGGTACACCGTTAACCTCCTCGGATCAAGATGCAAGATGCAGGATGCAGGATGCAGGACGCAGGATGCAGGATGCAAGGCCAATGGGGAAGGATACTCCAAAATGGCTGTTTGGTCAAGTGACACTTGTCATTTGCCATCTTCACAAATCGTGGTATAATCCTGACCAAGGTTCGCCATGTACCGCATGCTGGTTGTGTACAATAACCGCTGGCCCGGCTCGCCCTGGGGGCGGCAGCCGTTGTTGCCACGCGGTTAATCCTCTGGTTGCTGAAGGCCAGGCCGCCCTCAAAAGAGGGCGGCCTGTCGTTTTATATACAGGATGCTGCCCGGTGCCTTTGCCTTCAGAGTGATGGCCTTCCCCCGGATCGGAGGAGAGTGATGGAGAGAACCCGTTACCGTATCCATCCCCGGCCCGCGCCCCCTCCTGCGGGCGGATATCCGGCGGAGTTCATCCTGGCCGAGGGGGAACCGTATATCAAATACGGTCATCCGGTTTTCCCTGGGCGCAGCCATCGCGGCGACGACTACTGGACGGCCGAAATCATCACCCAGACCTGGTACCAGTCCGAAACCGGGCGGATCCCCATCTCCGGGGCGGGGTACGGCGGGAAGTTTGCCGGGGAGGGCTTTGACGGCCTGTGGCTGGATATGAGCGAAATCGTCCGCCCGACGCGTGACGGCATCCACGGACGGGAGTACATCTCCACCCAGGTGGACCTCGGCGCCCGGCCCGACCGTCTGATCTTTGACGACCAGGGGCGATGGGTCCCCTCTCTTCCGACCTGGATCAGCCTGCCTGTGCCGGTAATTTTTAACCCGTTACCCCTCCCGTTGCCCGGGCGGGGTGCTCTCCGCGCACTGGCTATGGCGGCAAAAACGCTCCACACGCTCTCGGTGATCTCACCCGCCGACTATGCCGGAGACCTGCACGAGTATCATGCTCACCTCGGCGTCCGGATCGCCGAAGGGGAAGAGGGAAACCTGCCGTGGAGCCCGCCGTACATTGAAGTAGAAGGCATTGTTCATCCGTCGGCGTTCGGCATCCTGGAGACGCTGGAGCGTTTGTACCCCCAGGCGGTGATCGGTATTTGCCTGCCCCTGGGGCCACAGGCCGCCGAATTCTCCGTAGCCTGTGCCAGGGCAGGGGTCCCGCTGATCCATTTGATTGCCGATGACGTTGGACGGGATACGGCCGGGCGGCCCATCCCCGAATCCTTGCAGGAGGTCCATCAGGCACTGGTTCAGGCCGCCCTGCGTGACCGGGTCACTCTGATCGTTTCCGGCGGGATCGCTTCGCCCGAGCACGCGGTCAAATCCATTGCCTGTGGAGCGGACGCGGTGGCCGTGGATTTCATTTTGCTTGTCGCCTGGGGATGCGCTCTGTGGGCCGATAGAGGGCGTTGCCCGGTGGAAAGCGGGGAAATAGATCCGACCTGGGGCGCCCAGCGCGTCGTAAATCTAATCAACGCCTGGCGAGACCAGATGCTGGAAGCCCTGGGCGCAATGGGGATGCGGGAGATCCGCCGTTTGCGGGGCGAGATCGGGCGGACCATCTGGCACAAAACCGAGGAGAAGGGTTTCCGGCAGGTGGTGGCCGGAAGCCGGCCCCGTTCTGCGCTCCCGATGCTCCCTATCCTCGTCGGCGGCGAAGGGGATTTTCGCTGGCCCCAGAGTCTGATTCTGATCACCCAGCAGCAAGCACGGACCGGTCATCTGCCGGAGGGCCCGGAATGGGAGTACCGCTTCGGTGCCTCGGACGGGGGATTTGATCGCCTGGCCTTTGCCTTTGAGATGGAGATGGACCCGGCCCATCCACCTGTCGCTGACCCGCGAGAATTTGACCTCTCCCTTCCCCTGAACCGCCGCTCCGATGGACGGCCCCAGGTCGTCATCGCCGTCCCCTGGTATGGGGCGGGGATGTCCTACGGTTCGGTCAGCCTGCCGGTGATGCGGGCGCGCGCCCGGGCAGCACAGATGATGGGCACCCTCACCTCTACCGGTGAGGGAGGGTATCCCGAGGAACTGATCCCCTACGCCGAGCATATCATCACCCAGGTGGCGACCGGCCTGTTTGGAGTACGGGAGGAGACCATTCAGCGAGCCCGGGTGGTGGAAATCAAATACGCCCAGGGGGCCAAGCCGGGTCTGGGGGGCCATCTTCTGAGCAATAAGAACACCGCCTCGGTTGCCCGCCTGCGCGAGGCCGTAGAGGGCATTTCCCTCTTCTCGCCGTTCCCCTTCCACAGCGTCTATTCCGTGGAAGACCACAAGAAGCATGTGGACTGGCTCAAACAGGTCAACCCTCGGGCACTGATCAGTGTGAAAGTCTCCACGCCAACGGATGTGGACATGGTTGCCGTCGGGGCATATTACGCCGGCGCGCACATCGTCCATCTGGATGGAGCCTACGGGGGAACCGGTGCAGCCCCGGAGATTGCCAAAAAGAGCATTGCGATGCCGATTGAGTACGCGATCCCCAAAGTCCACCGGTTTCTGGTGGAAGAGGGCATCCGTGACCAGGTAACCCTGATGGTCTCCGGAGGATTGCGCACCGTCTGGGACGTGGCCAAGGCAATTGCCCTGGGGGCCGATGGGGCGATTCTGGGAACGGCGGAACTGGTCGCCATCGGCTGCGTTCGCGTTGGTCAATGCGAAAAAGGGCTGGGATGTCCTTTCGGCATCACCACCACCGATCCGGAGCAGGCCAGAAAAGTGGATAGCGACGAGGCTTCCCAGCGCATCGTCCACCTGTACACTGCCTGGCTGTGGCAACTGGCCGGGATTCTCCGCATCCTGGGCATGAAATCTATCGCTGAACTGCGCGGCCGGAGTGACCTGCTGGTCTATCTGGAGGATTAAGGAATGGTGCGGGTGGTTCTGGCACAGATCAACACGACCGTGGGCGACCTGACCGGCAATCGGGATAAAATCCTGGCCTGGATAGAACGGGCGCGCGCGATCGGAACCGACATTCTGGTTTTCCCCGAGATGGCCATCACCGGCTACCCGCCGGAAGACCTGCTCCTGAAGCCCGATTTCGTGGAGGCCGCCATGCGCACCCTTCACGAGATTGTACCCGCTACCCGAGGGCTGACGGTGATCGCCGGTACTCTGGACGCCGGGGATGACCTGTACAACGCGGCGGCCGTCCTCCACGATGGTCAACTGGCAGGCATCTATCAGAAACAGTACCTTCCCAACTACGGCGTGTTTGATGAGAACCGCTATTTCCGGGCCGGACAGCAACGGATGGTCTTTGTGCGGGAAGGGGCAATCATTGGCGTGAGCATCTGCGAGGACATCTGGTATCCGGATGGCCCTCCCCAGGCCCAGGCGATGCAGGCCGGCGCCGAAATTCTGATCAACATCTCCGCTTCCCCCTATCACATCGGCAAAGGACGGGCGCGCGAACGGATGCTATCTACCCGCGCGGCGGACAATGTCGCCTATGTCGCCTACTGCAACCTGGTCGGTGGGCAGGATGAACTGGTTTTTGACGGCCACAGTCTGATCTGCGGGCCCCAGGGGGAAGTCATCGCTCGCGGGCGGCAATTTGAAGAACAACTGGTTGTGGCCGACCTGGACCTGCGGGAGGTCTTTCGCTGGCGTTTGTACGACCCGCGCCATCGCAAAGCCCATCGTCCGGAGGCCGACCCGTTCCAGCGGGTGGAACTTTCTCCGCTGGCCTGGATCGCGGATAGAGAGTCACTCCCGTCCACCCTGGAGAAACCGCTGGAATCGGTGGAGGAAATCTACCAGGCCCTGGTGCTGGGCACGCGCGATTACGTCCTCAAGAACGGTTTCCGGCGGGCGGTCATCGGCCTTTCCGGAGGCATAGACTCTTCCCTCACCGCCGCCATTGCCGCCGATGCCCTGGGGCCGGAAAACGTGACCGGGGTCGCGATGCCCACCCGCTACTCATCGTCCCACAGCCTGGAAGATGCGGAGCAGGTGGCCCGAAATCTGGGCATCCACTTCCTTGTCATCCCCATTGACGGCGTCTTCCAGACTTTCCTGGACGCACTGGCCCCCCTTTTTCAGGGCCGGGAAATGGATGTCACCGAGGAAAACCTGCAATCCCGAATCCGGGGCACGGTCCTGATGGCCCTTTCCAACAAGTTCGGCTGGCTGGTACTGACCACCGGCAACAAGAGCGAGGTCAGCGTCGGCTATACCACCCTCTACGGCGACACGGCCGGGGGATTTGCCATCCTGAAGGACGTTCCCAAGACCCTGGTCTACCAACTGGCCCGACATCGGAATGAGCGGGCCGGTCGGGAATGGATTCCGAAGCGAGTGCTGGAAAAACCGCCGTCGGCGGAATTGCGGCCAAATCAGCGGGATACCGACTCTCTGCCACCCTACGAGATACTGGACCCGATTCTCCATGCCTATGTGGAAGAACGATGCGGGATTGCCGACATTGTCCGGAGCGGTGTTGACGAGGAGATGGTACGACAGGTAATCCAGATGGTGGATCGCAGTGAGTACAAGCGACGCCAGAGCCCGCCGGGGGTGAAGATCACCCCGCGGGCGTTTGGGAAAGATTGGCGGTTGCCGATTACGAACCGGTATCAGGCCCGGTAGCCATATCCGGCCATTCGGGGGACGGGAACGGGAGGGG
>JBBIKR010000047.1:8764-12342 GCA_037445395.1 Thermoflexales bacterium
GAAAGTGTCGGATGGCCAGAATATGAGCCACACATTTTCACTACCAGGAGGGTCCCGATGGACGACAGAGCGATAGAGGCAATTATCCGTTCCCGCCGGGAATTGCTGGCTCAGTTCCCCCCTGTGCGACGCTCCGATGAAGCCGCCGAGGGTGGCTGTGGGGTGCTGGGGCTGGCCGCCAACATCCCTGTTGCCGGCCGACACATCCGAACTGCCGCTATGCAGATGCATAACCGCGGCAATGGCAAAGGAGGGGGCATCGCGATGGTCGGACTGGACCCGACCCAGGTCGGTGTGCCGATGGAGACCCTGTCCGGCCACTTTCTTCTCCAGATTGCCCTGTTAGACCCCCGCGCGCGGGCGGAGGTGGAGACCGAATTCATCACACCACACTTTGACATCGCGGCGGCCTATGAACTGCCCCACCTGGAAGACCATCGCGCGGTAGAGGGGCTGGAAATCCGCCCACCGGATGTCTGGCGATACTTCGTACGCGTTCGTCCCGACGTTCTGGAACGGTTCGCCGCCGAGAAGGGCCTGGAGAAACTCTCCCCGGAGGCCGTAGAGGAGGAATTTGTCTACCAGAATTCCTGCCGACTGAACATCCGCTTCTACGCCAGTCTGGGAGAAAAGCGGGCCTTCGTTCTCAGCCACGGGCGAAATCTCTCGGTGCTGAAAATTGTCGGCTACGCCGAACAGGTCATCCGTTATTATTGCCTGGAGAACCAGACGGCCCATATCTGGATCGCTCATCAGCGCTATCCCACGAAGGGGCGCGTCTGGCACCCGGGCGGGGCGCACCCCTTTGTCGGATTGAACGAGGCTCTGGTGCACAACGGTGACTTTGCCAACTACCACGCAATATGCGAATACCTGCGCCAGCGCGGTATCGGTCAATTGTTTCTGACCGATACCGAGGTCAGCGTGCAACTGTTTGACCTGCTGGACCGCATCTATGGGTATCCCCTGGAAATCCTTCTGGAGGCGATGGCCCCAACCACCGAGCACGACTTCCAGATGCTCCCCCCCGAAAAGCAGGCACTGTATCGGGCCGTCCAGCGCGTGCACCTGCACGGCTCGCCGGATGGCCCCTGGTTTTTCATCATCGCGCGCTCCCGGAAGGGGGTTCTGGAACTCCTGGGGATTACCGACACCAGCATGCTGAGGCCGCAGGTATTTGCTCTGTTTGAGAACGACCCGGGAAAGCCCGAGGAGAGGGTGCAAATCGGGCTGATTGCCAGTGAGCGGCAGGCGATTAACGCCTGCCTGCGCTCGCTGGCCGCAGAGGACGACCGCTTTCAACCCCTGGCCGATCACTACTGGGTGGCGCGAGGCGGCTCCCACACCGACGGTGGAGCGTTCCGCTTCACCCTGACCCCGCGCTCCCCATGTGCCGACACGAAGGGCCTGAAACTCGTCTGTACCGATAAATTCGGCCATCCCGTTTCCCTGATGCCGGGCCGGAAACACGCACCCGCTCGCCTGAATCCCGATCAGGCCGACGTCGCCTTCCGCCATGAGTGGGTCGCCCATATGACCCGCGCCTACGATAACGGTGGTGCACCGACCGCCTGGCACTACATCCGTGAACAAATCCCCGCGCGCGACTGGCCCGAATTGGCCTGGGGCTTCCGGTGGTTGGCCGACTTCGGCGGGGCCGGTTTCGGCGAGTGGTGCTTTGCCCGGGAGGTGTTGACCCTCATTCGCGACCGCCGCACCGGGATCGGGGAAAAAAAGCGCGCCTCGCTGCTAACTCTGGTGGATAAAAACCTGAGCCGGTTGTTTGAGCAGGCCGAAAGGGGAGACCGGGGACCATCGCCTCTCCTCCGGCGCCTGACATGGGAAACCCGTCGGGACATCCCACCATCCCCTGCATCGGAGGCGATTCTGGTTCTGGACGCTCTCGGTTTCCCACCCGAGGGCGAAGAGAGCGCGGCCCGCTGGATGGTACGGGCTTATCAGATGGGCTGGCGCCATCTGGTGGTCTACAACTGGCGTGGCGGGCGTTTCGCCGCCTGTGGCCTGGGCCCGAAGACCCATAGCACCCGCATAGACCTCTATGGCGACGTCGGCGACTACACGGCTTCCGGGCTGGACGGCGCCGAAGTCCATCTCCACGGCGACGGGCAGGACCAGATCGGACAGATTTTCAAGGACGGCAAACTGGTCATTTACGGGGATGTGGGGCAGACGTTCCTCTACGGGGCCAAAGGCGGAGAGGTCTACGTGATGGGTTCGGCCGCAGGCCGCCCGCTCATCAACGCGGTGGGCCGGCCGCGCGTCGTAATCAATGGGACCTGCCTGGACTACCTGGCCGAATCGTTTATGGCCGGTGACCCCCATCAAAACGGCGGTTTCGTCATTCTGAACGGCGTTGCCTATGACGAGAACGGTGAACTGCAAAACCTGCCTACCCCCTATCCGGGAGGGAACCTCTTCTCCCTGGCCTCGGGGGGAGCCATCTTCCTGCGCGATCCCCATCGGCAGGTCGGGGAGGGACAACTCAACGGCGGGGCTTTCGCCCCTCTGACGGAGGCAGACTGGAACCTCATAGAGCCGTATCTGCAGGAAAACGAGCGCCTGTTCGGGATTACCGTCCAGCAACTGTTGACGGTGGACGGAGTCCTCCGCCATCCATCTGAAGTGTACCGAAAGGTTATCGTTCAGGAATATGCCGGAGTCCTGAAGGAAACCGAGAACCCATGAACCGGAAACGGGGCGCATTCGGGGTCCGCTTCCGCTTTGAAAAGACCTGCGTCCTGCTCCCTCTCTTTCCTCCTGCAGAGGTTGTGGTATACTTCAAAGCGATTCTCGTCGGGGAGGTGACCTGTGCTGAAAGCCGGAGGAATCGGCGCTGCTGTCGGTTTCATTGCCGCCCTTCTTCTGACCCTCGTGACTCCCCTCTGTGACCCCTGCGCGGTGTTGTTTGTCGGGTTGGGTGTGGGGGTCCTGGCCGCCTTCTGGGAGCGCCCTGCCGCGGGGGGCGATGGGGCGCTGAAAGGGGCCGGGGCCGGAGCCATTGCGACGGCCGGAAGTCTGCTGGGGCAGATGGTTGGGGCCGTCCTGAACGGTATCATCGTAGGGCCGGAAAAGACTGCCCAACTGATCCGCCAGTTGGGCCTTTCCTATGAGTACCAGAGCCCCACGGAGTACTGGGTATACCTGCTGGCCGGCAACTGCTGCTGCGCGCTGGGCGGCGTCCTGCTGGGGGCCGGGCTGGGCGCGGTGGGCGGTCTGATCGGCTACCGGATTTGGGGCCGCAAAGAGGCGTCCCAGGAACCCGGCAATCTCCTGTGAGGCGCGTCATCTTGTGGGACAACTGCGAGCAGTTGTCCTACCAATCGGAGGCCTCCTATGAAACGCGTGATCCCTTTCATTATCGCCCTGGGACTGGTGTCCCTTTTGCTGGCCGTCGGGGCCGGCGCGGGGGAACTTTCCCCACCGCCCATCTCCGGCCCGGCCTACGCGGCGCCCTTCTCGCCCGCGGGTACCCTGCCCATTCGCCCCTCTGACAGCATCACTACCTATCTCTACCTCCCCCTGGTCATGCGGTCCTACCGCCCCCCGCCGCCCCCGCC
>JBBIKR010000047.1:12442-18002 GCA_037445395.1 Thermoflexales bacterium
GGGACTTCGTCAACAACGACTCCAATGCGATGGACGACAACGGCCACGGCACCCACGTCTCCGGCATCGCCGCCGCGGCGACGGACAACGGCCGGGGCGTGGCCGGCCTGGGCTGGAGCGCGATGATCCTGCCACTGAAGGTGATGAACGCGGCAGGGGAGGGAAATGCCTTCGCTCTTGCTTCGGCCATCTCCTATGCCGCCGACCGGGAGGCAAAAGTGATCAACATGAGCCTGGGAGGCGAGGCTCCCTGCCCGGACTATCTCCAGACGGCAATAGATTCCGCCTACAACCGGGGCGTACTGCTGGTGGCGGCGGCGGGAAACGCCGGGACCAACCAGAGCGTTTTCCCGGCCAACTGCAACCATGTCCTGGGGGTGGCGGCGACTACCGATTCCGATACCAGAGCCTATTTCTCCAACTACGGCTCCCACGTCAGCGTGGCCGCGCCGGGGGTATCTATCCTCAGCACCTGCCTCGGGGGCGGTTACTGTTACATGCAGGGCACCTCTATGGCCACGCCCTTCGTGGCCGGGCTGGCCGCGCTGGTCTACGCCTGGTATTCCAACTATACACCTGACCGGGTCGCCTCGGCGATTCTGGACAATGCACAGGACCTGGGGACAACCGGATGGGATTCGTACTACGGCTGCGGGCGGATAGACGCGTTCCGGGCGCTATGGGATGGCGCGCGGGGGGACTACCCGGTCTGCCTGGGCACGCAGGTGTGGAGCGCGGGAGCCGAGGAGCAGGGGGGCGGAGGGGCGGGGGAATTCATCCCCGGAGAGGTCGTGGTCACGCTGCGGGCCGGGGCGCGGCCGGAGACGCTGTTCCGGGCGCAGGGGCTGACTCCCGCCGGGTCGCTCCTCTACCAGACCCGCTCCGGAGTCCAGGTCTGGCGTCTGCAGGTGCCGGTGGGCCGGGAGGAGGCGGTGCTGGCCCGCCTGCGGGCAGACCCCGCCGTCATCGCGGCCGACCGGAACTACGTGTTCTACGCCCAGCGGTAGGGCGAGACCGCCTTATTTGACAACTCCCACGAGTAATGTTAAACTGACACTTTGAGGTAACTGTTCAGCCTCACCCCACCCCCAGCGGCTTCGCCGCTATCCCCTCCCCTCTCCTGACCGCAGGTCAGAAGAGGGGGGGGGGGCCGCCGCCGGCGGCGGGGGAGGGGTGAGGCGCTACCGCCACAGGCTGGAAGTTCCGTGAAAACTCTGTACTGGATTCTGCCCGGTCTCCTGGCCGGTCGGCCCGGGCCGCAGACCGTCCCCTGGGACCTGACCGCCCTCTGGGAAGCGGGAGTCCGCACCATCGTCTCGCTGGTGCCGGTGGACGGGGAGCCCATCCGGCAGGCGGGATTCCGCCACCTGCTGGTGCCGCTCAACGGCGGGCTGGCGTTTCTCCCCCCGATGCGGCGGCGTCTGGCGCGACGGATGCGCCCGGTGGTGGACTTCGTCGCCGAAGAAGTCGCGGCCGGGCGCCCCACACTGGTCCACTGCCGCAAAGGCAACGACCGCACCGGGGCCGTGCTGGCCGCATATCTGGCCTGCTATCAGGGGATGACCCCCGAAGAGGCCATCTACCGGGTGCTGCAGGCCAATCCCCAGGCGATGCGCTCGCTGGGGTTCAAGCGTCTGGTGAGGACGATTTGTCTGGAGGAAATCTGACGCTGTGGTCCGTTCATCCCGTTCTGAGAGTAAAACGCCCTCTCTGACCGAGGTTCTGGAATCGTTGAAATCCGGCCAGACCAACCGCCGGACCCTCTACGGCCTCTCCAATCTGGAACGGAGTGAGGCCGAGCAGGTCTGGGCCATCTGGAGCGGATTGCCCGTCGTGACCCGCCGGAAGATGGCCCAGATGATGGTGGAAATCGCCGAGAGCGACTTTGAGGTGAACTTTGACGAGGTGTTCCGGCTGGTGCTGGAGGACCCGGATGCCGCGGTGCGCCTGGCCGCCGTGGAGGGCCTCTGGGAGAACGAGGACATCCGCCTGGTGCCGGTGCTGGCCAACGTGTTGCTGAACGACCCGGCATCGGAGGTTCGGGCGGCGGCCGCCTCCTCCCTGGGCCGCTTTATGCTCTCCGGCGAACTGGGCAAAATCCGTCCCCGTCCCCACCAGCAGGCCTTCCAGGCCCTTCTGGCCGCCTGCACCAACGAGAAAGAAGACCTGGAGGTCCGGCGACGGGCGCTGGAATCCCTGGCCTATTCCGGCGAGGATGTCGTCGCCGACCTGATCCGCGCGGCCTACCGCCACACCGACGAGCGGATGCGCGTCAGCGCCGTCTTCGCCATGGGCCGCAGCGCCGACGACCGCTGGGCGGCCGAAGTCCTGCGGGAACTCCATAGCCCCAGCCCTCAGATGCGCTACGAGGCTGCCCGGGCCTGCGGGGAACTGGAACTGAGCGACGCGGTGCCCGCCCTGCTGGAACTGATAGAGGACGTGGACGCCGAAGTACAGGAGGCGGCCATCTGGGCCCTGGGACAGATCGGCGGAGACGAGGCGCGTCAGGCCCTGGATAACTGTCGCCATTCCGATAATGAAGCCCTGCGCGGTGCCGCCCGGGAGGCTCTGCGGGAACTGGAATTCCTCCACGGCGACCTGGGCGCGTTCCTCCTGTTTGACTTCTTTGAGGATGAAGAGGAAGACGAGGAGGACTGGGACGAGGATTGGGATGAGGATTGGGAATAGGAAGGTCGTTGGGCCGGGGATTCGGAAGAATGAATCAGGGATCAGGGGATATGGAGTCAAACCTCATCGGCCCCTGCCCAGCCTGCTTTCTCTATTGCGTCCTATCCTGCATTCTGCCCTCTTGCATCCTGCTACCCTGCATCTTGCCCTCTTGCCTCTTGCTTTCTTGCTTCTTGCGGCCTTGCCCCCCTTCCAGGCATCGCCCATCACCGTGGGAGAGGCCACCGTCACCTGGACCTTCGGCCAGCAGGCCGTCTTCTCCATCCAGGCCACCGCATCCACCGACATCACTGCCCTCTACCTCTACATCCAGTCGGCAGGCAACGAGCGGGTAGAGGTCAACTCTGTCCCGGTGGACCCCAGCCCCTCGGTTCAGGCGACGTTCACCCGGGACCTTCGCCTTTTCCCCTTTCCCCCCTTCGGTACCGTCAAGTGGTGGTGGGAAGTACGGGACGCGGCCGGTCACCAACTGACCACTTCCTCCTCCACCTTCCGCTACGAGGACAACCGGCTGACATGGTTTCAGCGAACGGCCGGACCGGTCGCCGTCTACGGTACCGTGGACGACCCCCAGTACCTGCAGGCGGCGCTGGATACGGCCACGGTCAGCCTGGGACGAATCTCCCGCTCCCTGAACGTGTCCGTACCGGAGAAAGTAGAGATTTACCTCTACCCGTCGCTGGCCGACCTTCAGGCCGCCCTGCGGATGGCCGGTCGGGCATGGATGGGCGGTCAGGCCCGCCCCGAACTGGGGGTCATCCTGGTCGCGGTCCCCTACGACAGCGGATATATGGCCCAGATGGAGCAGGAGATTCCCCACGAACTCACCCACCTCCTCGTCTACCGTCTGGCGGGCCCGGAGGGATACCGTTACATCCCGGCCTGGCTGAATGAAGGGCTGGCGACGGCCAACCAGACCCGCCCCGACCCCAACCTGGACTCCCTGCTGGAGCGGGCGCGGAGCGAAGGACGTCTCATCCCCATCCGGGACCTCTGTTTCCCCTTCTCCACCGACCCGGCGGAGGCGCTGCTGGCCTACGCCGAGAGCGGGAGTCTGGTGCGGTACATCCGGCAACAATACGGCGATAGCGGCCTTCGTGCCCTCCTGCAGGCCTACGCCGACGGCGCCGACTGCGATGGCGGGGTCCAGAGGGCCCTGCACGTCTCGCTGGACCAACTGGAACGGGCCTGGCGGGCCGACCTGAGCGGCGTGGGAAAGTGGATGGTATGGATTGCAGATAACGCCCCCGGGCTGGCCCTCTGGGGGCTGAGCCTGCTCCTGGCCCTGCCCATTGCCCTCGCCGGCCGCCCGCGCCGCCGGTAAACGGAACACGCTATACGGAACACGCAGTACGGAACACGTATCACCGATGAACCCCTGGCTCTCTATTTTCACAGGCTTACTGGGCGTTGCCTTCTTCGTCATGATGAATGCCTTCTTCGTCGCCGCCGAATTCGGGCTGGTCAGCGTCCGGCGGACACGGGTGGAGGAACTGGCCGCCCAGGGCCACCCGACCGCCCTCATCGTCCGGCGGGCGCTGGATGACCCCGACCGCTTCATCGCCGCCACCCAACTGGGCATCACCGTCGCCAGTCTGGCCCTGGGGTGGATCGGGGAACCGGCCCTGGCTCATCTCTTCGTGCCACTCCTGCAATTTCTCCCCCAGTCCTGGATCGGAACGGCGGCCCACTCCATCGCCGCCGCCATCGCCTTCGCCTGCATCACCTTCCTCCACGTCGTCGCGGGCGAACTGGCCCCCAAGTCCATTGCCCTTCAGAATCCGGAGCGAACGGCCTTCTTCGTCGCCCGGCCCATGCTGGTCGTCTTCCAGCTCTTCCGGCCGGCCATCTGGGCCCTCAACGGCGCCGGCAACGCCCTGCTCCGGATGCTGGGCATTCGCCTCGCCAGCGGTCATGAACGGGTCCACTCCGTCCAGGAACTGAAAATGCTCATTGAGGCCAGCCAGCAGGAGGGAGTCCTTCAGGAGGAAGAGGAGCAGATGCTGCGGGCCGTCTTTGACCTCCGCTCCAGCCGCGCCGCCGAAGTGATGGTTCCCCGCACCGAGATGGTCTGCGCCCCGGCCGACGCGACGGTGGAGGAACTGGCGGACCTGGCCGAACGGACCTCGCTGACCAAATTCCCGGTCTTTGAGGACGACCTGGACCACATCGTCGGCGTCGTCTACCTGAAAGACCTCCTGCGGCCCATCCGGGCCTGCCGCTCCGACCTGACCGCGCGCGCCCTGATGCGGGAAGCGCTCTTTCTGCCGGAGACGGTCTCCGTAGCCGACCTGCTGGCCCACTTCCGGCGCGCCCGCCAGCACATCGCCATCCTGGTGGATGAGTACGGCGGCACGGCCGGCCTGGTCACCCTGGAGGACCTGCTGGAGGAAATCGTTGGAGACATCGGCGACCTGTTTGAGCCTCCCACCCCTCAGGTCCAGCACCTCCCCGACGGGAGCGTCCTTCTGGACGGCCTGATGACTATAGACGAGGCCAATGAAGCGCTGAATCTGGCCCTGAGCGACCCCTTCTACACCACCGTCGGCGGGCTGGTGATGGGACGTCTGGACCGGGTGCCGACGGTGGGCGACGAGGTCATTCTGGAGGACGGACAGCGGCTGCGGGTGGAGGAGATGGATGGCCTGCGGGTTGCCCGGGTGCGGCTGATCCCCGGAGAATAACCGATGCGCCCGCCCCTGGAAATCCACGTCGGCGACGTCGTCCAGATGCGCAAGCCCCACCCCTGCGGCGGGTACCGGTGGGTGGTGACCCGCGTGGGCTCCGACATCGGCATCCGCTGCCTGACCTGTGGGCGGCGGGTGATGCTCCCGCGCAGTCGCTTTGAGAAAGGGGTCAAAAAAATTATCGG
>JBBIKR010000047.1:18102-20952 GCA_037445395.1 Thermoflexales bacterium
CGCACCGGCGGCGGCCATCTCCGGGTGGCCCGGACCGTCGCCGACGCGCTGACCGCGCGCTACGGCGACCGGGCCCAGGTGACGCTGGTGGACGTGCTGGCCGACTACGCCCCGTGGCCCCTTTCCCGGGCGCCGGAATGGTATCCCACCGCCCTCTGGGGAGGCGGACGGATATACGGCTGGGGCTTCAACCTGCTCAACGGTCGGCGGCGGGTCTGGGCCATCTGCCATCTGGCCTGGCCGCTGACCTACCCCCGCGTCCTGCGCATGTTCCGGGAACACCCCGCCGACATCATCGTCTCCTTCCACCCCGTCCCGGTGTACACCATTTCTCGCGCCCTGGAGTGGGCCGGTCTCTCCACGCCTTTCATCGCGATGGGAACGGACCTGGTGGTGATGCACGCGGCCTGGGTGGCCCCCGGCGTCCAGCGCTATCTGGTCGCCACCGAAGCGGCCCGGGAGCAACTGCTGCGGCACGGGGTGGAGCCCGAGCGGATAGAGGTGACCGGTCTGCCCATCGGCCCCCAGTTCCGGCAGGTCGCTGCCGAGGACCCGGCGGCCGTCCGCCGGAGATTGGGTTTGGAACCGGATCAGCCCACGGTCCTGCTGATGGGTGGAGGGGTAGGGTTTGAGCCTCTGGAGGCGGTGGCCCGGGCGGTCGCCGCCGCCACGCCGACGGCCCAACTGGTCGTCATCGCCGGGCAGAATGAGCGGTTGCGGGAACGGCTTTCGGCCATCTCCTGGCCCGCGCCGACGCGGATTCAGGGATTCGTGGAGAACATCCACGAGTGGATGCGGGCCGCCGATGTGCTGGTGACCAAAGCGGGTCCCACGACCATTGCCGAGGCCCTCACCGTCGGCGTCCCGATGGTCCTGTGGGGAGCCATCCCCGCGCAGGAGACCCTCAATGTCCATCTGGTCGTCCAGGCGGGAGCGGGGATATGGGCGCCGGGGCCGGAGCGGGCGGCCGCGGCGGTGACCCGTCTCATCGCCGACCCGGCCGCGCGATGGGTCGCGGCTGGAGAGGCCCGCCGCCTGGCCTCCCCGGAGGCCGCCCGCCGGGTGGCGGACATCCTCTGGGAAATCGCCTCCCACCCGCCCATGACCCCCCGGTCGCTGGGAATGCCCGCTCTCCTCCGGGACCGCCTCCAGCGCTGGATTCGGACCCTCCGGGAGGTCCCCCCGTTCCTGGCCCGCTGACTTCACGTTTCACGCTTCACTCTCTCGGGAGGTCGCATGATCCCCGTCATCTCCATCGTCGGCAAATCCGGAGTCGGCAAGACCACGCTGATGGAAAAACTGATCCCCGAACTGAAACGGCGCGGCTACCGGGTGGCGACCGTCAAACACGACACGCACGGCTTTGAGATAGACCATCCCGGCAAGGACACCTGGCGGCACGCCCAGGCGGGCTCCGACCACGTGGTCATCGCTTCGCCCAACCGCATTGCCCACATCCAGCGGCTGGAGCGGGAACTGACCCTGCCGGAGATTGTGGCGACAATCCACGATGCGGACATTGTGCTGACGGAGGGGTACAAGCGGGGGCCGGCGCCCAAGATTGAGGTCAGCCGGGCCGAGAGGAGTCGGGAGTTGCTCTGTACGCGGGAAGAACTGGTCGCCATCGCCACTGACCAGCCCTACGACCTGGATGTTCCCCAGTTCGGTCTGGACGACGTGGTCGGTCTGGCGGACCTGATAGAGGAAAAATTCCTGCGCCCGAAACAGCAAACCGCGTAACTACCTTGCCCTTCTCCTGGCCAATGGCCAGGAGAGGGAAGGGGGGAGATCATGGGGGTTTGGGGGCGGTGGCTTCGCCGCTGCCCCCAAACCCCCTCTTCTTTCTCCCTTCTCCCCCCAACCGAGGAGGGTCGGTGGTTACCAAATCACTAATTCCCCTTCGTGCCTTTGTGTCTTTGTGGTAACCCCCAAACGTTCCCACCGGGAGGGCGTCCGGCGGGGCATTCACGGCCAGGGCCAGGGTTGGGTCCTGCCAGCGCAGGGTCCAGCGGCCGCCCCATCCCACCTCCGCCCCGGCCAGCGCCACGTGGGCCATCACAATCCCCGCATCTATCGGGGACGGCCCGGTCACAAAGAGATGCAGGGTGGGGAACTCCTCCCCAGCCCTGCCCTCCACCACAAACCGCCACGGCTGCCGGTTCTCCGCCGACGGGGCCAGCCGGGCGCACTCCAGTACCTCCACCAGCGCCGGGTCGGCCCCGGCCGGTGACCAGGGGACACCCCACTTCCCGGCAAAGACGATCTCATCCAGCGGGCGGCGGCGGTGAGCGGCCACCAGCCGCCGGATGGCGCCGTCGTGGAGGCGCGCCAGCGGGTCCTCCCGGGCGTACCCCAGCGCCACCGTCGCCGCGACGACTTCCCCCGGCCCCCGCTCCACCTCATCGGCGGCCCGCTCCGGGTGGTAGGAGCCGGTCATCCAGCAGGTGGAAAGCCCCAGCCGCGTCGCTTCCAGAACGACCTGTTCCAGCACGTACCCCAGGTCCAGCCGGGCCCGGTCCGAGTCCTCCGGGATGAGCCCCACCAGCAGATGTGGCGCCCCCTGGACCAGCCCGTAGACCCCCAGATAGCGGGCCAGAATCCGCGCCACCCGCTCCCGACCGCTGATGACCGTCACCCGGGGGGGCACATCGGTCAGATGGGGGGCCCGGGTGGCGAACTCCAGCAGATGGGCCAGCGCGTCATCCGGCACCGACCAGTCGGTGTACCGGCGGGTGCTGTGGCGGATACGAATCGCATCGCGAAAGGACGCGAAAGATACGAAAAGCGCGCCTTTCGCGTCTTTCGCGTCTTTCGCGCCTTTCGTGCCTTTCGTGCCTTTCGCGCCTTTCG
>JBBIKR010000047.1:21052-24728 GCA_037445395.1 Thermoflexales bacterium
CTTTCGCGTCTTTCGCGCCTTTCGTGCCTTTCGTGCCTTTCGCGCCTTTCGTGCTCAACTCTCTCTGCGGGCCTGGAAATAGACGTGGAGGATACGCCAGAGGGCCGTCAGATTGGAGCCGATGGCCAGTATCCACAGGGCAATGGTGGGGATGTTCAGGATCAGCCCGATGGCCAGCACGGCCGTGCGCTCCAGCCGGGTGAAGAAGCCGACCTTGCAGGAGTAGCCGTTGGCCTCGGCCCGGGCGCGGGCATAACTGACCAGGTTGGCCCCGATCAGCGCCAGGAAGGCCAGCAGGACCTCCGTCGTGGCCCCGCGCCAGAGATAGTGGGCCGCCAGGCACAGGAAGAGGACGGCCTCGGAGACCCGGTCCAGGGTGGAATCCAGGAAGGCGCCGAAGCGGCTGCTGCGGCCGGTCAGCCGGGCCAGCGCGCCGTCCAGTGCGTCTATGGGGGCGACAACGGCCAGCAGCCATCCCCCCAGCACCAGACGGCCGCTGGCCAGTACGCCGCCCACCCCGATGGTCAGCAGACAGCCCAGCAGGCTCAGCGTGTTGGGATGCACCTTCCAGCGAGCCAGGACCCGGGCGATCGGGACCGTGATGACCTGCGCGGCCTCCCGTGCCCATTCCGCCAGCGATTCATACACGGGCGGTGACTTCCGGCTCTGTGCCTTTTCCATTATTCGCCCCCTCTTGCAGCGCAGGATTCATCCCGCAAGCGTCCGGTTGTCCTCCCCGGAGATAAACGCCTCTACCGCCCGGTGGGCCTCGTCGTCGCTCATCTGCACGGGCGGCGACTTCATAAAGTAGGCCGACGGCGCCAGCACGGCCCCGCTCAGGCCCCGGTCCAGCGCCAGTTTGCAACAGCGGATGGCATCTATCACCACCCCGGCAGAGTTAGGACTGTCCCAGACCTCCAGTTTCAACTCAATGTTCAGCGGCACCTCGCCGAAGGTTGTCCCCTCAATCCGGATGTAGCACCACTTCCGGTCCGTCAGCCAGGGCACGTAGTCCGACGGCCCCACGTGGATGTTCTCCGGCGGCAGTTCGTAGTCCAACTGGCTGGTGACCGCGCTGGTCTTGGAGATTTTCTTGGACTCCAGCCGCTCCCGTTCCAGCATATTGTAGAAGTCCATATTGCCGCCGAAGTTCAACTGGTACGTCCGGTCAATCCGTACCCCCCGGTCCCGCAGCAGGCGGGTGAGCACCCGATGGACAATGGTGGCACCCACCTGGCTCTTCACGTCGTCGCCGATGACGGGCAGGCCCCGCTCGGCGAACCGTTTCTGCCAGTACGGCTCGCGCGCGATGAAGACGGGGATGCCGTTGACGAAGCCGCATCCGGCCTCCAGAATCTGCTCAATGTACCACTTGGTCGCCATTTCACTGCCGACGGGCAGGAAATTGACCACCACGTCGGTGCCGGTGTCCTTCAGGATGCGGACGATGTCGGCGGTGGGGCCAGGGGCCTTGCGGATGACCTGGCGGAGATAATGCCCCAGGCCGTCGTGGGTCATTCCCCGGCTGACCGGCACGCCCAGATGGGGAACTTCACAGAAGCGAACGGTGTTATTGGGGCCGGAGAAAATGGCTTCGGAGAGGTCCTTGCCGACCTTCTCGGCGTCCACATCAAAGGCGGCGGAGAACTCAATGTCCCGGATGTGGTAGCCCCCCAGGACGGGGTGCATCAGGCCGGGGACCACCCCGTCGTCGGGGACGTGGCGATAGAAGAAGACGCCCTGTACGAGAGATGAAGCACAGTTGCCCACGCCGATGATCGCCACGCGCACCTTGCGGCTTTCTCCCATGTCTCAACCTCCTCAGCGAGATGGTTCTTGAAGCATAGATAGAAAATCGGCCCATTGGCGCTCCAGCGCACTCATGTCCAGAGTATAGCGGGCCAGCCGACCGTCCCGCGTCACCCGCACCAGCGCGGCGGCGCGCAGGCGGGCCAGATGCCAGGAGACCAGTGGCTGGGCCAGATGGACCGTCTCCACGATTTCGGTGACGGTCATCTCCCCCGCCCGCGCCAGCGCCATCAGGATGCGCAACCGCACCGGGTCTTTCAGCGCGTAGAAGAAGCGAACCAACTGGCGCAGGCGCGCCTCCGCATCTCTGCCGGTCTCCATGCGATTTCTCCTGAATACATAAACGGGCACTTAATAAACGGGCGTTTATATAATAGCATGAAGGGGAGGGATTGTCAAATCCGCATCATCGGCGAAGCCCCCTTGTAAGGTTGGCGCATGTGTGTTATATTACCTCCAGAGGCGGCCCATGACCCTCTTTGAGCACTTCGGGCAGAAGCGAACGCGGGAAGAGGCGCCCCTGGCCGCACGGATGCGGCCACGGACCCTGGAGGAGTTCGTCGGGCAGGAGCACATCCTGGGCGAGGGTCGTCTGCTGCGCCGCGCCATTGAGACCGACCGCCTCTTCTCCTCCCTCATCTTCTGGGGCCCGCCCGGCACCGGCAAGACCTCGCTGGCGATGATTATCGCCAGCACCACCCGCTCCCACTTTGAGACCCTCAGCGCGGTCATGGCCGGCGTGGCCGACATCCGGCGCGTCGTCCAGGAGGCAAGGGAGCGGCGCGGAATGTACGGGCGGCGCACCATTCTCCTGATTGACGAAATCCACCGCTTCAACCGGGCCCAGCAGGACGCCCTCCTCCCCCACGTGGAGGACGGTACCATTACCCTCATCGGTTCCACCACCGAGAACCCGTACTTTGAAGTGGTCGGGCCGCTTCTTTCCCGCTCCCGCGTCTTCCAGTTCAAGCCTCTCACCGACGACGAGGTCCGGCGGGTGATAGAGCGGGCGCTTTCGGACCCGGAGCGCGGCTATGGGCGTCGCGCCGTCCGGGTGGACCCGGAGGCAATGGAACACCTGGTCCGCATCGCCGGAGGGGACGCCCGGGCCGCGCTGAACGCGCTGGAACTGGCCGTGGAGAGCACCCCGCCGGACGAGACGGGGACGGTCCACATCACCCTGGCGGTGGCGGAAGATTCCATCCAGCGGCGGGCGCTCCTCTACGACCGGGCCGGAGACGAGCACTACGACACCATCTCCGCCTTCATCAAGTCCGTGCGCGGCTCCGACCCGGACGCGGCCCTCTACTGGCTGGCGAAAATGGTCGCGGCGGGGGAGGACCCTCGCTTCATCCTCCGGCGGCTCTACATCCTGGCGGCGGAGGATGTGGGACTGGCGGACCCGCAGGCCGTTGTGGTGGTCAACGCCTGCGCGCAGGCCTTTGAGTGGGTGGGGTTGCCCGAGGGCCAGTACCACCTGGCTCTGGCGACCCTCTACCTGGCGACGGCACCCAAATCCAACGCGGTCGGCGCCTACTGGCAGGCGCTGGCCCACATTGAGGAACATGGCGCCGGCCCCGTGCCCCTCCACCTGCGGGATAAGTCCGACCTGTTCCACGGCCGCCTGCGGGAGCATTACCGGCAGACCATGGGCGAACACCCCGGCTACCGCTACCCCCACGACTACCCCGAGGGCTGGGTGGAGCAACAGTACCTGCCGGACGGGGTGGAGGGGAACTGGTTTCGCCTTAAAGGGCACGGGTACGAGCGGGTCATCCTTCGCTGCCTGCAACGGATGAAGATGAAAGATTCAGCGAATCGCTGATTCTGCTTTGGACCCCCTCACTTCCCCCTTCTCCCCCGAAAC
>JBBIKR010000048.1:0-24451 GCA_037445395.1 Thermoflexales bacterium
GGAAGGGAGCCGCCGGAGCCAGGTACTTGCGGCACCACGGTCCCACCTCCGGCGAGGAGAAGTCCGCCTCCGAGGGCATCGTCCCCAGTAACCCCCCGGCGATGTCCTGCGCCAGGCGGGCAATCTCGTAGGGGAACCGAGTCACGTTCTGTTTGCAGACGTTCGCCAGAAGGACGTTCACCAGATAGTTGCCGGCCAGCGTCCGTGTGCCCTCGGCGGAACAGGCGATACCGCAGGCAAAGAGCGTCTCGTTCAGGTGGACCATTTCGGTCAGTTTCTCCCGGATGTGGCCGGCCTGGGCCACTCCCTGGTACTCCGCGACCGCCGCCGCCGCGCCGATGAGGACGTCCCCGTTCCCCACCTTACAGCCCCCGTAGGATTGCCGGTGGTACGCGGCGAACCGTTCCACCAGCATCCCGGCGAACTCCGTCTCCCCGCATATGAAGACTCGTTCCCAGGGGACGAAGGTGTCGTTGAAGATGATGACGCCCTCCTGCCCGCCGTAGTGGATATTGCCCATATCCACCGGGCTCCGTTCCAGTTTGCGCGTGTCCGAGGACTGGCGGCCGTAGATGTAGATGAGGGTGGGGTCATCGGCGGGGACGGCGAAGCAGACGGCGTAGGCCGCGTCCTCGGGCTTCAGGGCCAGCGTGGGCATCACCAGAATCTGGTGGGAGTTGAGGAGCCCCGTCTGGTGCACTTTGGCTCCCCGGACGACGATGCCATCCGCCCGCCGCTCCACAACATGGACGTAGAGGTCGGGGTCGGCCTGGGCCGAGGGCCCCAGCGCGCGGTTCCCCTTCGGGTCCGTCATCGCCCCGTCCACCGTCCAGTCCTTCTCCTCCCACTCCAGGACGAAGCGGCGGAAGCGCTGATGGTAGGATGTGCCGCACTTCTGGTCTATTTCGTACGTGGTGCTCCAGACGGCGTTCAGCGCGTCCAGGCCCACGCAGCGCTGAAAGCAGGTGCCCGTCATCTGCCCCAGAAGCCGTTGCATCTTGACCTTTTTGACCAGGTCTTCCGTGCTCTGGTGGAGGTGGACGAACCGGTTGACCTTCCGCCCTGTCAGCGCGGAGGTCGCGGTCATCAGGTCCTGGTACTCGGGGATTTCGGCCAGACGGTAGGTCATGGCGCAGGCGTTGATGGAGGGGCGAATCATCGGGTGGTCCACCGGGTTCTCCACCCGATCCCCGAAGAGGTAAATGGTGCGTGGCCCCAGTTGCCGCAGACTCTCTATGTACTCCTCGGCCGTCATCATCGGAGTCCCTCCGGGTTTTCCCCTGCAGAGGCGCGGAGTTTTTCCCACAAAGGACATAAAAGTGGAAAAATCCTTCGTGCTCCTTCGTGTCCTTCGTGGTTTTTTAAGATAACGCGGCGGCCCGTTCTATCGCCTGGACGATTTTGTAGTAGCCGGTACAGCGGCAGAGGTTCCCGGCGATGGCGTGGAGAATCTGCTCCCGGGACGGGGCGGGCAGTTCTTCCAGCAGTTTGGCTCCGCTCATCAGGAAGCCCGGCGTGCAGTAGCCGCACTGGACCGCCCCTTCCTCTATGAATGCCTGCTGGAGCGAGTGGAGTTCTTTGCCCGGGGCGAGTCCTTCCACGGTGACGATGTGGGCGCCGTGGGCGCGCGGGGCCGGGACCAGACAGGAGAGGACAGCGATGCCGTCCAGCCAGACGGTGCAGGCGCCGCATTCGCCCTCCCCGCACCCTTCTTTGGTGCCGGTCAGCCCCAGGTCTTCCCGCAGCATCCGCAGGAGCGTTTTGCCGTTGGCCCCGTGGACGACCTGGTTCTCCCCGTTAACGGTGCACTCTATGGGCTCGTCGCCGCCGACGGTGTGGCGGACGGTTTTGCCCGCCAGGCGCGGGAAGCGGCCGTCGCTGCGGCCCCAGAGGAGCGGGGGCTGGGCCGGGAAACCGTCCCGCTCCCGGCCTTCGGCCAGCGCGGTCAGCGCGCGCCGGACCAGCACGCGCACCATATCCCGGCGGTACTCCGCTCCGGCGCGGATGTCGTCTATGGGGACGGCGGCGCGCGCGGCCAGGTCCGCGGCCTCCGCGACGCGGTCCTCCGTCAGAGGGCCGCCCACCAGCACGCCTTCGGCCTCGCAGGCCCGGATGACGGTGGGGGCCACGCTCCCCAGGGCCACCCGTGCCCGGGTGACGACGCCCCTCTCTAACCGTACCGTGACCGCCGCGTTGACGACGGATACGGCCAACGCCTGGCGCAGGGCCAGTTTCATGAAGATGCCCCGCTCGCCGGGGGCCGCCACCGGCACCCGGATTTCCGCCAGCATCTCATCGGGGGCTATGTCCACCTGCCGCACCCCCCTGTAGAACTCCCGGATGGGAACCTGCCGCTCGCCCCGGACAGAGCGGAGGACCAGCGCGGCGCCCGCCGCGACCAGCGGGGGGATGGTGTCGTTGGCCGGGGAGGCGGTGATGAGGTTGCCGCCCAGGGTGCCCCGGTTGCGGATGGCCGGAGCCCCTACGCTCCAGGCTGCCTGGGCCAGGGGGAAGGCCCGCTCCCGCACCGTCGCCGAGGCGACCAGCCGGTTGTGGGTGACCAGCGGGCCCAGGCGGAGCGTCTCCCCGTCCAGTGCAATCCCGTCCAGCCCCGGCACCCGGCTGATGTCTATGAGGACAGGTGCCTCCCGTACCCCGCGCTCCAGTTCCAGCAACAGGTCGGTCCCTCCGGCGATCAGGCGGGCCCGGGGGCCGTGTTCGGCCAGCAACGGCAGCGTTTCCTCCACGGAGGTCGGTGTGTAGTACGTCTCCCAGAGAGTCATTGCAAACCTCCGTCCAGAAGTGGTCTGGTTAGAGTATACCCTTTTTGCGGCAGTTCTGCAAATGGCGGGGGAAACCAGAGTTGGGGCAGGCGATGAAACTGCGTGATTTGCCTTTTCTCCGCTTTCGTAGTACACTTAAAATATGGGTGTTGTGCCAATCTTCCCAGCCTGAGGCGGTGGTCTGATGAAAGAGGAAGGGCGACAAAAAGCACTGGAAGCGGCTCTGGCAACTCTGACCAAGCGGTTCGGCGAAGGGACGGTGATGCGTCTGGGTGAGGCCACCCAACTGGCCGTGGACGTGATCCCCACCGGGGCCCTCTCCCTGGATATAGCCCTGGGCGTGGGCGGTATCCCGCGCGGTCGGGTCACCGAAATCTACGGCCCCGACGGCGCCGGCAAGACCACCCTGGCCCTCCATATCGTCGCCGAGGCCCAGAAACGAGGCGGTGTGGCCGCATACATTGATATGGAGCATGCGCTGGACCCCGAGTACGCGGAAGCGTGCGGTGTGGACGTGGACGATCTGTACATCGCCCAGCCGGATACCGGCGAGCAGGCGCTGGAAATTGCGGAGACCCTGGTCCGCAGCGGGGCGGTGGACGTCGTCGTGATAGACTCGGTCGCCGCGCTGGTCCCCCGCGCCGAGATTGAGGGCGAAATGGGCGACTCCCATCCCGGCCTCCAGGCCCGACTGATGAGCCAGGCCCTGCGCAAACTCTCCGGCGCGATCAAACAGTCCAATACGGCGATGATTTTCACCAATCAGTTGCGGGAGAAAATCGGCGTCGTCTTCGGCAGTTCGGAGACCACGACCGGGGGCCGGGCCCTGAAGTTCTACGCCAGCATCCGGCTGGACGTCCGGCGGGTCACCGGTATCAAGGAGAAGGGAGAAGTCATCGGCAGCCGCACCCGCGTGCGCGTGACCAAGAACAAGGTCGCACCCCCCTTCCGCGTCGCCGAGTTTGACATCATCTACGGCAAAGGCATCAGCCGGGAGGGGGACATCCTGGACCTGGCGGTCCAGTACGGGATCGTAGAAAAGCGCGGCTCCTTCTACAGTTACCAGGGGCAGAACATTGCCCAGGGGCGGGAGAACGCCAAGCAGTACCTGCGGGACCATCCTGAGGTCACGGCCGAACTGGAGCAACAGGTTCGGGAAAAAGCCATGGAAGCCCCTCCGCCCCTGGTCACCGAGGACGTGGAGCCGGCGTAAGACCGGCGAGCCACGGCGAGGCGTACTGTCCTGTCATCCGATCCGACAGGTGATTTTCCAGGCCGCATCGGCACTCGTGAGTAGCGGTATGGACGCAGAGCATTTGCTTTCTACGGCCTGATCCCGGAGTCCACCACCCGGGGGCATTCCCTGTTCCCGGGTTGAAGACGGTCATTCTCCGGCTGCGTCTGCACTGTACCCGTTTTTTTCGGGAGAACCGTTCGGGTCGGACCACAGTGGGCATGCGCCGCGCGCCGTGGCTGGCAAACCACGGCGCGCGGTTTTTATGGGAACATGTCAGGGGACGAGACCGATGGGCGGACGGATCACGGCGCTCAGAGTCCAGCGGCGCAACCGTAACCGGGTCAACGTCTACCTGGACGGCCACTTCGCCTTCGGGCTGGCGGCCATAGAGGCCGCCCGCCTGCGGGTGGGGCAGGTCCTTTCCGACGAGGACATCGCCCGCCTCCGGCAACGGGATACGGCCGAGCGGGCCGCCGAGCGGGCGCTGGACCTCCTCTCCTACCGCCCCCGCAGCGAGGCGGAAATCCGGGAACGGCTGGCTGAACGGTACGACCCGGAGACGGCGGCGGAGGTCCTGGAGCGGTTGCGTCGCAGCGGGCTGGTGGACGACCGGGAGTTTGCCCGCTACTGGGTCCAGAGCCGTCTTCAACATAACCCCCGGGGGGTTGTCGCCCTCCGGCAGGAACTCTATCAGAAAGGGGTGGACGAGTCGGCCATTGAGGAGGCGCTGGCAGAGTACGACGAGGAGGAGGCCGCCGCCCGCGCGGCGGAGACGGCCCGACGCAAACTGCGGGGGCTCCCTCCGGACGTCCTCCGCCGTCGGCTGACGGACTACCTGCTCCGTCGGGGCTTCTCCTACGGAATCGTGCGGACCGTTGTCCAGCAGGTCCTGGCCGATGCCCACCCCGATGAATAAGTCTTATGTGTAAGGAAACGGGTCTATGGAAACGTTACTCTTGATTCTCGGACTGTTGATCGGAATTGGTGCGGGGGTTGGAATCGGGTACTGGTTCGCCACATCCCGCAAGGGAAGCATTCTTCGTCAGGCTCAGGAGGAGGCCCAGCGGATTCTGGAGGAGGCCGGGAGCGAGGCCCAGCGCACCGTCCTGGCGGCCCAGGACCAGGCCATGCAAATCCGCAGCGAGGCCCAGGCGGAGATAGAGCGCTGGCGGAACAACCTGCGCCGGGAAGAGGAGCGGCTCCAGCAACGACGGGAGAAACTGGACCAGCGGCAGGAAGCACTGGACAAGCGGGAGCAGATGTTGAACAAGCGGCAGAGCGCGCTGGACCGGCAGCGGAACGAACTGGAGCGGCTCCAGGAGGAGCGGACGAAGGCCCTGGAGGAGGTCGCCCGGATGAGCCAGGAAGAGGCCCGGGAGGAACTCCTGCGGATTGTCGCCGAGACCACCCGCCAGGAGATGGCGCGGGTCATCCGGGAGATTGAGCAGGAGGCCCGCGAGGAGGGCGAGCGCCGGGCCCGCAAAATCCTCACTACCGTCATCCAGCGGATGGCCAGCGAGCAGGTGGCCGAACTGACTGTCTCTTCGGTAGACCTCCCCTCCGACGAGATGAAGGGCCGCATCATCGGGCGGGGCGGACGCAACATCCGCACCTTTGAGCAGATCGCCGGGGTGGACGTGGTGGTGGACGACACGCCGGAGACCATCACCATCTCCTGCTTTGACCCCGTGCGGCGGGAGGTGGCCCGCCGGGCTATGGAGCGGCTCATCACCGACGGCCGCATCCACCCGGGCCGCATTGAGAAGGTCGTGGCCGATGCCCAGAAGGAAGTGGATCAGCAAATCCGCGAGGAGGGCGAGCGGGCGGTCTACGAGAGCGGGGTCGCCAGCCTCCATCCGGAACTGGTCAAACTGCTGGGCAAACTCCGCTTCCGCACCAGTTACGGGCAGAATCAGCACGCCCACGCCATTGAGACGGCGAAACTGGCAGCGATGCTGGCCGCCGAACTGGGGGCCAATGTGGAAGTGGCCCGCCTGGGCGGGCTGCTCCACGACATCGGCAAGGCGGTGGACTTTGAAGTGGAGGGGACGCACGCCCTCATCGGTGCCGAAATCTGCCGCCGTTACGGAGTGCCCGAGGAGGTGGTTCACTGCATTGAATCCCACCACCACGAGGCCGACCAGCAGAGTTTGGAGGCCATCATCGTGGAGGTCGCCGACGCTATCTCCGGTGCCCGCCCCGGCGCCCGCCGGGAGAGTCTGGAGCAGTACATCAAACGCATCCGGGCGCTGGAGGAACTGGCCTCTTCCTTCCCGGGCGTCGCCGAATCCTTCGCCATTCAGGCCGGGCGGGAAATCCGCATCATCGTCAAACCCGAGGACGTGGACGACCTGGGCGCCATCCAACTCTCCCGCGACATCGCCCGCAAGATAGAGGAGAGTATGGAGTATCCCGGTCAGATTAAGGTGACGGTCATCCGGGAAACCCGCGCGGTGGATTACGCCAAGTAATTTCAACTGCAGGAGGCGCAGAGGCCAGTGTAGCGCAGGATTTATCCTGCATTACAGGATGGACAGGATAAATCTTATGCTACGGCTCCATACCGTTAGCGCCAAAGATCAATTTGGTGGAGCAGTAGTTACCCTTCGTGGTGAACATCTCCGCGCCCTCTGCGCCTCTGCGGTGAGAAGAGAATGACCCGACGGCAGTGGACCGCCAACCTGATGCTGCTGGGAGCGGCGCTGGCATGGGGAAGCACGTTTGTCCCCTGCAAAATCGCCGCCGCCTCCCTGGGTACGTTCTTCTTCAACGGCCTCCGCTTCCTGCTGGGCGCGCTCTTCGTCCTCTCTATAGCGGGGCGCCGCCTGCGGGGCCTCTCCTGGCGGGAGGTCGGCGGAGGCGCGCTGGCGGGGTTCGTCCTCTTCGCAGGCGCTGCCTTCCAGCAGGCCGGACTGGCCTTCACCACCGCCGGGAAGGCCGGCTTCATCACCGGCCTCTACGTCGTCCTGGTCCCGCTACTTCTGACCGTGTTCTGGCGTCAGCGGTCGGGCTGGAACGCGTGGGTGGCCTCCCTTCTGGCCGCGACCGGGCTCTTCCTACTGAGCGCCGAGGGCCGCCTCTCCCTGGCTCCAGGCGACGGCCTGGTGCTGGTGTCGGCGGCCCTCTACGGTCTCCACGTCATTCTGATTGACCGGCTGGTCGGGCGGACGGAACTCCTCCGGCTGGCCGCGATGCAGTATCTGGCCTGCGGGCTTTACAGCCTCGCCGTCGCCCTGACGCTGGAATCTCCCTCGTGGGAGGCGCTCCGGCCCGTCTGGTGGACCGTCCCCTATACTGCCGTCTTCTCCGTTGTTGTGGGCTACACCCTCCAGATGCTGGGCCAACGGGACGCGCCCCCCACCGTCGCGGCGGTCATCCTGAGCCTGGAATCCGTCTTCGCCGCCCTGTTCGGCGGATGGTTTCTGGGCGAACGGCTCGCTCCGGCCCAGTGGGTCGGCGGCGGACTGATGCTGCTGGGGATGGTGCTGGCGCAGGTGCCGGTCAGGTTGCCTGCCGGGCTTCGCCCTTCGTCACGCCCAGCATACAGAGAATCGCCAGCACGAAGAATACCGGAGTGACCAGGAAAATCATGTTGTAGTTGCGCCCCGTCAGGTCAATCACCCACCCGTTCAGGATGGGCCCCACCACCGCCGCCAGCGTCCCCGCCACATAGTAGAGCCCCGTGTACGTCCCCAGGACCTCGTCGGAAGTGGACGTATCCACCACCATCGGCAGACTGTTGATGTTCACCAGCGACCAGGCCAGGCCGCCGATTGCCAGCAACCCGATGATGACCGGAACGACGGGGGTGAAGAACGCAATCACCAGCACGATGGTGAAGACGACCAGCCCGATGAGGATGGTGCGCTTCCGCCCGATACGGCTGGCGATGATGCCGCTGGGGATGGAGAACAGAATGAAGGTGACATAGGCGACGCTGAGAATCATCCCGGCAGTGCCTTCGCTGACGCCCAGGACCGCCACGCCGTACGAACTGAAGAAGGTCTCCACCGCGTTGTAGCCCACAAACCAGCAGAAGATGGCCAGGATGAGGAAGGTCAGACTGCGGACGTTCTCCCGGGGGATGTTGCGCAGTCCCCGGAAGACGCCCAGCCCCTCCTCGTGACGGGCCGCTTCCACCAGTTCCTTCGGCTCCTTAACCTGCCAGAAAAGAATGGCGACGGCGATGAGGGTGAGCAACCCGCCGAACCAGAAGGGAAGGGGGCGGTAGAGTTTGTAGAGGATGCCGCCGATGAGGAAGGCCAGAATCCCGCCCAGGCCGCCCATCAGGTTGATGACGCCGTTGGCCTGGGAGCGCAGGGGGGAGGGGACCAGGTCCGGCATCAGCGCGATGACGGGCGTCCGAAAGACGGCCATCGCCAGAAGCATCACGCCGAGGGAAGCGACGAAGAAAGCGAAGAGGCCGCCCAATTTGTCCACCTGCCCGTTCAGTTCCGGCGGGATCATCATCGGGGCCAGCGGGATGAGGGCGAAGGCCAGGACGGCGATGGGCGCGCAGGTGATGATGTAGGGCATCCGGCGGCCGATGCGGGTGTAGGTGCGGTCGCTGATCGCGCCCATAATCGGCTGGATGAAGAAGGCGGCGATGTTATCCAGCGTCATGATGAAGCCGGTGAGGGTAGCGCTGAGGCCGAATCCGAAGGTCTGCACGGCCAGTTTGGTGTCAAAGGCCGGGTGGCCGGCCTGGAGGAAGATGGGCACGTAGGTGTTGTAGACGGCCCACATCACACTGGTGGCGAAGAAGCCGAAGCCGATGAGGAAGACTTTCTTGTAGTCCAGACGCATGGGAGTCTCCTTGTGCGGGGATGAGAATTTCGGCGGCCGGATGCCGCGTGGGGAAAGTTTAGCATCTTCGGGGCAGAGTGTCAAGAGGGAGCGGTCGGGCATCACTTGCCTCTTATCCCCTCCAATGGTAGAATTTATGCATAACCGCAAAGAGATCAGCATATGCGAATCCGCAAAGCCCGACCCGCCGATGCAGAGTCCTGCCTGAAACTGGACCACTCCGTCCTCACCGACCATGCCTGGCGGATGGAAGAGCACGAACAGCAGGGAGCCATCACGCTCACCTTCCAGCCGGTGCGCCTCCCGCGAGCCGTACCCGTCCCCTATCCCCGCCAGGGGAAGGAACTGATCGCCGGATGGGAGGATTGTGACCTGTTCCTGGTGGCCGAAGAGAAGGGAGTCATCGGATACGTGACGGCGCGCTCCCTGATGGGGCACGGCCTGGCCTGGGTATACGACCTGGTGGTGGACCCGGCCTATCGGCGGCAGGGTGTGGGCCGTGCCCTGATGGCGGAGGTCGTCTCCTGGGCATCCGGTAAGGGGCTGGACGAATTGATGGTGGAAGTGACCACCCGCAACCATCCGGCCATCTGCTTCTGCCGGGCGCTGGGATTCTCCTTCCGGGGATACCACGACCGTCACTGGCGTACTCAGGATATCGCTCTGTTATTTGGGTCCCATTTGCGCTGAAGCAGTGGTATTGTGAACTGGATAGGTGTCCTTCAACTCCTGAACATCCTGCTGACATCGGGCATCGTCATTCTCTCCTTCGCCCTGGCCATCTACCTGTTGCTCTACAACTTTCGCAACCGGGTGGCCCAGATTTTCAGCGCCCTCCTCTGCTGTATCCTCATCGTCTATTTTGTGGAACTGGTCATCGTCGCGGCGCCGGTGGAGGGAGCCCTGGAGTGGCTCCGTTTTCAGTGGGTAGGGATTGCCTTCACCCCCGCCGCTTACTTCCACTTCACCGGCGCGCTGCTGGAGACCACGAATGACCGCAGCCGCCGGCGCGGATGGGGAATCGGGGTCGCCTACATCCTGGGCGGCGTCATTCTGCTGGGTGCCCTCCTCACCGACCGCATCGTCTGGGATGGTGTCCTGCAGATCGGGACCATCCACCTGCGGGCCGGCCCCCAGTTCTGGTTGTTCGTCCTTTACTTCGCCGTCTTCGTCCTGTGGGGCCTGGCGAACGTTCTCCGGGCCTGGGAGCGATGCCTCACCTCCACTTCCCGCCGCCGGATGGCCTACCTGGCGCTGGCCTCCCTGGCCCCGGCCGTCGGCGTCTTCCCCTATCTGGTGCTGACGGGATGGCCGCAGCGGCTCCCCGCCGTCCTCCTCTGGCTCCTGCTGGTTCTGGGCAACCTCTTTGTGGGCAGCATGCTGATGGTGATGGCCTACACGGTCGCCTTCTTCGGTGTCCTCACCCCCGACCGGGTCGTCAAGCATCGCTTCGTCCGCTATCTCCTGCGCGGGCCGTTTCAGGCGACCGTGGTCGTGGCCATCATCATCGCCGCGTCCCAGTCGGGCGGCCTGCTGGGCCTCTCTCCCCTCCAACTGACCCTCTTCGGCGTCGTCATCGCGATCCTGCTGGTCCAACTGGGCGTGGAGTGGAGCAAGCCGTTGATTGACCGCCTGCTCTATCGGCGAGACGAGCAGGAAATTGCCTGGATTCAGAGCCTGAGCAACCGCTTGCTGACCACCACCGACCTGCGACAATTTCTGGAGAACATCCTGACCGCCCTCTGTGACCTTCTCCGGACCCCCAGCGCGTTCGTGGCGGTGGTAGAGGGAGAGCAGGCGCGCATAGAAGTTGTCTGCGGGCCAGTGGGGTCCAGTTTCTCCCTTCCAGCGGGCGGGATCGGCGCGCTGGCGGGACGGATTCAACCCTCCGGCGACCTCTACGTCTGGGATGGGTACTGGCTCCTGCCGCTGCGCTCCCGCTCCGATGACGAGTTGATCGGCATTCTGGGGCTCCAGGCCCGCTCTCCGGAGATGGACCTGAGCCCTGAGGAGCAGGACTTCCTGCACTCCCTGGCCGCCCAGATAGAGGCCGCTCTGGAAGACCGGATGGTTCAACAGGCGTTATTCAGTGTCCTGGAGCGGATTATCCCCCAGATTGAGGAAATCCAGCGGCGGCGGGAGATGTTGCGCTACGAGGGAGCACCGGCGCTGGCCCGTCTTGCCGACCCCCTGGCCACGCCGGAGTTCCCGCGCTGGGTATGGGACGCGCTGGACCACTACTGGGGCGGCCCCAAGTTGACCCGCAGTCCTCTCCTGAATCTACAGGTCGTGGAGCGGGCCTCCGATGACCACGGCGGACCGGTCAACGCGCTGCGGGCCGTCCTCCTGCGGGCCATTGAGCGGTTGCGACCCGAGGGCGAGCGCAGTCTGACGGCCACCGAGTGGCTGCTCTACAACATCCTGGAACTGAAGTTCATCAAGGGCTACCGGGTGCGGGACGTGGCCATGCGGCTGGCTATGAGCGAATCCGACTTCTACCGTAAACAGCGCATCGCCATTCAGGAACTGGCCCGTGTTCTGGCGGAGATGGAGCGGGAGGAGCGGGCTCGGGGAAACCCACCACCCTCCGGGCGCCAGTTGGTTTGACAGAAGTCGGATGGTGTCTATAATGCATATTTGGCAACGGTATTGGGAGGACGGGAGGATGGAATTTCTAACCGCTGATGCACCGTATACCGAGGAGTACTGGCAAACTCTGATGGAAGAGGGAGAGTACAGTCGCCACACGGCTCCACCAGCCGACCCCGAGAGTATATGGCGTGGGCTGGGTCTGGGATCGGAGGTAGAAGCCCTCACCGACCCTTCGCCCTCATCCGATGGCGGGCAATGGGCGGCTGCCATTCGCGCGATGGAGAATCGGGCCGTCCTGACCCTGCCGGTCGTCGGTTACAACCGGGGCGGCCTGCTGGTGGAATGGAACGGCACCCAGGGCTTCGTCCCGGTCTCTCACCTGGCCGACCTTTCTCCCTATCTGGATGAGCGGGAGCGGGAAGAGGCCCTGCGCGCCCGCGTCGGCCAGACCCTTCGCCTCCATGTCATAGAAGTGGACCCGGAGCGCCAGCGGCTGGTGTTCTCCGAACGGGCCACCTATTCCGAGGAGCAACGCCGCAAAGCCCTGCTGGAGCGCCTGCAACCGGGGGATGTCTGCACGGGAAGGGTGACCAATATCTGCTCCTTTGGCGCGTTCGTGGACCTGGGCGGCCTGGAGGGATTGATCCACATCTCCGAACTCTCCTGGAGCCGCGTGAACCATCCCGCTCAGTTGCTCCGTCCGGGCCAGGAGGTGCAGGTCTCCGTGCTGAACGTGGACCGCGAGCGTGGGCGGGTCGGGCTGAGCCTGAAACGAGTCCGGCCGGACCCCTGGCGCACCATTGAGGAACGGTATCAGGTCGGGCAGATTGTTCAGGGGGTCGTCACCAACGTGGTGGAGTTCGGTGCCTTTGCCCAGGTAGAAGAAGGGGTGGAGGGCCTGATCCACCTTTCCGAACTGGCCGAAGGCCAATTCATGCATCCTCGCAACGTGGTCCAGGAGGGGATGACCGTCCGCCTGCGGGTCATCTATGTGGATGCCGCCCGCCGCCGTCTGGGTCTCAGTCTCCGTCAGGCCGCCGAACCCGCTCCGGCAGACCGCAGGTAACGTTATATTGTGGGACAATGCAAGCAGTTGTCCTACCGAAGCGCTTCGCGATACGCGATCGGCAATCCATGAGCACACGCCAGAAGGGAACATCGGGACGGAAACCAGCCCCTCAACCGCCGGGCCAGCCCTGGTGGGCGTGGCTGACCAGCCCCATCGTCCAGCAGACCCTGGCCGTGGGCCTGATCCTGCTATCTATCCTGACCTTCCTGACCCTCCTGCGGGTTACCTCCGGGCGCTGGACGGATGCCTGGCTCCGCGCCCTTCAGTTCATTTTTGGCTGGGGGGCGGTGCCGGTCGCGTTTGCCATCGGTTGGGGCGGAGTCCTCATTCTCCAGCACCATCTGGACCGCCCCATCGCCTGGCGATGGCGACCGGTGGTCGGGCTGGAACTGCTCTTCTTCGGTCTGCTGGCGCTCACCCACCTGCTGCTGGGCCGCCGCGACCCCTGGGCTCTCCTCCAGAGCGGATGGGGCGGAGGGGTTATCGGGTGGGCCCTGGCGCACATTCTTTCCCTCTACCTGGGCCCCCTGGTGGCCGGTATCCTGCTGGCGGTCTTCACCCTGCTGGGGTTGGGGCTGGCCATGGATTGGACCCTGGCCGACATCCGGGAACGGCTGGGGCGGCGCCGCGCGATTCCCACTCCGGCCCGCCCCCGCGCGGCCCGGCCCGCCCAACCCGCCGCCCGGCCATCTCCCCCTCCTGCTCCCCCGGCCCCATCGGCTCCGGCCCCCTCTCGCGCCGAACGTCCCGCTCCATCTGCCCCGGAGCCAGCGCCTGCGCCGGCCGCGCCAGCCCGTGCGGTGACCGTTCCCCCATCCGCCCCAGCCTATCCTGCCGGGCCCATCCTCCCACCGCTGGACCTGCTGGATGAGGGGGAGGAAGTCGGCCTCTCCGATGAGGAGGTGCGCCGCAAAAGCCGGATCATCGTGGAGACCCTGGCCCAGTTCGGGCTTCCGGTCCAGGTCGTGGAGGTTCGGCGCGGCCCGGCGGTCACCCAGTTCGGCGTCGCTCCGGGCTTCACCGAACGGCCCGGCCCCGACGGCCAGCGACGCCCCCACAAAGTCCGGGTCAGCCAGATTGCCGCCCTGGCCGATGACCTGGCACTGGCCCTGGCGGCGCCATCCCTGCGGGTGGAAGCCCCTGTGCCCGGCCGGTCTGTTGTGGGCATTGAGGTGCCCAACGACCGGGTCAGCCGGGTCTCTCTCCGCTCGGTGATGGAGAGCGACGCTTTCGCCGCCATGGATTCCCCCCTGACAATCGCGCTGGGGGAGGACGTCGCCGGGACCCCGGTTGTAGCGGACCTGAGCACCATGCCCCACCTCCTCATTGCGGGCACCACCGGCTCCGGTAAATCCGTCTGCATTAAAGCCCTGGCGACCTGCCTGGCGATGACCAATCGGCCCGACCAGTTGCGGTTTGTGATGATTGATCCCAAGATGGTGGAACTGGTCCATTTCAACGGCCTCCCCCATCTTCTGGGGCACACCGAAGTGGAACTGGACCGCATCGGTCGGGTATTGCGCTGGGTGGCCCATGAGATGGACGACCGATACCGCCGCTTCGCCGCGGCCGGGGCCCGCCATATAGACGACTACAACGAAAAAGTGGGGCGGAGCGACCCATCTCTGCGGATTCCCCGCATCGTCGTCCTGATAGACGAACTGGCGGACCTGATGATGCTGGCCCCGGAGGAGACGGAGCGGACCATCTGCCGTATCGCCCAGATGGCCCGCGCAACCGGCATCCATCTGGTGGTCGCGACCCAGCGGCCCAGCGTGGATGTGGTGACTGGCCTCATCAAGGCCAACTTCCCGGCCCGCATCTCCTTCGCCACCGCCAGCCAGGTGGACTCGCGGGTCATCCTGGACATGCCCGGCGCGGAGACGCTTCTGGGCAAGGGGGACATGCTCTACCTGGCTGCGGACGCCGGCCATCCCGTGCGGCTGCAGGGATGCTATGTGAGCGAGGCGGAGATTCAGCGGGTGGTGGAATTCTGGCGGCAACAGATACCGGGATGGGGAGGCGAGGCACCATGGGAGTCCATGATGCCATCGGCGGGTGTTTCTCCCACGACCACCTTGCAGGAGGAGAACGACCTGCTCCAGCAGGCCATTGCCCTTCTGCAGACCCGCGAGACCATCTCCGCGTCTTACCTGCAGCGCCGGTTGCGCATCGCCTACCCAACGGCGGCCCGACTGATAGAGCGGCTGGAGGAGATGGGTCTGGTCGGCCCGCCGGAGGCGGCTGGCCGCCCTCGCCGGGTCATCGGCGGTGAAGGCTGAATGAAGTTCTAGCCACCTGACAGTTTCTGACCGGCAACGTCATTGCGAGGGCGCGGAGCGCCCGAAGCAATCTCCAAAATGGCTCGCGGAGATTGCTTCGCCCCCCTTCGGGGGCTCGCAATGACACGCCGGGAGGGACTTCTGCGGTGTTCAAGCAAAGTGTCGGGTGGCCAGAATGAAGTTTTGATTTGCCAAAATCGGTGCTCTGTGTTATGATTGTGCCCGTTTACATGCCCGGACGGGCTTTCCGCCTCCGGCGCGGACCGGAGGCAATCCCGTGGAAAGGAGGTTTCAACCGTCCATGCGACAATATGAACTGACCTATATTGTGCACCCCCAGGTGGACCCGGAGGGGCTGGCCGCAGTGATAGACGAGGTCAAAGGCCTCGTGGAATCCAGAGGCGGCACCGTCCACAAGGTGGAGCCCGGGGGACTCCGACGACTGGCCTATCCCATTCGCAAAGTCCGGGAAGGCCAGTATGTGTTTATGGAGTTCAGCCTGGACGCCAGAGGCGTGGCTGAGATGGATCGGGCGCTCAAACTCAAAGAACCGATTCTCCGGTACCTGATTGTTCGCACAGAGGAAGATTAACAAGGAGTGCGGAAGCGATGAGAGGGCTGAACAAGGTGATGATCATCGGTTACCTGGGTCGGGATCCCGAGATGCGGTATACGCCGGCCGGGCGGCCGGTGACCTCCTTCAGCGTCGCGACCACGCGTGGCTGGACCAATTCCAACGGTGAACGGCGTGAGGAGACGGAGTGGTTCAACGTGGTTGCCTGGGGAAATCTGGCCGAAATCTGCAAGCAGCGTCTGCGCAAGGGGCAACAGGTGTACATTGAGGGTCGCCTGCAGACCCGGGGATGGGAAGATGCGGAGGGCAAGAAACACTTCCGTACCGAACTGGTTGCCCAGGAGATGATCATCCTCGGTGGCCGCCCACAGAATCTGGAACTGGAACAGCCGGAGGTATCCGAGGAAGAGGTACCTGCAGGCGAAGAGAGCATTGGCGAGGAGTTCCCGTTTTAAGATGCGGAGTTTTGCGGCAGCGGTTGAAGACCGCTTCCGCAAAACTCCCCTCTTTCATCGGAGGTGAGGATTGGCAGAAGAGAGACGGTCATCATCAGGAGGACGGCAGACGGGTCGGACCGTAGCGGCCGCGCGAGGGGAGGCCCGAGTCCAGCAGGCCCAGTGGCGGCGGCCGGTGCGCCGGTGTGTGTTTTGCGCCGAAAAGGTGGAGAAGGTTGACTATAAGGACGCCGATACGCTGAGCCGTTTCCTGAGCGAACGGGGTAAGATTCGGCCCCGGCGACAGACGGGCCTCTGCGCCCGCCATCAGCGGCAACTGGCCCGGGCCATCAAGCGGGCCCGCCACCTGGCCCTCCTGCCGTTCGTCGTGGATTACACCCACCCGGCCTGATCCCTTACTTTTCGTCCATCCCGGATAGAGTTTTTGCGGCGGCTCTATCGCCGTAAAAACTCTATTTTCTCTCTCAACGCGGGGTGCCCGGACGGAGTTTCCTGAACTCAACGTGAGGGTCAATGATGTCCAGAAAACGGAAAGAGGTCGCAGCACCGCGCCCAATGACCAAAAAACAGCGCACCCGGGCGGAACGGGAAGCGCGCCTGACCCGCTGGATTATCGCCGGGACGGTCGCTGTCGGTGTTCTGGTCATTGGCATCCTGCTCTACGGCTACCTGGCGGAGAACGTCTTTAAGGGCCGGGCGCCGGTCGCCACGGTCAACGGCGTCCCTATCACCACCGCCGACTTCCAGGCTCGGGTCCGGCACTATCGCATCGTCCTTCAGGATCAGCGGAACTACTACACTGCTCTGCGGATGGAACTGGACCCCACCGACCCCAACTCCTCCTCCATGCTGGAGTACCTGAACGGCCAGATTCGCCAGATAGATTCTATGCTCTCCGAAACCTACGCGACCATGCTGGGGAAGGAGGTCCTGGACCGGATGGTCCAGGAGGAGGTCCTCCGGCAGGAGGCGGCCCGGCGCGGGATTGTCGTCTCCCAGGAAGAGATAGACCGGGCCATTGAGGAGCAGTTTGGCTACGACCGGGACGCGGCCATGGCGGCCCTCCTGACCCCCACGGTCGTCCCTACCGCTCCGGTAACGGTGGAAACGACTCTGACGGTTACGGCGACCCCGGAGCCGACGCCGGTACCGAAGGAAGAGTTTGACCGCCGCTATCAGGAATATGTGAAGACTTATCTGAAACCCAGCGGCCTCAGCGAGGCCAAATTCCGCGCGATGGTGGAGGCCAGCCTGCTATACGATAAACTTCAGCAGGCCATGGCGGCGGAACTCCCCCAGATGATGGAACAGGTCCAGATTCGCTACTTCTCGTTCTCCACCCAGGAGGAAGCCGGAAAGGTGGCGGAGCGGCTGGGCAAAGGGGAGAAGTGGGAGGATATCGCGGCGGAGATCAAAGAGAAAGCGAACAAAGAGAGCCAGGCATATGCCAGCGAGCCGGAGTGGGTCACGCGGGGGTTCCTGGCGGAGCAGTTCGGCGAAGAAGCCGCCAGCACCGTTTGGGAGACCCCGGCACAGCAGTACACCGCCCCTCTGGCGGGAACGGATGGCCGCTGGTATATCGTTCATGTCATGGGTCGCGAGGTGCGGGAACTGGAATCCTGGCTGCGCTCCTACGAGGAGCAGCGGGCCTTCCAGGAGTGGCTCCAGGGCCAGATGGCAACGGTTCAATACAGCGAAGACTGGACGTCAAAGGTACCGACGCAGTAGCTTTGGGGAAGAGAAAGGGTTGGGGGGCGGCGGCCCCAACGGGCCCCGGCCCCCCACTGGTTTTTTCTACCCATTGAGCGGATCAGACCCCGAGGGGGCCGGCGCGGCGTGATGCCCCGGCTGGGCCCCCCGCCCCCCGCGGCCGCGCCCCCCCCCCCGCCCCCCCCCTGCGCCCCCCCCCGCGGGGGGGGGGGGGCCGCCCCCCCCCCCCCCCCGCCCCCCAACTTTTCCCCCATTGGGTGCTTCAGCCCCCGAGGGGGCCGGCAGAATGGGCCCGACGGTTCGCCGTCGGGCTTTTTTCTTCCCATACCTGTCAATCTTTACAGTAGACAAGCGGCCTGCAAGGTGATAGAATGGAGTTGAACGAAGTGCGATAGACTACGGACACCAAAAGGAGGTTTTGGAAAATGACAGCCCCGAATTCTCCGTCAGCGGGCCCGACGCAACATTCCCGAAACGTACTGGAGACCCTGTACAGGGCGTCGGTGGTGATCATCACCGCGCTCATCCTGTTAACGGTGATTCTGGTCCTGGCACGGGCGGCCATCTATAAGGTTCACCCGTATGAACGAGGCGTTCACCTGCGCGGCGGGCAGTTCCTGGGGGTGGACCAGCCCGGCTGGCACTTCAAAATCCCCCTCTGGGATACGGTCATCCTGGTCAGGGTCAACGAACGCCTGGGGTACGTGGACCAGATTGCGGCTATGACGTCCGACGATGTGACCATGGTCGTCTCTCTGCAGTATACGTATGTGGTCACCGACCCCACACGGTTCGCCCTGGAGGTGGATGACCCGGAGCGCATCCTGTTTGAGTTCGTGCAGGGGAAACTGAGGGACGTCATCAACACCAAAAACATGACCGAAGTGATGCACGACCGCGCCCGCATGAACCAGGAAATCATGGAGGCGCTGAAGGTCAAGGAGGACCAGTACGGCGTGCGCTTTGTCACCGTGCAGATTCAGAGCGCGTCACCGCCGGATGAGGTGGTCCAGGCCATCAAGGATCGGATGGTCGCGGTCCAGCGGCAGGAGCAGGCCCAGGCGGAGGCGGAGCAGATTCGCATCAAGGCCGACGCGGACTACTATGCCGCCCAGAGAAGGGCCGACGCGGAGGCATATCAGATCACCCAGGTCGCCGAGGCCCAGCGTAAATCCATCCAGATGCTGATGGCCGAACTGGCCCAGTACCCGGACATCGCCGCCGAGTACCTGCGCTACCTGACCGCTCAGGAACTGAAGGCCAACAGCAAGTGGATTATCACCGGGGAGTCTACCCCCATCGTGGACCTGCGGGGTGAGGTCGGAGAGGAAAAATAAGGAGAAGGGGGTAGATCGGTATGTGTTGATTCGCCGGGGGCTGGCATGGTGAAACTACAGGTCTTTATCCGCCTGCTGATGTTGATCGTCCTCTCTATCGTGGCGATGGTCGTATTCGCGACCGTCGTCCTGCGTGCCGATGGCATCCCCGTCCAGAAGGCCGACCTGGTAGAAAGGCGGGTCTATGCCTATCGGGGCTGGCAGAGTATGGGGATCGCTCTGCACCCCGGGGATGTTGTGACCATCGTGGCCCGGGGGCGCTGGCTCTACTCGCCAGAGGTCGGGTACCATGGCCCGGAGGGAGCATCACCCTCCCAGTACCCGGCTCCCTCGTACTACCCGGTGCCCAACGGGATCGGCGGCTGCCTGATCGGGCGGATCGGCGAAAACGGTCCACCTTTCTACGTGGGGCGGAGGGCAACCGTCCGGTCGGACGCTACAGGCCTGTTGTATCTCCGGATCAACGACGATGTGGTCACAGACAACGATGGGTATGTAACGGTAGAGATCACCGTGCAGTCCCCATCCGCCGAGCAACCGGAGCGTTGAAGGACTTACGCAAAACTGAAAAAGTGGGGGGACAGGTGGCGAAGCCACCTGCCCCATCCTCGCTCTTTTGCCCCTTTCTCCCATTCGGGGAGGAGAGATGTTGTGGAGGCGGCGAAGCCGCCCCCACAACATCTCTTTTCTTTCCAGAACTATACGCGCGGTGTTCCCCAAAAGCGATTTGCCCCAGCCTTGACAAAATCGCCCTCCAGTAGTAAAATTCACGCCGTAAAATATTTGGATTGCAAAGCAAGCGCTATTCGGCGGGGGTGGCGGTATCACCCCCGGTTTTTTCGTTCTTCTCTCCAAAACGGAGGAAAAGGGGAAGAACAGAAAATTTGGAAGCCGCCTCTGGCGAGTGAAGAAGGGTAAAAAAACTGGATATTTTTCGTTGCGGGGGCGAAGCCGCCGCAACGAAAAATATCTTTTTATCCCCTGCGGGGCAAAGAGGCACGGAGCATATAAGGGACAAAAGGGAGCACATGGAGAACGAACGGGAAGCCCTGGGAATGCGTCTGTTCCAACTGATGGGGGCGCTGCGGATGCACTTCGCGCGCGATCTGGCCGCCCACGGCCTGACCTTTCCCCAGTTCATGGCCCTGTGCTCGCTGGAGCACGCCGAGGGAAGGGCCTCCCGGATGAGTGACCTGGCCGCCGTCACCCACCAGAGCGCCGCGTCCATGACCGGTATCGTGGACCGACTCCTGGAACGGGGGCTGGTAGAGCGCCGACAGGACCCCCAGGACCGCCGCTCCGTCCTGGTCGCACTGACCGATGAGGGCGCGCGGCTGCTGGAGCGCGTCCGGGCTGACCGAATCCGGGTGATGGAGCGACTCCTCCGCTGCCTCTCCCCCGAAGAACAGAACTTCCTTCACGACATCCTGGGGAAACTCCTGAGGGAACTGAGCGGGGAGACAGCCCAGGAATAACCCTGCTTCCTGCGACCCGCTCCCCGGAGGAAACATGCGCCGATTGTTGAAATACCTGAAACCCTACACGCTGTTCGTCCTCTCCATCATCATCCTGCTCTTCATCCAGGCCAACGCCGACCTCTCCCTGCCGGACTACATGTCCCGCATCATCAACGTGGGTATCCAGCAGGGAGGGGTGGAGGAGGCGGTACCCCGGGCGATGCGCCCGACCACCCTGGACCACCTGCTCCTTTTCCTGACCGACGAGGAAAAGGCCGAGATCCCGAACCTGTACGTTCGGGTGGACGCCTCTTCGCCGGACTACGGGGCGCTGGTGCAGAAGTACCCCGCGCTGACCCAGGGGTCCATCTACGTCCTGCGGACCACCGACCCGGCGGCGCTGGAGCGCATCCAGGTCCCCCTGGCCCGCGCGCTCGTCATCGCCTCCGGCATAGAACAGGTCCGGGCCCACCCCGAACAGGCCCAGGCGCTGATGCCGGGGATGGCCGGCTTTGACCTCTCCCAACTCCCGCCGGGGACCGACCTCTTCGCCCTGCTGGCCCGGATGCCCGCCGAGGGGCGAGCCCGCATCGGCGAAGCGGTGGACCAGCGGTTTGAGGCCATGGGCGGGGAGAAGGCCCTGCTCCAGGCCGCCGCCCGCGCCGTCCGGGCCGAGTACGAGGCTCTGGGCATGGACGTTCTCCGGATTCAGAACGCCTACATCCTGCGCGTCGGCGGGCAGATGCTCCTCGTCGCCCTGGTCGCCGCCGCCGCCACCGTCATTGTCGGTTTCCTGGCCGCGCGCGTCGCCGCCGGATTGGCCCGGGACCTGCGCCGTCTCTTCTTTGAAAAAGTGATGGCCTTCTCCGGCGCCGAACTGGACCGCTTCTCCACCGCGTCCCTCATCACCCGCTCCACCAACGACATCACCCAGATTCAGATGGTGATGATGTTCCTTCTGCGCATGGTCTTCTTCGCCCCGCTGATGGGCATCGGCGCCATCATCCGCGCCGCCGCCAGGAGTCCGTCCATGATGTGGATCATCGGGCTGGGCGTCCTGGCCCTGATCGGGCTGATTATGGTCGTCTTCCGCATCACCGTGCCGAAGTTCAAACTCATCCAGTCCCTGATAGACCGGCTGAACCAGGTCGCCCGGGAAAACCTGACCGGTATGATGGTCGTGCGCGCCTTCAACCGTCAGGACTACGAGAAACGGCGGTTTGACGGGGCCAACCAGGACCTCACCCGCACGTTCCTCTTCGTCAACCGGGCCGCCGTCGTGATGATGCCGGCCACAATGCTCCTGATGAACGGGTTAACCGTGCTGATCCTCTGGGTCGGCGCCCACCAGGTGGCCCAGGCAACCATGCGCATCGGCGATATGATCGCCTTCATGCAGTACGCGATGCAGGTCTTCTTCTCCTTCACGATGCTCTCCATGCTCTTCATCATGCTCCCCCGGGTGGACGTCGCCGCCAACCGGGTCGCCGAAGTGCTGGAGACGGAGGTCAGCATCCGGGACCCCGAGGAGCCTGTCCCCTTCCCGGAACCCTTCGTTCCCACCGTTGAGTTCCGCGACGTCTGCTTCCGCTATCCGGGGGCAGAGGAGTACGTGCTTCAGGACATCACCTTCACGATTCGCGCTGGTGAGACGGTGGGAGTGATCGGCACCACCGGCTCCGGCAAGTCCACCCTCATCAACCTCATCCCGCGCTTTTACGATGTGACCGATGGGGAGATTCGCATCGGCGGAGTGGACGTCCGTCAGGTGCGGCTGAAGGACCTGCGGGACCGCATCGGCTACGTCCCGCAGCAGAGCAACCTTTTCAGCGGCACCATCGCCAGCAATCTGCGCTTCGCCGACGAGGACGCCCCCGAGGAGCGGTTGCTGGAGGCGCTGGCGGTCGCCCAGGCCGAGGACATCATCCTCTCCCGGACCGGCGGGGACGGGCGTTCGCCGCTGGAGGCGGAGGTGGCCCAGCACGGGGCCAACTTCTCCGGCGGACAGCGACAGCGGCTCACCATCGCCCGCGCGCTGGTCAAGCGGCCGTCCATCTACATCTTTGACGACTGCTTCTCCTCGCTGGACTACCGGACCGATGCCCGGCTGCGGCGGGCCCTGCGGGAGTACGTCGGTGACAGCACCGTCATCATCGTCTCCCAGCGGGTGGCGACCATCAAGGACGCCGACTGGATTCTGGTGCTGGACGAGGGCCGCATTGTCGGCCAGGGGACCCACGAGGAACTGATGGTAACCTGCGACATCTACCGGGAGATCGCGCTCTCGCAGTTGAAAGTGGTGCTGGAAGTAGAGGAGGCGCCCGCATGACCGCGCCTGTCACATCCCCTCGCAGTTTTGGGAACAACCGCCCCGCGCCACAGGGAGGACTCCGACCGGAGCGCATCGTCCGCCCTATGGGCCGGGGCGGCCATGGCCCTGTGATGATGGGGCCGGTGGAGAAGCCGCGCGACTTCGCCGGCACGATGCGGAAACTGATCGCCTACCTGGGCCCTCACCGGCTGACCATCCTCCTCGTCCTCCTGCTGGCTGCCGGTTCCACCGTCTTCTCCATCTTCGGGCCCAAAATCCTGGGCCAGGCCACAACCAGACTCTTTGAGGGGCTCATCGCGCAACTCACCGGCACGGGGACGATTGACTTCGCCGGGATCGGCCGGATTCTGCTGAACGTCCTGGGGCTCTACGCCCTCTCCGCCGCCTTCGGTTACGCCCAGGGCTGGCTGATGACGAATGTCGCCGTCCGGGTCACTTACCAGATGCGCCGCGACGTCTTTGAGAAAATCCACCGCATGCCCTTCCGGTACTTTGACGGGACCCAGCACGGGGAAATCCTCTCCCGCCTGACCAACGACGTGGACACCGTCAACCAGACCCTGAACCAGAGTCTGACGCAGATTGTGACGTCCACCGTCACCGTCGTCGGGATGCTGGTGATGATGTTCTCCATCTCCTGGCAGATGACGCTGGTGGCGCTCCTGGTCATTCCCCTCTCTTCCGGGCTGGTGACGTTCATCATCCGCAACTCCCAGCGGTTCTTCGCCCAGCAGCAGGCCTACCTGGGCAAGGTGAACGGCCACGTGGAGGAGACCTTCGGCGCGCACATCGTGGTGAAGGCCTTCAGCGGTGAGGAGAAGAGTTTGCGGCAGTTTGACCAGTACAACGAGGACCTTTACCGCGTCGCCTGGAAGGCCCAGTTTATCTCCGGCATCCTGATGCCGATGATGCGCTTCGTCAGCAACCTGGGATACGTGGGGGTGGTCATCACGGGCGGCTACCTGGCGGTTCGGGGACGGATCGCGCTGGGCGACATCCAGGCCTTCACCCAGTACATTCGGGGCTTCACGGAGCCCATCACCCAACTGGCCAACATCTCCAACGTCCTGCAGCAGACGGTGGCGGCGGCGGAGCGGGTCTTTGAGTTCCTGGAGGCCGAAGAGGAGATACCTGACCCGGAGCAGCCGGTCCGGCCGGAGCAGGTGGACGGACAGGTAGAGTTCCAGAACGTCCACTTCCGCTACGTTCCCGACACACCGGTCATCCGGAACTTCTCCGCCCGCATCCGGCTCGGCCAGAAGGTCGCCATCGTGGGGCCCACAGGCGCGGGCAAGACGACGCTGGTCAAACTCCTGATGCGCTTCTACGACGTGGACGACGGGGCTATTCGGATAGACGGCTACGACGTCCGCCAGTTCGCCCGCTCCGACCTGCGGCGGCTCTTCGGGATGGTCCTGCAGGACACCTGGCTCTTCAACGGGACGATTCTGGAGAACATCCGCTACGGCCGGGAGGGCGCGACGGAGGAGGAAGTGGTGGCGGCGGCCCGCGCGGCCCGCATTGACCGCTACATCCGCACGCTCCCGGAGGGGTACAACACCGTCATCAACGAGGAAATGACTAACATCTCCCAGGGGCAGAAGCAGTTGCTGACCATCGCGCGGGCGTTCCTGGCGAATCCGCCGATGCTCATTCTGGACGAGGCGACCAGTTCGGTGGATACGCACACCGAATTGCTCATTCAGGAAGCGATGGACGAGTTGATGCGGGGACGGACGAGTTTTGTGATTTCCAACGTGATCTACACCATCCGCAACGCCGACCTGATCCTGGTGGTGCGGGACGGGAACATCGTG
>JBBIKR010000049.1:0-24139 GCA_037445395.1 Thermoflexales bacterium
AACCCTCCCCTTTCCCGATCGGGGTGCCCGGGTGGGGGGGGGGTAATTTCTGGGGGGGGGGGGGGGGGGGGGTTTGGCCGCCGCCCACACCCCCTCTCTTTCTCCCCGTTCAAGGGGAGAAGGGGGCAAGGGGGTTGAGTGGGCCAAAAATGGGTCTACCGACCAAAGGACTGTCAGGTAGCCAGATCACACGTCCAGATTCTGCACTTCTCTGGCGTGGGTCTGGATGAAGCGGCGGCGGGGGAGTACGGCGTCTCCCATCAGCATCGTGAAAATCCGGTCGGCCTCCGCCGCATCCTCTACGGTCACCTGCAGGAGAATCCGCTGGGCTGGGTCCATCGTCGTCTCCCACAACTGCTCTGGGTTCATTTCCCCCAGCCCCTTGTACCGCTGGATGGTCACCTTGTCCCCGTCCAGTTGCTTCAGAATCCGTTCCTTTTCCTCTTCGGAGTACGCGTAGAAGACCTGTTTGGATGTGGCAATCCGATAGAGGGGCGGCTGGGCGATGAAGAGATGCCCGTCTTCTATCAGGGGTTGCATGTACCGGTAGAAGAAGGTCAGGAGCAGGGTGCGGATGTGAGCGCCGTCCACATCGGCATCCGTCATTAGAATAATCTTATTATACCGCAGGCCCTCCAGATTGAACTGGTCGCCGATGCCGGTGCCCAGCGCGGAGATGAGGGCCTGGATTTCTTTGCTGGAGAGGACCTTGTTGATGCTGGCCCGTTCGGTGTTGAGGATTTTACCCCGCAGGGGGAGGATGGCCTGAAAGTGCCGGTCGCGACCCTGCTTGGCGCTCCCACCGGCGCTGTCCCCCTCCACGATGAACAACTCCGTCCTCTTCGGGTCCCGCTCGGAGCAGTCGGCCAGTTTCCCCGGCAGGGTGCTGCTCTCCAGGACGGATTTGCGGATGACCAGGTCGCGCGCCTGGCGAGCGGCGGCACGGGCGCGGGAGGAGGTCAGGCACTTCTCCACGATGCGCCGCGCCGAGGCGGGATCCCTTTCCAGGAACTCCGTGAACGCCTCAGCTACCACCGACTCCACGATGGCCTTCACCTCGGCGTTCATCAATTTGACCTTCGTCTGGGATTCAAACTGGGGGTCGGGATGTTTGACGCTGACGACGGCGGTCAGCCCCTCCCGGACGTCGTCGCCGGAGAAGTTGGGGTCCTTCTCCTTCAGCAGGCCTGCCTTGCGGGCGTAGTCGTTAATGGTGCGGGTGAGGGCGGCCCGCAGGCCCGTCAGGTGGGTTCCCCCATCCACCGTGTGGATGGTGTTGGCAAAGGGGTAGACCGATTCGGTGTACGAGTCGGTGTACTGGATGGCGACCTCCACTCCAATCCCGTCCACCTCTTTTTCTACGTACACGGGGGGGTGGAGAGGGGTGCGGTTCCGGTTGAGATAGCGGACGAACGAAAGGACGCCGCCCTCAAAGTAGAAGGTCATCCGGCGGGGGAAGTCGTCGGGCCGTTCGTCTATCAGCCGGATGGTGACGCCGCGGGTGACGAAGGCCATCTCCCGCATCCGCTGGGCCAGGACGTCAAACTGGTAGTCCACGTCCTTGAAGATGGTGGGGTCAAAGCGGAAGGTGACAGTGGTGCCCCGCCGGTCGGTCTTGCCCAGAGTCTCCACCGGGGTGACGGGGACGCCGCGCTCGTACCGCTGGCGGTAGCGCAGGCCGTCTCGCGGGTTATCCACCACCACCTCCAGCCACTCGGAGAGGGCGTTGACGGCGGAGACGCCGACGCCGTGGAGCCCGCCGGAGACTTTGTAGCCGCCCCCACCGAACTTGGCCCCGGCGTGCAGGGTGGTCATGACCAGTTGCAGGGTGGAGATTTTCTTTTCGGGATGGGGCGCGGTGGGGATACCCCGCCCGTTATCCCGGACGGTGACGCTACGGTCTTTGTGGATGATGACCTCAATCTCGTCGCAGGCACCGGCGAGGGCCTCGTCTATGGAGTTGTCCACCACCTCGTAGACCAGATGGTGCAGGCCGCGCATATCCGTCCCGCCGACGTACATCCCCGGTCGGCGGCGGACGGCCTCCAGCCCTTCCAGAACCTGGACGGAACTCGCGTCGTAGGTGAGAACGTCGTTCTCTGTTCTGGACATCTTTCGTTTCCTCCTGCGGCTTCATTTTACCACAGGTTACGGAAGAGGCCAAAACGAGCGCTTCGCTGGCATAGTGCAGGATTTAACCTGCATTGGACAGGATAAATCCTGTACGACTTGTCGGTTTTGTGGTATACTAATCCTGAAGGTGCTTTCAGGCGGGGCGTTCCCTATATCAGGCACCGGAGAAGGCGGAACTTCCCGCTGGATATGAGGGAAGGAGGGAGCCGTGGATAAAATCCGGGTGTTCATCGTGGATGACCATCCCTTCTTTCGGGAAGGGCTGCGAAGGGTGATCGCGGCGGAAGGAGACCTGGAGGTCATCGGCGAGGCCTCGGATGGCGAGGAAGCGGTAGAGCAGGTGAGTCGCCTTTTGCCCAACGTGGTCGTGATGGATGTCAACCTGCCGCGCGTGAACGGCCTGGAGGCCACTCGTCGGATCAAGGATGTCCATCCGGAAGTCGGCGTGGTGATTCTCACCGCCTACGACGACGAAGAACAGGTTTACCACGCTGTGCGAGCGGGGGCATCGGCGTATCATTCCAAAGACGTCAGTCCCCAGGAACTGGTGAGGACGATCCGCCATGTTCATGCGGGTCGGTATGTGTTGCGCCAGATGGTGCTGACCACCGAACGGGAACTGGGGCAGTGGCTGCGGGATCGCTACCGGCAGTTTGGCGGCGAGATGCTCGCGGATGAGCGGTACATGGCTTCTCTCTCCAGCCGGGAAATGGAGGTGTTGCGCCTGATGGTGGCCGGGATGAGCAATAAAGAAATCGCTTACCGCCTGGGCATCAGCCATCAGACGGTGAAGAATCACGTCACGGCGATCCTCAACAAACTGGGCGTTGCCGACCGAACCCAGGCCACCGTCTACGCCCTGCGGCATGGGTGGATTCCACTGAGGTCATCGGATCAGTGCCAGAATTAACTTCCTCTACAGTTGCGATCTCGTTCCAGCCCCTGGGTAGAAGAGGGCAGGTCCCTGCGGGTATTTCGGTACTGGAAGCGGCCCGGCGGCTGGGGGTGGGCCTCAGCGGAGTCTGCGGGGGCCTGGGAGTCTGCGGGACCTGCCGGGTGGTGATCCCCCCCGACCATCGGGATGCGCTGTCCCCGATCTCGGATACAGAGCGGGAGCGACTGGGCGAGGAGGAGATCGCCCGCGGGGTTCGGCTGGCCTGCCGGGCCATCATCCGGTGCTCTCTGCAGGTCTTTGTCCCGCCGGAGTCCCTGACGGCCAGCCAGCGCACCCAGGTGGAAGGCCGCCAGACGCCCGTGCGGATAGACCCCGTGGTCGTCCCCGCCGACCTGCAACTTCCCCCTCCCACGCTCGCCGACCCGCGCAGCGACGCGGAGCGCATCCGGGACGGCCTGGGCCGTCCGGTCCGCTTGGACCTGGAGGTTCTGCGTCGCTCTCCCCCTGCCCTGCGAGAATGGGAATGGGCTACCCGGGCGGTTCTGCGGGGGGACGAGGTGGTGGCTCTTCTGCCCCCCGGCACTCCGCTGATCGGTGTGGCGGTGGACCTGGGGACGACCAAACTGGCCGGGTACCTCCTGAATCTGGAGACGGGGGAGACTCTGGCCAGCGCCGGGGCGATGAATCCCCAACTGGCCTACGGGGAAGACGTGATGGCCCGCATCACGTACGCGCTGCAGGAGATGGAGGGGGCGGAGCGTCTCCGGCGGGCGGCGGTGGACGGAATCTCCCAACTGGTGCGGGACCTCTGCGCCCAGGCGGGTGTCCGGCCGGAGCACGTTGTGGAGGCGGTGGTCGTCGGCAATACCGCGATGCACCACCTGTTCCTGGGCCTTCCCACCCGTCCCCTGGGGCTGGCCCCGTACGTCCCGGTGGAGAGCGCCCCTCTGGACGTTCGGGCCCGGGACGTCGGGATGCCCCTGGCTCCGGGGGCGATGGTTCACCTTCTGCCCAACGTCGCCGGTTTTGTCGGCGCAGACCACGTGGCGGCCCTGCTGGCGACCCGGATGGATGAGGCGGACTGCCCGACGCTCCTGCTGGACATCGGTACAAATACAGAGATCGGTCTCTCCGTCGGAGGGAATCTGTTCTCCTGTTCCGCTGCGTCCGGCCCGGCCTTTGAGGGCGCGCACATTCGCTTCGGGATGCGCGCGGCTCCTGGAGCCGTGGAGCGGGTGCGCATCATTGAGGGGCGAGTGTACTGCGAGACGATAGAAGGGGCCCCTCCGGTAGGCATCTGCGGTTCCGGCGTTCTGGACGCGGTCGCCGAACTGCGGCAGGCGGGCTTTCTGAACGGGCGCGGCGGCTGGGCCGATGGGGAAGAGCAGAGTTCTTCACCAGTGATCTCCACAGACAACGGCACAGAGTTTGTCCTGGTCCCGGCGGAGTCTTCTGGTCTGGGGCGCGCGATTACCATCAACCGGAAGGACGTGGGGGAGATTCAACTGGCAAAGGCGGCCATCGCGGCCGGGTGGCAAATTCTGCTGGGAGAGGCCGGCATCCAGGAGTCCGACCTGGCGCGGGTGCTGGTCGCCGGTGCCTTCGGGACGTACATTGACATCGGGCACGCGGTGGCCATTGGGTTGCTTCCGCGCCTGCCTCTGAACCGGTTTGAGCAGGTGGGCAACGTGGCGGGAACCGGGGCGCGGATGGCGCTCCTTTCCCGCGCCGAACGGGAGCGGGCGGCCCGCCTTGCCCGTCGGGTTCGCTACGTGGAGTTGACGGTCCATCCCTCCTTCCGGGGGCGATTCGCTCAGGCGCTGCAGTTATAAGCCATCCCGCCGGGTCGCGAACGTTTCAGATGGGGCAAAGGAGTTGAGAAAATGAGAGGGTTGATCCGATGGATGCTGGTACTGGGATGGATATTGTCCTTCGCCGGCCCCATCGCGGCCCAGGGCGGGCGAACGGTCTACGTGCTCACGGTGGACGGCGCCATCACGGCGACCATCCATGACTACATCGCCCGGGGCATCCGGCTGGCGGAGCAGAACGAAGCCGAAGCCGTGGTGATTCGGCTGAATACTCCCGGCGGCGACCTGAATTCCACGACGAAGATTATGGAGCAACTGGAAAATGCCCGGGTGCCGGTCATTGTCCACGTATGGCCGCGCGGGGGGATGGCCGCCTCCGCCGGAACGCTCATCCTCCTGGCCGCCCACGGCGCCGCAATGGCCCCGCGGACGACCATCGGCGCGGCCCATCCGGTCACCGCCCCCGGCGCCGAGGAGACCGTCAGCCCGGAGATGATGGAGAAGGTCGTCAATGTGATGGTGGAGCATGCGGCCCTCTTCGCCCAGCGGCGCGGCCAGGCGGCGGTGGATTGGGCCCAGCGGGCCATCCGGGAAAGCGCCACCGCCGGGCCCGAGGAGGCGCTGGAAATGGGGGTCATTGACCTGATCGCCGCCGATATGGACGAGTTGCTCCGGGGCTTTGACGGCCGCACCGTGACCCTGGGAGATGGGACCCCAGTGACGTTTCATACCGCCGGTGCCGTTGTGGAGGACGTTCCTCTCTCCCCTATAGAGCGTTTGCTTCAGGTGCTGATTAATCCCAACATCGCGTTCATTTTGCTGACCATCGGCGTGCAGGCCATTCTGATAGAACTCTCCTCCCCCGGCGGGTGGGTGGCAGGCTTCATCGGTGTCCTCTGTCTGGCCCTGGCGGCCTACGCGCTGGGCGTCCTCCCCTTCAACTGGCTTGGACTGGTTCTGATGGGCGCGGCGATAGTCCTCTTCATCCTGGACATCAAGGCCCCGACCCACGGTGCCCTCACCGTTGCCGGAACGGCGACCTTCATCGCGGGCGCCCTGATTCTGTTCAACGCGCCGCTTTCCCCCTATGGTCAGATTTCCCTGCCCCTGGTCATCGTAGTGGGAATCCTGACGGCTCTCTTCTTTGCCTTCGTTATCGCCAAAGCCCTGCAGGCCCAGAAACCCCGTTCCGTCACGGGACGAGAAGGGCTGGTCGGGCGGACGGGAGTTGCGAAGAGCCGTCTGGACCCGGAGGGCTGGGTGCTGGCGGCCGGGGAGCGCTGGCGGGCGGTCGCCGAAGAGGGACCGGTGGAGGAGGGGGAGGAAGTGGAGGTCGTTCGGGTGGAGGGCTTCCGGCTGCACGTGCGTCGGCGGGAAAAGTGAGGGCGCGAAAGGCGCGAAAGGCGCGAAAGGCACGAAATTCGTGTTCTTCGTGTCCTTCGTGGATACCTTCGTGGATGCCTTCGTGGATGCTTTCTGTGGGATGGGACTGGACCCCTCGGCGATAGAAGCGCTGTTGTTTGACCTGGACGGTACCCTCCTGGACTCGGACGACGAGGGGGTGGAGGCGCTGGCCCGCTGGCTGGGTTGGCTGGGCGTGCGGGACGCCCGTCACCGGGCGCGCCGCATCGTGATGCGGATGGAGACACCGGTCAATGCCCTGATGACGGCCCTGGATACAGTGGGGCTGGACACTCCCCTGCTGGGCTTCTCAGAGTGGCTGCGTCATCAGCGGCACCGCACAACGCTTCGCTTCCGTATCGTCCCGGGTTCAGAAGACGCCCTTCGTCTCCTTGCCCGTTCTTACCGGCTGGCCGTTGTCACGACCCGGGGTCGCAAAGATGCTCAGGCCTTCCTGGAGAGTTTCGGCCTCTCCGACCTCTTTGAGGCGGTAATCACCCGGGAGTCCACCTGGCGGCTCAAGCCCCATGCGGCCCCCATTCGCTACGCGGCCGGGCGGTTGGACCTTCCACCCAGCCGCTGCGCGATGGTGGGCGATACCCCTGTGGATATGCGCGCGGCCCGACAGGCCGGGGCATGGGCCATCGGCGTCCTCTGTGGCTTCGGCGAAAAGGACGAACTGGTACGGGCCGGTGCCCACCTGATTGTTCCCTCTCCGGCGGATTTGCCCCTGGTTTTTATGGGGAAATAAATTGGAAGGGGGCGGCAGAGCCGCCCCCTTCCAATTTATTTTTCTTTCAGGATGTCTCCAGGTAGCGCTCCAACTCCCACGGGGTGACCTGGATGCGGTATTCCTCCCATTCTTTCCGCCGGGCCCGCAGCATCGTCTCCACGATGGCAGGGCCCAGGGCCTCCCGGATGACTTCGTCCCGCTCCAGTTCATCCAGCGCCTCCGCCAGCGTGCCGGGGAGGGTGCCGATGGAGCGCTCCCGCAGCATCGCCTCGTCAAAATGATAGACGTCCTCGTTGACCGGAGGCGGCGGGGTCAGCCCTTTCTCTATCCCGTCCAGCCCGGCGGCCAGCATGGCCGCGAAGGCCAGGTACGGGTTGGCGCTGGGGTCGGGACAGCGCAGTTCAATCCGTGCCGCCTTCTCCCGCCCCGCGCGCACCGCCGGTACCCGGATGAGTGCGGAGCGGTTCAGGTGGGCCCAGCAAATGTAGACGGGCGCCTCGTAGCCGGGGGTCAGGCGTTTGTAACTGTTCACCGTCGGGGCGACGACGGCCGCCAGCGCCCGCGCGTGGACCATCTGCCCGGCGATGAACTGGTAGGCCAGCGCGGAGAGATGGTACGGGTCGCCCGGGTCGTAGAAGAGGTTGCGCCCGGAGGGGTCGGAGAGGCTCTGGTGGGTGTGCATGCCGGAGCCGTTGATGCCGAAAATGGGTTTGGGCATGAAACTGGCGTAGATGCCGTGGCTGGCGGCGATGGCCCGCACGGTGTACTTGAAGGTGACGGCGTTATCGGCGCTGGTGAGCGCGTCCGCATAGTGGAAGTCTATCTCATGCTGGCCGGTGGCGACTTCATGGTGGCTCATCTCCACCTGGATGCCCAGGGCCAGGAGCATCAGCACAATCTCGCTGCGCACCTGCTGGGCCTCGTCCCGGGGGGAGAAGTCAAAGTAGCCGCCGACGTCATGGGGGACGGGGCGCAACCCGGCGTCGCTGTTGCGCCGAAAGAGGAAGAACTCTATCTCCGGGCCGACGTTGTAGATGTACCCCTTCTCCGCGGCCCGGGAGAGCATCCGCTTGAGGGTGGAACGGGGGTCGGAGGGGGAGGGCTTCCCGTCCGGGTCGTAGACGTCGCAGAAGAGGCGGGCGCGCCGCCGCTCGGGCTCGCTCCAGGGAAGCACCCGGTAGGTGTCCGGGTCCGGTATGAGCAGACGGTCGCTCTCGTAGATACGGGCGAAGCCCTCTATGGAGGAGCCGTCAAACCAGATGCCGTTCTCCAGGGCCTCCTCCAACTGGGTCGCCGGGATGGTGACGCTTTTGACAGTGCCCAGAATGTCGGTGAACTGCAGGCTGACGAACCGGACACCGTCTTCCTGCACGCGGGCGATCAGTTCTTCGCGGGTCATCTCTCCTCCTCTGGTAGTTCTATACGGATGTGCAACTCCGCCAGCTGCTCCGGGTCCACCGGGGATGGGGCGTTGGCCATCAGGTCTACGGCCTGACCGGTCTTGGGGAAGGCCATGACCTCCCGGATGCTCTCCTCCCCGGCCAGCAACATCACCAGCCGGTCAATCCCCGAGGCAATCCCGCCGTGGGGTGGGGTGCCGTACTCAAATGCCTCCAGCATGTGGCCAAACCGTTCCCGGGCTTGCTCCACGTCCAGGCCGATGAGGCCGAAGATTTTCTCCTGGACCTCCCGTCGGTGAATCCGGATGGAGCCCCCGGCAATCTCTTCGCCGTTGCAGACCAGGTCGTACTGCTGGCCGCGCGCTGCGCCGGGGTCCGTATCCAGGAGCGGCAGGTCCTCAGGCATCGGCGCGGTGAACAGGTGGTGGCTGGGGTCCCAGCGGCGTTCGTCTTCGTTCCACTCAAAGAGGGGGAAGTCAATGATCCAGCAGCAGGCCATTGTACGGGGGTCGCGCAGGCCCAGACGCTCGCCCAGTTCCAGCCGCAGGGCGGAGAGGGCCGCGGCGACCAGCGGGGGCCGGTCCGCCACGAAGAGCATCAGGTCGCCGGGTTGTGCCTCCATCCGGGCGATGATGGCCTGTACCTGTTCATCGGTCAGGAAACGGGCGAAGGAGGAGCGGACTTCGCCCTCCGGCGACAGGGCCAGCCAGGCCAGTCCGGCGGCGCCCTCTTTCTGGGCCCGCGAGGTCAATTCATCCAGTTGACGGCGGCTGTACCCGGCGCAACCGGGGGCGCGAAGGCCCTTGACCTGTCCGCCAGCCGCGACGGCCTGGGCGAAGATGCCGTAGTCGCTCCCGGCGACCAGGTCGGAGATGTCCACCAGTTCCATCCCGAAGCGGAGGTCGGGCTTGTCGGTGCCGTAGCGGGCCATGGCCTCGGCGTAGGTGAGGCGGGGGAACGGTTTGGTCAGCAGGCGGCGGTCGGAGCACTCCTCCACGATGCCGATCATCAGTTCCTCTATGAGGGCCATCACGTCTTCCCGGGTGACGAAACTCATCTCCAGGTCCAGTTGGGTGAACTCTGGCTGCCGGTCGCCGCGCAGGTCCTCGTCCCGGAAGCAACGGGCGATCTGGAAGTACCGCTCAAAACCGGCCACCATCAGGAGTTGCTTCAGTTGCTGGGGGGACTGGGGAAGGGCGTAGAACTTGCCGGGGTGGAGGCGGCTGGGGACCAGGTAGTCCCGGGCGCCCTCCGGCGTGCTCTTGAAGAGGATGGGCGTCTCAATTTCCAGGAAGCCGCGCGCGTCCAGAAAGTCCCGGATGTATTTGACGACGCGATGGCGAAGGATGAGGTTGCGCTGCATCTGCCGCCGCCGCAGGTCCAGGTAGCGGTACTTCAGCCGCAGGGTTTCGTCCACCGGGGTGTCCTCAAAAATGGGGAAGGGAGGCGTCTTCGCCGGGTTGAGGACGACGATTTCGTCGGCCAGGACCTCTATCTCGCCGGTCTCCATCCGGGGGTTGACCAGGTCGGCGGGGCGAGGGCGGACGGTGCCGCGTACCTGGAGGACGTATTCCTGACGGACGCGGGCGGCCAGTTCGTGGGCTTCGGGGGCGTGGGCGATGTCGGCGACGACCTGGACGATGCCCGAGCGGTCGCGCAGGTCAACGAAGATCAGGCCGCCGTGGTCTCGCTGGCGGTTGACCCATCCGGCCAGGGTGACGGCCTGGCCGACGTGGTGGGCGCGCAGTTCGCCGCAGTGGTGGGTTTTGAGCATCGGTCACCTCCATATACGGGGGATGGTCGGGTATAAAAAGACAGGCCGCCCCTTTGGGGGGCGGCCTGGCCAGAAGCAATCCGCAGGTTAACCGCGTGGCAGCGACGGCTGCCGCCCCTCGGGCGGGCCGGGCCAGCGGTTATTGTCCACAACGATCGGACGGTACATTCGGATCCTCCAATGCCGATTATATCACCTTCTGGAAAAATGGCAAGTGGGCGTCATCTATCCGTATTTTCTATCGCATTTCTAATCCTCCTCTTGCGGAATTCTAACGCGCCTGTGGCATGATATGGGCGCAATTGGGAGAGAGGCATCCCAACCGGATGCCTCGTGACCGAATCTTTGGGGCAAAGGAGGTGATGAGCCATGTTGATGCGATGGGAACCGTTCCGGGAGTTGGTCAGCCTGCGCGAAGCGATGAACCGGCTCTTTGAGGAGTCCTTCGTGCGCCCCTGGGGAGCCTTCCCCCGCTGGGCCGAGGGTCCGGCTGTGGACATGTACGAGACGGATCAAGCAGTGGTGGTGAAGGCCGCGATGCCGGGGGTGGACCCGAAGGATGTGGAGATCAACGTCACGGGCGACACCCTGACCATCCGGGGTGAGGTCAAGAAGGAGGAGCAGGTCAAGGAGGAAAACTATCTCCGGCGCGAGCGGTACTACGGCTCTTTCTGCCGCTCCTTCCTCCTGCCCACCCGGGTCGTCGCCGATGACGCCGAGGCGGTCTTTGAGAACGGGGTGCTCACCCTGACGCTGCCGAAGGCGGAAGAGGTCAAACCGAAGACCATCAAGGTCAAGGCCAAAAAGTAAAAACGAGCCGGACCGGCGCCACCGAGGCGCCGGTCCATCCAGAATCTTCGCAGGAGGAGGTGCACGATGGCATTCTTCGCTCCGTTTCGGGAAATGATGAGCCTGCGGGAAGCGATGGACCGTCTTTTTGAGGAATCGTTCGTCCGCCCGTGGAGCACGTGGCGGCGGGGCACGCCGGAGGAGCCGCTGCGGTTGCCGGTGGACGTTTATACCACTCCCGATGAGATTGTGGTGGTCGCCTCGGTGCCGGGCCTGCTGCCCGAGGAGGTGGACATCTCCATCCAGGGGGACACGCTGACCATCCGTGGGGAACTTCGACCGCCGCTGGACAACGTGGAGTATCTTTTCCAGGAGCGGCCCTATGGTCCCTTCGCCCGCTCCCTGGTGCTGAACGTGCCGGTGGACGTGGAGAAGGCGGAGGCGACCTTTGAGAACGGCGTGCTCACCCTTACGTTGCCCAAGGCGGAAGAGATTCGGCCCAAGACGATTAAGGTCAAGACGAAGTAGGGGCGCGAAAGGCACGAAAGGCGCGAAAGACGCGAAAGGGCGTGCCGGGCACTTTCAAAGTGCCCGGCCCTTTTTTATTCCTCTTTGACCTCAAACTCCCCCTCAACGACCGCTGGCTCTTCGGATGTCCACTCCGCGATTTTGGCTCCCAGGGCCCGCAGATGCTCCCGGACCACCTCGGGCGGCGCCAGTTCAATGAAGAGTTTCAGGCTCAGGAGGACGATGGCGATGTCGTCCAGTTGCCCCAGGCCCAGGCCCAGGTCGGGCAGGATGTCTATGGGGGAGAGGACGTAGATGAGCGCGGCTGGGGGGATGAGTTTCAACGCCCAGGGCACCCGGCGGTCCCTGAAGAGCCGCCAGGCCAGGCGCAACTGCCGGACCAGTTCCTTGACCCACGCAACGAACATATTGGTCTCCTCCGGGGGAGCCAGAGGGTGTGATTCCGGCCGATTGGGTAATTGAGATGGGCTCATCGTCGGGTCCCTCCAGAACGGATGGTGACGTCCCAATTATACACCGCTTTTACCAATCGGCATACTGGGACCCTTGCAGGGCTTGTGCAACAAATCCCCTGCGGGGGACGCCGCGCCCATGAATGGGGAGGATATGGGTTTTGGGGCGGGCACAGCCCGCCCGCAAAACCCCTCCTTTTACCCCCTCCCCTCTCCTGCCGCCGTCAGGCGAGCGGGAGAGGGGCACGAATGATTCAGAGGTTTAGATGAACCTGGGGGGCAGGGGGTGGGGTGAGGGTCGTCACTGCCCCCATCCCTAAAATCTTGCTTGGAGATGCGCTAACTCACACCAAGCGTTAGAAGGGTAGCGAGTCTTTGGGTGCGGTCATCTTTTCCGGAACGTGACGGTAAACTCCGCGCGCCCCTCCAGCATCAGGCCGGTGCGCAGGAGCCCAGGGGCCGGGGAGACCCAGGGGTGCCGTTGGCCGTCCACCCGGACCTCCGCGACCTCCCAGGACGGGGGCACAGTCAGCCAGACCTCGCCGAACTGCTGGCCCGCCTTCTCCAGCCGGATGTGCAGAAGGCCGGTGCCCTCGTCCCAGCGACAGTCCGTCACCTCTACTGCCCCCTGGCAGACGTGGAAAGTGGTGGTCAGCAGGTCGGGCCGGTCGGAGACGGGCTTGAGGAGCAGGACGACGGTCTCATGGGGCTGGTGACGGCGGATGGTGACGGCGTCGTCCGTCACGCCCAGGTAGCGGCGCCGCCAGTAGTTGTAGACGTGATAGCGTCCCGGCGGGATGCCCAGGTCGGAAAGGGAGACGGTGGTCTCCACGGTGTGGTCCTCCCAGTTGATGATGCCCGCAACCCACCAGCGGCCCCAGTCCCGCTCCACCGGCAGCAGGAGCAGGCGGGGCATCTCGTGTTCAAAGAGGTCCAGTGGCTGGGCGGAGACACCGGTGGGCGGAAGCGCCTGCCGCAGGTATTTGAGTCGCCCCGGACGGATAACGGCCAGGTTGTCGGAGTTGATGGTCAGACCGCCCAGCAGGGCGATGACTGCCGTCAGGGTGCGCATCTCGTTGAGGACCAGGTCCAGGTCGGAGCCGCGCTGGCGGACCAGGAGGCAATCAGGGTCGTTGAGCCAGAGGCGGCGGTGGAAGGGAGCCCGGGTGATGGCGTTGCGCAGGGCGTTCTCGGTGGACGCGGCGGAGAGGTCGTAGAGGAAGATGGGGTGCCAGTTGGGGTCCACGTCGGTGCCGATGCGCATGCCGTCCACCAGGCCGATGCAGGGCCCCAGGGGCGCGCCGCATCCCAGGAGGAAGGCGTCGTCGCCGATGGCGCGGCGGATGGCCTCCACGCCCCGCCGCAGGGCCTGGGCGCGGGTGGCCGTGGGATCGTGCCGACGGCCCGGCCGCGCCGCGGCGAAGAGAAAGTCTATCTTGAAGAACGTCACCCCCCAATCCCGGCGCATCCGCCGGAATGTCTCCTCCAGCCAGGCCAGCACCTCTGGATGGGTGCAGTCCAGGGAATAGCAGGGTACGCCCCAATGGACCCACCCGACGACAGGGTTGCTGTCCTCGTCCCGCACGACCCAGTCGGGGTGGGCGGCGAAGAGTTGGGAGGTGGCGGCGGCGCCAAAGGGGGCGGTCCAGATGCCCAACCGGTGCCCGGCGGCGCGGACGGTCTCGGCCACGGGCTCCATGCCGTTGGGGAATTTGTCGGGGTGGAGGGAGAACCAGTCCCCGATGGCGGTCTGGTAGCCGTCATCTATGAGAATGACGTCCAGCGGGAGGCGGTGGGTGGCGATGGCCGTGAGGTTATCCAGGATGTCGTCGGCGGTGTTTTCGCCGTAGAAGTAGTACCAGGTGCACCAGCCGGTGATCTCACCCCACCCCCTGCCGAAGCCGCCAGGGGAGAGGTGAGGACATCGTGCTCCCATCTCCCGCCCAATGGCGTCGGCCCAGGTTTCCAGCAGGCGCAGGGGGTCGGGGCCGGCCTCCAGGTGGAGAACCTCCGTGCGCAGGGAGGCGCCGGGGGAGAGGATGGCGGAGTCCAGATGGCAGCGCGCGGTGAGTTCGGAGCCATCGGAGCGAAGGCGAATCTCCGCCAGCTGGTCCTTCGCCGTCACGAAGCCCAGGAGGAGGGCCTGGGCGGGCGGGGCGAAGAGGACGGTGACCCACTCGGAGGAGATCAGGCCGTCATAATCGGGCTCCCAATGGGGCTGATGGGCGGCCCGGTACTCCGGCGTGCCGGGGTCGGCGTAGATGGTGCCCTCCAGGTGACGGGCGAGGGTGGGGCTCCAGGACTGCCAGCCGTTCTGGTAGACGCGCCAGGTCTTCAGGGGGGCGCCCAGATCGGGGGCGGGGGTGGTCAGGACGTCGGCCGTCTCCAGATAGACCGGGGTCTCGCCGGTGGCGGTCAGTTCCAGCCAGAGGCGGTATCCGTTGGGAACGGATTCCCGGCGCCAGACGGCCTGCAGGCCCGGGCCGGTGACGGGGCGGTCGGGTTCGGTCAGGGTGAGGGTCTGGAGCGTGCCCCCAAACCGGTAGCGGACGGCGGCTGTGACCTGCCGGAGGGCGGGGCCGCCAGGCCAGGAGAGGGTTGGGTGGTTTGCGGAATCGGAAGAGGTCTTCATGGCAATCCCATAGCAGCTAAAATGTCTTCCACTTCGTCCAGAAATTCGGGGAGAGTGACCGGGCGACTGCCTTCGTAACTGTTATCGTGGAGTTCCGGGGCATCAACTGTATGCCGATGCCAGAGTCCGCCCAGTTGGTCTCTCGCATAGATTCGCCTGCCGTTGTAAATGAGGGCGAAATTGGTGGTGTTGTAACGGTCATTGCGGTATATCTGGATGAACAAATCGGAGGACAGGTAAAGCCGTGCTTTCAGGAAGCTCTGCCCGCGCTCTATGATCTCAAGCCTTTTGAAATAGGCACGGCGTTCTGATTCGGAGTAGAGGACAGAGAGCAAGGACGCGACGTTCATTCCGAGGTCAGGGCTTTCAGTTTCTGGATTTCTTCTTCCAGTTCAGCGATGCCCGTGATGGCCATTTCCCACTCAAAATAGTCCTGTTCTATCTCTGGGCCGGGCTCAGTGCTCAAGACGGTCTGACGGAAGCGCTCAAAATCCAGACCGTATTTCGCCTCAAACTGGCGGGCCATAGAACGGTACTTGACCAGTTTCCTCTGAGCCTGCTCCAGAAGCAGTTCTGCCATCACCTGTTCCAGCCCTTTATCGGGAAACAGTCTCTGGGCGACAGCCTGAACGGTGGTGATGCTTCCCCCCATTCCCGTCATACATCCTCCTTGACGGAATCGGAAACTTCGGGTATGATATGGGCGTCTGCGGGGGTGGTTGGGTCCCGGTGGGCTCCCCGGTCTTCAAAACCGGTGGCGGGCCGCACAGAGCGGGCCGCGGTGGGTTCGACTCCCATCCACTCCCGCCTTCCGGAGAATCACAGAATCCGCGAATCCGATGAGCGGATTCGCGGATTCTGTGATTCTTTTTTATCCGCGGCCGCGCAGGCGGATGCGGGCCTCCCGGCAGCGGGGACATTCCATGCCCGTGTACTCCGTCCCGCAGGTGCGACAGACTTTGGTCGGCAGCGGCCGCTCATCCTCCAGGGAGGCGATGATCAGGTAGACCTGCTGTCCGGCGTATTGCTCCAGCCAGCCGTTCAGGGGAGTATCTCCAACCGTCCACTCGCCCTGAGAACCCCTGTGCAGTTCCCCCTGCATCACCTCGGCGTCCAGTTCATAGGCCGCGGCCGCCAGTTCCCGCAGTGCCGCCTTCCGTACAGCGGGCATAGTCCCCCCTCTCCTATGTGGTGGCTTCCCGTGCGCGCCGTTCGGTCGCCTTTTCCCACGCGACGACCAGAGGAATGGCAATTCCGAAAGAAGAATACGTTCCGACCAGCATACCGACCAGCATGGCCGCGATGAAAGGACGGATGCTATCTCCCCCGAACAGGATGATGGCAATCATCACAAAGATCGCGTTCAACTGGGTCGCCAGAGAGCGGTGGATGGTCTCCAGGATGGAACGGTTGGCGATCCGCTCAAACGGCTCCTCCCGATAGCGGGGGATGTTTTCCCGGATGCGGTCAAACATCACGATGGTGTCCTGGACCGAGAAAGAGGTCACCGTGAGGACGGCGGTGAGGAAGAGCGCATCCACCTCCCAGCCCTGCAGGATGCCCATCAGGGCGTAGAAGCCGATGACGATGATCAGGTCGTGGAACATCGCGGCAATGGCGGAGACGCCGTAGCGGACCGAGTGGGGCACCCGGCGGAACGACCACCAGATGAAGCCGACGATGATGATGGCCGCGACGGTGATGGCGATGCCGGCCGCGCGGGTGACCTCCCCGCCGACGATGGGGGATACGCTCTCATAGGTACTCAGGTCCCGGTTGACCGGCGCCACCTGTTCCGCCAGGTCACTGAAAATGGCCCGGACCTGCTCGGGGGTCACCTCGCGCGTACGGACCTGCCAGGTGTTATCCTCCGGACGGCCCAGGCGCTGGATGATGGTCTCCGTCAGACCGTTGGCGGCGAAGACGGCCTGGATGCCCGTCTCCGTAGCCGGTCCGTCAAAGTGGAGGACGAAGAGGCTTCCGCCGGTGAAGTCCACGGCCAGGCGAAGCGGCATGCCGAACCGGACCTGGGTCAGGACAAGCATCCCGAGGCTCAGGAGAATCAAAATGACGGATAGGGTGAAAAACCAGCGGCGTTTTTCCACCAGGTTGAACATTCCTCACCTCGCGCGGGGAGTTCACACGCTCAGCAGCCAGCGGCGGCTCTGTAGCCAGTTTCCGGTCAGACGAAGGATCGTCCGCAGGAAGGTGCGGGTCACCACGATGGCCGTAAAGAGGTTGATCACCGTACCGATGGCCAGGGTGATGGCGAAGCCCTTGACCATGCTGGCGCCGAAGTTGGTGCCGAAGAAGTAGAGAACGGCGCAGGCGATCAAAATAGAGATCTGCGAGTCCCGAATGGAGGTCCAGGCGCGGTTGAACCCGGCCTCCATCGCGGCCCGCAGACTGCGACCGGCCCGGATTTCCTCCTTCATCCGTTCAAAGACCAGAATGTTGGCATCCACGGCCATCCCGGCAGAGAGGAGGAAGCCGGCGATGCCCGGCAGGGTCATGGTGACCGGGACCAGTTTGTAAAGAGCCAGGTTCAGCGCCGCGTAGAGCAGGAGGGCCAGGTCGGCCGTCCCGCCCAGAACGCGGTAGTAGACCAGCATAAAGAGCAGGACGATGGAGAGGCCGATGATGCCCGCCCGGACGCTCTTCTGCACGGAGATTTCGCCCAGGGTGGGGCCGACGGTGGTGGCGGTCTCCACCCGCAGGGGGACCGGGAGCGCGCCGTAGTGGAGTTGAATGGCCAGCCCGCGCGCTTCCTGGTAGGTGGCGTTCCCGAGCGTGATCCGCCCGTTGCCGCCGGGGATGGCTTCCTGAATCTGCGGGCAGGAGATGACCTCTTTATCCAGGACGATGCAGAGGTACTGGCCGACGTGGTTGGCGGTGTATTGGGCGAATTTGTCCGCCGCCTCCGCCTTCAGCCGGAAGGGGATGAAATACCCCATATCATCCCGGTCCAGCCCCACCTGGTCCAGGTCTGCGCCGGTGAGGATGGTCTCATAGACATCGGAGGGGACGGTCGGCGTGGTTGGGGCCGTCTCGGTGACCACGGTGGCGGGGCCCAGGGAGATGGTCGGGGTCGCCTCCGGCGCGGCGGGTGTCGCCCCGACGGGGCTCCCGCTCAGGCGCGGCCCGCCCAGACTGGTGGTGATCACCGTGCCCTTCATCAGGGGGACGTATCCCGCGTCCACAAACTCCAGTTGGGCCGTGCCCCGGATAATCTCTATGGCCAGTTCGGGGTCATCAATCCCGGGCAACTCCACGATGATGCGGCGCCCGCCCTGAATCTGAACGATGGTTTCGGCCAGGCCCAGGCCGTTGACCCGGTTCTCCACAATCTGACGGGCGGTCTCCATGCTCACCCGGTCCACTTCCTGACCCTCGGGCACGTCGGCGACCAGGGAGACTTTCAGGCCGCCGCGCAGGTCCAGGCCGTAGCGGATGGCGATTTTTCGCGCCCCCTCCGGCTGCCAGGCCAGCAGGTTCTCCAGCCAGGCAGGATGGTCTATGTTCAGGTCCACATAGACGGCCAGGATGGCCAGAAGAGCGATGACAACCAGCAGGATTTGATCTCGTCTCTCCATAAGGGTGGTCCTTTCCGGCTGCAGGTCTCAGGTATCAGGTCGCAGGTCGCCGTTCTTGCGACCATCGCGTCCTGCCTGTTGGGCTTCATTCCCTCATCCCCGCTGCTCTCTCCCCCCGAAATGGTAAAGAAGAGAGGGAGTTGTGGCGGGCGGCAAAGTCGTCCGCCACAAACCCTATTCCCCTCTCCCGCCGCCGAAAGTGGTTTTTTTCAGAATGGTAAAATTATAGCCGATGCGGGCGGTTCTGTCAAACCACCCGGCGGCGGGCCACCACGTTCCGATAGGCCGCCAGCACACCGCGCGCGGTCCGCTCCCAAGTGAAGTGGGCCGCGTGGGCGGGGCCGGCGGTCCGCAGGGTGGCCTGGAGGGAGGGATCGCCCAGCACGCGGGCGATCCCGGCGGCAATGTCCTCCGGGCTGTCGGGGTTGACGGTCACCGCCGCGGCGCCCGTCACCTCCGGCAGAGAGCCCCGGTCCGAAATCACCACCGGGGTGCCGCAGGCCTGAGCCTCCAGAGCCGGCAGGCCGAACCCCTCGTAGAAGGAGGGCATGACCAGCAGCGCCGCGCCGTTGTAGAAGGCCGGGAGGTCCTCATCGGGGACGTCATGCAAGAAGCGCACGTCGTTTTCCAGACGGAGGGCCGCCACCCGCTCGTAGATTTCTTTGTATAGCCATCCCTTTCCACCCACAATCACCAGTGGCTTCCGGGTCTCTCCCCGGTCCAGGAGGATTCGGTACGCGGTGAGGAGTCCGGGCAGGTTTTTGCGTGGCTCCAGCGTGCCCACAAAGAGCAGGTATCCCGGCGTCAGGCCATACCGGGATAGAACTTTCCGGGTCTCGTCAGGGGGTAGGGGGCGAAATGCAGGCGATATGCCCTCGTATACTGTGGTCACTTTCTCCGGCGGAACTCCCAGCAGGCGGATGAGGTCCGTGCGGGTGGTCTCCGAGACAGCGATGATGTGGTCCGCGCGGGTGACGGCCCAGGCAATCTGGTCGTTGTAATACCGGCGGCTTTCGTCCGTGAGGAACTGGGGGTAGTACAGGAAATTCAGGTCATGGACGGTGATGACGAAGTGCCGGGCGCCGAAGGCCGGAGGGATGAAATCCGGGCTGTGAAGCAGGTCCAGGCGTAAGGGGGAAATCTCTACACCCAGGGCCCACCGTTCCAGCCGGTGGTGGCATGGCGTCCAGACGGTAGCGCGGCGGACGTTGGGCGCGGTCTCGCTCCGCGTGCGGTCCTTTCGGTGGCGAAGGACGCGGTAGTCGGTGTCGGGGTCCAGGGCCGCCAGGGCCGGGAGCAGGTGCCGGATGTAGTTGGTGATCCCGCCCCGACGGTACGCAATGATTCGGGCATCTATACCGATGCGCATGTGTCTTTCGGGTAGAAGGGCCGTTTTTGCCGCCCCAGAATTATAACGGGGGCTGACAGGGTGTCAAGGTGACACATCGCAGGGGCGTTGCGCGGGCTTTCCATTCTCCCTCCTCTCAGGTATAATGTAACGGAGTCCGGAGGATGGGCTATGGAAGATGCCCTCTTTGAGCAATTCGTCGCCGAGGCGCTGGAGGCGCTGCCGGAGGTCTTTCGGAGCCGTCTGGAGAACGTGGAAATCGTGGTGGAGGACTGGCCTGACCGGCGGACCCTGCGTCTGGCGGGCGTTCGCTCGCCCGCCGACCTGTTGGGCTTCTACCACGGCGTCCCTCTCACCCGCCGCACGTCCAGCTACATGCTGGTCCTGCCCGACAAAATCTCCATCTACCGGCAGCCCATCCTGATGCGCTGCCGCACGCCGGAGGAGGTCCGGGCTATGGTGGCCCGGACACTCCGCCATGAAATCGCCCACTACTTCGGGATAGACGACGAGCGCCTGGAAGAGATCGGAGCGTACTGATGCCGGTTGTCCACCTCGCCTACGGTCGGCATGGCCTGACGGTGACCCTGCCCGACGACGGGGTCACCGTCATAGAGCCCCGGTATGTGCCGGGCCTCCCCGATGAGGCCGCTGCCATCCGGCAATCTCTCCGCTCGCCCATCGGCTCCCCGCCCCTGGTGGAGTTGGTCCGGCCCACCGATACCGTCGCCGTCGTCTTCAGCGATATTACCCGCCCCATGCCCAACGACCGCGTCCTCCCGATCCTGCTGGAGGAACTGGCCCGGGCCGGCGTTCCCGATCGCCATGTCCTCCTCATCAACGCCCTGGCGACCCATCGCCTCCAGACGGAGACGGAACTGCGCCGCATGCTGGGGGACGGCATCGTAGACCGCTACCGCATCCTTCAGCACAACGCGTGGGATGAGTCGGAACTGGTCCCCGTGGCGACCAACCGCGCCGGTCGGACCGTTCGGGTGAACCGGGCCTATATGGAGGCGTCGGTGCGGATTCTCACGGGCTTCATTGAGCCCCACTTCTTCGCCGGATTCAGCGGCGGCCCGAAGGCCGTCCTGCCCGGCATCGCCGACATAGACGCCATCCTGGATAACCACGGTCCGGCGATGATTGCCCACCCGCAGGCCACCTGGGCGGTGACGGAGGGGAATCCTATCTGGGAGGAGGCGCGGGACGTCGCCCGCGCGACGAGTCCAACCTTTATCCTCAACGTTGCCCTGAACCGGGACCGGCGGGTGACGGCGGTCTTTGCGGGGGAAATGGAGGCGGCCCACTGGGCAGGCGTCGCCTTCGTCCGGGAGCACGCGATGCGGCCAGTGGCAGGGCTTTTTGACATCGTCGTCACCTCCAACAGCGGCTATCCGCTGGACCTCAACCTCTACCAGGCCGTGAAGGGCATGTCGGCGGCGGCGCAGATTGTCCGACCGGGTGGGGACATTATCGTCGTCGCCGAATGCTGGGACGGTATCCCCGACCACGGGGAGTACAAACGACTGCTCTGGGAGGCCGCGTCGCCGGAGGACCTGCTGGCGCGGATTCTGGCGCCGGGGTTCCGCTGCCAGGACAGTTGGGAGGCGCAGATCCAGGCTCAGATTCAGCGCCGGGCGCGGGTCCACGTCTATGCCGACGGCCTGACGGATGAGGAGTTGCGGCGGGCGCACGTTATCCCCTGCCGGTCGGTGGAGGAGACGGTGGCCCGCCTGCGGCGGGAGAATCCCGAGGCGACCATTGCCGTTCTCCCCGACGGCCCGCAGACGGTGCCGTACGTGGTGCCGGTTGCGGGATGAAACTTTGCCTTTCTCTTATTTTGACGTATAATTGCTACAGATTGGAGGGGCGATGACGACACTACTCGTTCGCTGGGTGATTACGGCGCTGGCGTTGTTTGTGGCGGCGCTGGTAGTGCCGGGGATTCGCGTCTCCGGCACGGCGTGGGTGGCCTACGCAGTGATGGCCGTCATCCTGGGGCTGGTCAATGCCCTGGTGCGGCCGGTGCTCAAAATCCTCACCTGCCCTCTGATTCTGCTCACTCTGGGCCTCTTCACTCTGGTCATCAACGGCTTCACCCTCTGGCTGTCGGCCCTCATCGCCAACGGGCTGGGCATCGGTTTCTATGTGGACGGCTTCTGGCCCGCGTTCTTGGGGGCGCTCATCGTCAGCATCGTCTCGGTGATTCTCTCGGCGCTGGTCAAGGAGGATTAGGCGGATGGAGACCGTCCTCCAGGCGCTGCTCATCTTCGTCCTGCGGGTCTTTGGCATTTCCCTCAGTACCGTCGCCACAATTTTGACGGTACAGAGCCGCAAACTGCTGGCTGTCCTCACGGGTAGCCTCAGCACGCTGATCTACATCGTGGCGATTGCCCAGGTGGTGACCAATTTGAAAAACGTGGTGAACGTTGCGGCCTATGTGATCGGCTTCGGCGTCGGCACGTGGGTGGGGATGTTGCTGGAAGAACGGATGGCCCTGGGCTTCTCGGAGGTACGGGTCATCTCCACCGGGAGCGGGGACGCAGTGGCAGCGGCCCTGCGGGCGGCCGGGTTCGGCGTCACCCAGATGGAGGGGCGAGGACATGCGGGCTCCGTGAGCATCGTGGACGTCTTTGTGCCCCGCCGGAATCTGCCGACGGTCCTGAAAGTGGCGGAGGAAGCCGACCCCCAGGCCATTGTGACCGTTTCCGAGGCGCGGGCGGTGCAGCGGGCATACTGGCGACCCTCCGACCGTCGCCGATAAGGAGGGAAGATGATTCCGATCAGCGACGAACTGCCCAGTCGCCGGGTCCCACTGGTGACCCTGGGGCTGATCGCGGTCAACGTTCTGGCCTTCTTTGTGGAGTTATCTATGGGGCCGAACCTGGACCGATTCTTTATGATGTGGGGCGCGGTGCCTGCGTTCATCACCCACCCGGACCGCTATCCCTGGGCGCCGATTACTCTGCTCACTTCTATGTTCCTGCACGGGGGGTGGATGCACCTGATCGGGAACATGCTCTACCTGTGGATTTTCGGCGATAATGTTGAGGACGCGCTGGGGCGGTTGGGCTATTTGCTCTTTTACCTGGCGGCCGGGATTGTGGCGGGCCTGGCTCAGGTGATGGTCGCGCCGTCCTCTACAGTCCCCGGCGTGGGGGCCAGCGGGGCCATTGCCGGAGTGCTGGCCGTATACCTGGTCCTGTACCCTGCCGCTCCGGTGCGGGTCCTGGTGCCCGGATTCTATATGCTGCGCGTCGCGCGCCTGCCCGCTTTGCTCGTTCTGGGCTTCTGGTTCGTCATCCAGTTGTTCAACGGCGCTCTGAGCCTGGGCGCGGCGACGATGGCAACCGGCGGCATTGCATGGTTTGCCCACATCGGAGGCTTTCTGGCCGGTCTTGTGGTTGGGCTGGGGGCCCGAGCCCTCGGTGCCCGGCGGACCTACTGGTAGCTGGACCCCCCGTCGGTTCTGCCTGAATTCAGGGGGTGGAAGATGACCGATATTCGTCTCCAGGAATACGTTCAGCAGATTGATGGGCTGGTGGAGAAGGGCCGGTACGACGAAGCCTTTGCGCATCTCCGGCACATCCTGCAACATTATCCCAAGTTCCTGGATGCTTACCGTCTCCTGGGCAAAACCTTGCTGGAAACCGGTCAGGATGATGCGGCAGAGGAGATGTTTCAGCGGGTGCTCAGTGGCGACCCGGAGGACTTCGTCGCCCGGGTTGGGTTGAGCGTCATCTATGACCGGCGGGGGGACCTCCAGCGGGCGATCTGGCACATGGAGCGGGCCTTTGAACTGGTCCCCGAAAACGACGTGATTCAGGAGGAACTGCGGCGTCTCTACGGTCGGAGGGATGGGGTGGTTCCTCCCCGGGTGATGCTGACCCGCGGCGCGCTGGCCCGCCTGTATGCCCGGGGAGGGCTCTTTTCCCGCGCAGTGGAGACGTTCCGCTCCCTGCTGGCAGAGGAACCGGAACGGATGGACCTGAAGGTCGCACTGGCCGAGGCCCTCTGGAACGACGGCCAGCGGGTTCAGGCAGAGGAGGTCTGTCTGCGGGTGCTGGATGAGTTGCCGTATTGCCTGAAGGCCAATCTGATTCTGGGGGAAATCTGGACCCGCAGCGGTCGGGAGGAAGCACAGGTGCACCTGCGTCGGGCCGAGGCGGTGGACCCGGAAAACCAGCGGGCTGTGGAGGTCCTGGGGGATGCCTCTCCCCTCTCGCCCCGCGAGGTCTACCTGCCGTACCTGGAATACGGCGCTCCGGAGGTTCCGGTTGAGCGCCCGGCGGTTGGAGTGCCTGTCCCGGAAGGACAGGCGCTGGTGGACCTGGAACGAGCGGCGGAGATTCAGATAGAGATTCCGGCGTGGCTGGAGGAAATCGGTCTGGGCGAGGAGGGTGTCCCCTCTGTGGTGGAAGAAGAGGGGGTTGCAGTACCGGCCTGGCTGATGCCGGAAGAGGTTGGGCCCGAGGTTCCAGCCCCTCCGGAGGTCCCCGAAGCGGCGGAGATTCCGGAGTGGCTGCGAGAGGTTGCGCCGCCGGAGGTGAGGGTGCCGGAGGCGCCCGCTCCGGCGGAAATCCCGGAGTGGCTGCGGGAGGTTGCGCCGCCGGAGGCGGAGGTGCCGGAGGCGCCCGCTCCGGCGGA
>JBBIKR010000050.1:0-23083 GCA_037445395.1 Thermoflexales bacterium
CGAGGCCCCGGCCGACGACCTGACCCGAATAGAGGGCATCGGCCCCAAAGTCGCGAAAGTCCTGGCCTCCATCGGCATCACCACCTTCCAGGCCCTGGCCGCCGCCGACTACAACCGGGTCAAGCAGGCGCTGGTGGAGGCCGGCTGGCCGTACATGGACCCGGCCAGTTGGATGGAGCAGGCGAAACTGGCCGCCGAGGGTCGCTGGGAAGAACTGGCCCTCCTCCAGGAGAAACTGAAGGGCGGTCGCCGATAAAGGATGGTCCCGATGAACCTGCCACCCCTTTGCGCCGAAGAGGCCCTTCAGGCCCTGCGGGAGGGGAACCGGCGCTTCACCACCGGTCAGGCCATCCATCCCCATCAGGATGCCGCGCGCCGGGAAGAAGTCCTCCCCGGTCAATGCCCTTTCGCCGCCATCCTGGCCTGCTCCGATTCGCGCGTCCCCCCGGAGGTCATCTTTGACCAGGGAGTGGGGGACATCTTCGTTATCCGCACGGCAGGCCACGTGGTGGACGACGTCGCGCTGGGGAGCATAGAGTACGCCGTGGAGCACCTGAGGGTGCCCCTGGTGGTCGTCCTGGGCCACACCCGCTGCGGTGCCGTGACCGCCGCCCTCCACGGCGACGAGGCCCCCGGCCACATCGCCGCCGTTATCCGGGCCATCCTCCTCGCCGTTCAGGAGGTCAGAGGGCTTCCCGGCGACCCACTCTCCAACGCGATAGACGCCCACATCCGGCGAGTCGTCGCCCACCTCCGGGCCGCTTCCCCCATCCTGGCAGAACGGGAGCACGCCGGTACCCTGCATATCGTGGGCGCCCGGTACAACCTGGAGAGCGGGGAAGTGGAATGGCTGTGAAAGGATGACATTCAGGCTTCCTCACCCCTCCCCCGGCGGCTGTGCCGCCACCCTCTCCGCAGGGGGAGGGGTGAGGCAATGACGGAGGCTTCCCGATGCCGACGCTTCTTCTCCGAAACGCCACCCTGCTGGTCACGATGGACGATGCCGGTCGGGAGATTCCCGACGGCGGACTCTTCGCCCGCGACGGGGTCATCCAGCAAGTCGGGCCGACGGCGGAACTCCCCGCCACCGCCGACCGGGTCATCAATGCCCAGGGCATGATCGTCCTGCCCGGCCTGGTCAACACCCACCACCATCTCTACCAGACCCTCACCCGCGCCGTACCGGCCGCGCAGGACGCGACCCTCTTTGAGTGGCTGAAGACCCTCTACCCCATCTGGGCCCGGATGACCCCGGAAGCGGTCTACATCAGCGCGCTGGTGGGGCTGGCCGAACTGATGCTCTCCGGCTGTACCACCGCTTCCGACCACCTCTACATCTACCCCAACGGCTGCCGGATTGACGACGAGATTCGGGCCGCGCAGGAGATCGGCATCCGCTTCCACGCCAGTCGGGGCGCGATGAGTCTGGGCGAGAGCCGGGGCGGCCTCCCCCCCGACCGGGTCGTGGAGGATGAGGACTTCATCCTGAAAGACATGCAGCGGGCCGTGGAGAGGTACCACGACCCCAACCGGTACGCCATGCTCCGCATCGTCCTGGCTCCCTGCTCCCCCTTCTCCGTCACCCCCGACCTGATGCGGGAGGCGGCCGCGATGGCCCGTGCCCTCGGCGTCCGTCTCCACACCCACCTGGCGGAGACGCTGGACGAGGAGCAGTTCTGCCTGGAACAGTTCGGCCGTCGGCCCGTCGGCTACGCCGAAGACCTGGGCTGGGTCGGGGACGACGTCTGGTATGCCCACGGGGTGCACGTCAACCGCGAGGAAATCGGCCTGCTGGCCCGCACCGGGACCGGCGTCTGCCACTGTCCCAGTTCCAACATGCGGCTGGCCTCCGGCATCGCGCCGGTCCGGGCGTACCTGGATGCGGGCGTCCGGGTCGGGCTGGGTGTGGACGGCTCCGCCAGCAACGACTCTTCCCACATGCTGGCAGAGGCCCGCATGGCGATGCTCCTGCACCGGGTCACCGGCAACCCGCGCGGTCTCACCGCCCGCGAGGCCCTCTGGCTGGCCACGCGCGGCGGCGCGGCCGTCCTGGGCCGGGACGACATCGGCCAACTGGCCCCCGGCTTCGCCGCCGACTTCATCGGATTCCGCCTGGACCGCCTGGACTACGCCGGTGCGCTCCACGACCCGGTGGCGGCCCTGGTCTTCTGTACCCCCCAGCGGGTGGACCTCTCCGTCATCCACGGGCGGGTCGTGGTGGAGGAAGGGCATTTGCTGACGGTGGACCTGGGTCCCGTTGTGGAGCGGCACAACCGCCTCGCCCGCCAGATGGTGTGCGGAGAATAACGGCAATCGGCCTTCCCCATGCGGGTGCTTCTCGTCTCCAAAGCGTGCATCGTCGGCATCTACCAGCGGAAACTGGAGGAGATCGCCTGCCTGGGGGTAGAACTGCGCGTCGTCGTGCCTCCGTTCTGGAAGGACGAACGCGGGGTCCTTCCCCTGGAACGGGCCCACACCGAGGGCTACGAATTGGTCGTGGAACGAATGGCCCTCAACGGCCACTTCCACCTCCATTTCTACCCCCGTCTGGCCCGCCAGATTCGCGCCTTTCGCCCCGACATCGTCCACCTGGATGAGGAGCCTTACAACCTGGCGACCTTTCACGGGATGGTCCTGGCCCGACGGGCCGGTCGCCGGACCCTGTGGTTCAGTTGGCAGAATCTGCTGCGCCGATACCCCCCACCTTTCTCCCTCTTTGAGCGCTACTGCCTGCGCCACGCGGACGCGGCCATCGCGGGCAGTCAGACCGCCGCGCAGGTCTGGCGAACCAAAGGGTACACCGGCCCCCTGTCTGTCATCCCCCAGTTCGGGGTGGACCCGGAGCAGTTTGCTCCCCCATCCCGCAGGGAGACCGACAGGCCCTTCACCGTCGGCTTCGCCGGAAGACTGGTGGAGGAGAAGGGGGCGGACCTCCTGCTGGACGCCGTCGCGGGGATGCCGGGGGTGCGGGTGGACATTCTGGGGAGCGGGCCGATGCGCCCCGTCCTGGAAAAACAGGCCGCCGCACCGGCGCTCTCTGGACGAGTAACCTTTCTGGGGACCTTGCCGTCCCCCCGCATGCCGGAATTCTATCACCGTCTGGACGCTCTGGTCCTCCCGTCCCGTTCCCGACCGAACTGGATAGAGCAATTCGGCCGGGTACTGGTGGAGGCTATGGCCTGCGGGGTGCCCGTGGTGGGCTCCACCTGTGGGGAAATCCCGCACGTGATCGGCGACGCGGGGTTGATTTTCCCGGAGGGGGACGTGGAGGCACTGCGGGAGTGCCTGGAACGCCTCCGCGCCGACCCATCGTTGCGGGTGGAACTGGCCCGCCGGGGCCGGGAGCGGGTCCTGGCCCACTTCACCCAGGCCCAGGTCGCCGCCCAGACGGTGGAGGTATACCGGTCCCTGTAGTGTGGGAACGATAAAGTAGGGGGACGGCGGCCTGAGGCCGCCGCCCCCACCCCCCCAATTCTTTCTCCCATTGCCCCTGCGCCCGGCTATGTTATAATATAGACGACCAGCAAGGAGGTGAACCGTGGTCCTGACCCGCGAGGAAGTGGAACACATTGCCGACCTGGCCCGGCTGGCTCTGACCGAGGAAGAGAAAGAGCGGTTCCGCCAGCAACTCTCGGCGGTGCTGGAATACGCCGCCCGCCTGCAGGAACTGGATACGGAAGCCATCCCGCCGACCGCCACCGTCCTGCCCCTGCGCAACGTCATGCGGCCCGATGAGCCCCGCCCTCCGGCCCCCCGGGAGGACATCCTGGCCAATGCCCCGGACGCGGAGGAGAACTGTTTCAAAGTACCGGCGATTTGGGAATAGGGAGTAGGGAGTAAGGAGTAGGGAGTATGGGGGAGAGGAGCGTACGGCTGGGGCGGAACCCCCGCCTGAAGCATCTGCGGCCGGCCGAGCGGCAGGCGATAGAAACTCTGCTGGCGAAGGAGGACTGAGTGCATCTCTATGACCTGACCATCCACCAGGCCCGCGCCCTTCTGGACGCGGGGGAGATTTCCGCCGTGGAGTTGACCCAGGCAGTACTGGATCGCATCCTCTCGGTGGACAACGCCGTCAAGGCCTACCTGACGCTGACGCCGGAGGTCGCGCTGAAACAGGCCCGCGCGGCCGATGCTGCCCAGGGGCACGGTCAGGCCCTGCCCCTGCAGGGCATCCCCATCGCGGTCAAGGATATTATCTGCACCGCCGGAATCCCCACCACCTGCGGCTCCCGTATCCTGGAGGACTTCGTCCCGCCCTACGATGCCACCGTCGTCGCCCGACTGAAGGCCGCCGGCGCGGTCATCCTGGGCAAGACCAACACCGACGAGTTCGCCATGGGCTCCTCCACCGAGAACTCCGCCTTCTTTCCCACCCACAACCCCTGGGACTTGGACCGCGTTCCGGGCGGGTCCAGCGGAGGGAGCGCCGCCGCCGTCGCCGCCGGGGAGTGCCTGGGCGCACTGGGCACCGATACCGGCGGCTCCGTCCGCCAGCCCGCCGCCCTCTGCGGCATCGTCGGTCTGAAGCCCACTTACGGCCGGGTGAGCCGCTACGGGCTCATCGCCTTCGCCTCATCGCTGGACCAGGTGGGCGTGCTGACCCGCGACGTCACCGATGCGGCGATTCTCCTGAACGTCATCGCCGGGCACGACCCGCTGGACTCCACCTCGCTGGACGTGCCGGTTCCGGACTACACCGCCGCGCTGACCGGCGACATTCGCGGTATGCGGGTCGGCGTACCCCGGGAGTACTTCATCCCCGGCATGCAGCCGGAGGTGGAGGCGGCGGTGCACGCGGCCCTGGAGAAACTGGCCGAACTGGGGGCCGAAATCGTGGAGGTCAGCCTGCCCCACACCGACTACGCCCTCCCCGTCTACTACCTGATCGCCCCGGCAGAGGCCAGCGCCAACCTGGCCCGCTACGACGGCATCCGCTACGGCCTCCGCATCGCTGGTGAATCCCTGGAAGACACCTACAAGCAGACGCGCGGCCGGGGCTTCGGCCCCGAGGTCAAACGGCGCATCATGCTGGGCACCTACGCCCTCAGCGCCGGTTACTACGACGCCTACTACCTGAAGGCGCAGAAAGTGCGGACGCTGATTAAGGGAGATTTTGACCGCGCCTTTGAGCAGGTGGACGTCATCGCGGCTCCCACCAGTCCCACCACCGCCTTTCGCATCGGCGAGAAGACGGACGACCCCATCCAGATGTACCTTTCCGACGTCTTCACCCTTTCCGTCAACCTGGCGGGCATCTGCGGGATCAGCGTCCCCTGCGGCTTTGACGCGCAGGGGTTGCCCATCGGCCTGCAGATGATGGGACCGGCCCTGGGGGAGATGACCGTCCTGCGGGTGGCCTACGCCTACGAACAGGCCACCGACTGGCACACCCGCCGCCCACCCCTCAACGAGTGACCGATGTACAAATGACCAATTAACCAATGTACCAATGACCAATGTACCAATGACCGGCGACGCCAAAATCCGCGTGGAGCACCTGAACTTCTACTACGGCGACAAGATCGCCCTGTCCGACATCTCTATGGTCATCCCGGACCGGCAGATTACGGCCCTCATCGGCCCGTCGGGCTGCGGCAAATCCACCTTCCTGCGCTGTCTGAACCGGATGAACGACACCATCCCGCGCACACGGGTGGAGGGACGGGTGCTCCTGGACGGGGTGGACATTTACGCGCCGGGCACGGACGTGGTGGAACTGCGCCGACGGGTGGGCATGGTCTTCCAGCGGCCCAATCCCTTCCCGCAGTCGGTCTTTGATAACGTCGCCTTCGGCCCCCGCGTTCTGGGCCTACACCGTCATCACGACCTGCACGAGATTGTGGAGCGGAGTCTGCGGGACGTGGGCCTCTGGGACGAGGTCAAAGACAACCTCCGGCAGAATGCGCTGAACCTCTCCCTGGGCCAGCAACAGCGCCTCTGCCTGGCACGCGTCATCGCCGTGGAGCCGGAGGTCATCCTGATGGACGAGCCCTGCTCGGCGCTGGACCCCATCGCCACGCTGGAGATAGAAGAACTGATGCGCCGCCTGCGGGAGAACTACTGCATCGTCATCGTGACCCACAACATGCAGCAGGCGGCCCGGGTATCGGACCGTACCGGATTCTTCTGGTTGGGGGAACTGGTGGAATTCGGCCCCACCGAGGTCATTTTCACCCGCCCGGCCCGCCAACTGACCGAGGACTACATCACCGGACGGGCGGGGTAGTACGGAGTACGGAGTACGAAGTACGGAGTATGGAGTAGGGGGGAGGGTAGAAAGTAGGGGGAAAGGAGTGCGCAATGCCCCGAGAGACATTTGACCGGGAACTCCAGCGCCTTCAGGACGAACTGCTCACCCTGGGCAGCATGGTGGAGAGCGCCATCGCCGAGTCGGTGGATGCGTTGAAGCGGCGGGACTTTGAGGCCTCCCGCCGCATCATCGCGGGAGACCGGGAGATCAACGCCCGGCGATTCACCATTGAAACCGACGCTCTGGTGTTGATCGCCACCCAGCAACCGATGGCCAGCGACCTGCGCGCCCTGGCCGCGATTCTGGACCTGGCCTCCGAACTGGAGCGAATGGGGGACTACGCCAAAGGCATCGCCCGCATCAACCTGATGATCGGCGAACAGCCGCTGATCAAACCCCTCATTGACATTCCCCGAATGGCAGAGCGGGCATGTAGCATGCTCCACCGGGCCCTGGATGCCTTTGCCCGCCGGGATGTGGCGCTGGCCCGCGCCATCCCCGCCGAGGATGACGAAGTGGATGCCCTCTACAACCAGGTCTACCGGGAACTGGTCACCTACATCCTGGCGGACCCGAAGAACATAGACCAGGCCAACCATCTCCTCTGGGTAGCCCACAACCTGGAGCGCGCCGCCGACCGGGTGACCAACATCTGCGAGCGGGTCATCTTCACCGTCACCGGAGAACTGGGGGAACTGAACCGGGAAGGGAACGGTATAGAGGACCTGCCGGGATAAACAGGGGGATTTTGCGGCAGGTGCCGCAAAATCCCCCTGGGGTGCAGTGCCGGCCGTCCGGCCGGTTCCAGGCGAACAGTCTGCGCTACTCCTCCAACTTAATGGCCATAGCCACCGCCTCGCCGCCGCCCAGACAAAGGGACGCCAGGCCGCGCTGGAGCCCCCGCTGGCGGAGAGCATAGACCAGCGTCACCAGGATGCGCGCGCCGGAGCACCCGATGGGATGCCCCAGAGCAATCGCCCCTCCGTTGACGTTCACCTTCTCCCAGGGAAGCCCCAGTTCCTTCCCGTCGGCGACGACCTGAGCCGCGAACGCCTCGTTGATCTCGTACAGGTCGTAATCGTCCACCGACGTGCCCGTTTTTGCCCAGAGTTTCCGGACGGCGAAAATGGGCGCGGTGAAGATTTTCAGCGGCTCCACGGCCGCCTGCGCGTAGGCCACAATCCGGGCCAGTGGACGCAGGCCCAACTCCTCCGCTTTCCCCCGACTCATCACCACCAGCGCCGCCGCACCGTCGGTGATGCCCGGAGAGTTGCCCGCCGTCACGATGCCATCGGGCTGGAACGCCGGCTTCAGGCGGGCCAGCGCTTCCAGTGAGGTGTCCCGCCGGGGGCACTCATCGGTGTCAAAGAGGATCGGGCCACCTTTGGGCTGGGGCACCTGGACCGGGACGATTTCCTCTTTGAAACGCCCCTCATCTATCGCCGCGATGGCCTTCATGTGGCTCCTGTAGGCGTACTCGTCCAGTTCCTGGCGGGTCAGGCCGTACTCCCGGGCAATCCACTCGGCCGCGTTGCCCATATGCCAGTCCTGGAACGGACACCACAGGCCGTCATGGACCGTCGCATCCACCAGTTTGCCGTCGCCCAGGCGGTAGCCGAAGCGGGCCTGCTTCAGCATGTACGGGCCATTGTTCATGCTCTCCATGCCGCCGGCCACGAAGATGTCGCCGTCGCCCGTGGCAATCATCGCCGCCGCCAGCATGACCGCCTTGAGGCCAGAACCGCAGACTTTGTTGACCGTCGTCGCGCCGACGGTGGGGGGAAGTCCGGCCTTGATGGCCGCCTGCCGGGCCGGGGCCTGCCCCACCCCGGCCTGGACCACGTTCCCCATCAACACTTCCTCCACCATCACAGGGTCTATGCCGGCCCGTTCTATGGCCGCGCGGATGGCAACAGCCCCCAGTTCGGGAGCAGAGAGGGGTGCCAGCGTCCCCTGGAAACGCCCGATCGGCGTGCGGGCTGCGGAGACAATGACGGGTTCACGTGCATGTTGGGTCATGACTTCCTCCAGGTCGTGAGTGAATTGGGAAAACTCGCGAGAGAACTCAGCCGGATGCTTTCCGCCGATCCCCCGACGGTTTCAGCGGCCCTCGCCCTGCGGGCCAGTTCGGTGGCCGCTGTCGCCAGCCCGATAATCAGCCAGAAAAGCGTCGCCGAATGGTGAAAGTCCAGGTTGAAGAAATAATGGTCAAAAATTCCTCCCACCAGCGCGCCGATGATGGCAGCATGGAGCCCCCACCACAGGGGCTCTAAGACCTCCATTGTCTCCTCCTGAACCTCACCCGCTCCGCGCCGGAAGCAAGCGCGGGTGCGCCAGAAGCGGGCCAGGAAGACCGCCATCACCGCCAGGAAGGCCGCCAGCCCGACCAGCCCCGTCTGCTCGGCTATCATCAGGTAGAGGTTGGAGACCCCGATATACGTATCCACATCGGGGGAGCCGGCAAAGCCCACCCCCAGCACCGGATAGCGCAGAATCAGGGTGATGGCATCTTTGTACTCCCCGAAACGCATCTGCGTCGCCAGGTCCTCTCCCCGCAGACCGGCGATGAAGTGCGCCACCAGGGTCTGGGTCTGGGGAAGGAGCAGGAGAAGAACCCCGGCCGCCAGCAGCAACCACCACAGTTTCCGGTACCGGAGGGTCGCCACCACCATCAGAGCCAGTCCGGCACCCGCTATGGAGCCCCGGGAGATGGTCAGTCCCAGGCAGAGGGCCAGAACGCCCACAATCGGCACCAGATAGCGCCGCCGGATGAGAGGGCGGCGGGCAAACAGTTGGGGGACGGCCAGGGCCAGGGAGAGGTTCATCAGACTGCCCAGGATGTTGGGGTCCACCGAGGTGGCGGTGGCCCGCTGAGGGAGGGTGGGGTCATCCTGGATGTACCGCAGGACGCCGGGTCCCGAAGGGTAGCCCAGGACCCGCAGCGCCGAGAGGGCGCGGATAGCCCAGTCGTCCGGGGTGGCGTAGAGGAGAATGCCCAGGGCCGCCTCGGCGAACGCACAGAGGATCAGGGCCCGCACCAATCGCTCCAGCCGCCCTGTATCCTGCACGGTGTTGACCACCAGGAAGAAAAGCAAAATGCTAAGGAGAATCTCGGCAAAGTGGCGGACGACGTAAGATGTCAGCGGGGCATGGCCCAGACCGAGGACGAAGGCCGTCAGCGCCAGCAGGAGGAACAACAGCACCGGCCCACCCAGTCCGGTCGCGGTAAAGGAGCGCTCGCTATCGGTCATCCAGCGAAGCACCCAGACGACGAAGAGCATCCCCAGCGCCGCGTCCAGGAAAGTGGGGCGGAAACCGATGTCAAAGGGGAAAGAAGCAAAGGGGAGCAGGCAGACAACGCCGATGACGGCCCAGTAGGCAATTTCTATATTCTGAAGCATCCACAGGGCCAGCGCCAGGGCGACCAGCCCTGCGGCCGCCAGGAGCGGGCCGAATTCGGCCAGGAGGTAGCCCCCGCCGATGGCCACCACCACGGTCAGCAGCAGGATGCCCAGTCCTTTCAGTGCGCTTTTGATCTGCCGGGCCTGTAGCATGGACGATCAGAACAGCGCCTGCTGGCGGGCGGCGGGCAGGGTTTCCCCGCCGGCCACCCGGTGGGCCCAGCGAATGGGCTCCGGCAGGCGGTAGGATGGCGCGCAGGCCAGCACCAGGTCTATCGCCGTCTCCAGGTCCACCCGATGGCCCACGGAGACGTAGACCGGCTGCACGCCCGTCTGGGTGCGGAGGACGGCGCCGATAATCTCATCGCCGTCCCAGAGCGGCACCCAACTGCCCCGCTGGGGCGGGGGCTCCTCGTGTTCCCCCCAGAGGCGGGACTTGGCACAACCGATGCTGGGCCAGTCCAGCAGGATGCCCAGGTGGGTCGCCAGGCCCATCCGGCGCGGGTGGGCCAGCCCCTGCGCGTCAAAGATGAGGACGTCGGGCCGGCCCTTCAGCCGCTCCAGCGCCGCCAGCACCGCCGGTCCCTCCCGGAAGGCCAGCAGACCGGGGATGTAGGGGAACGAGACCGGTACCTGGGCCGTAGACGCTTCCACCGGGGAGAGGTCGGGGAAAGAGAGGAGCACTACCGCCGCCCGGGCAATCTCATCCTGAATGCTGACGTCCACTCCCGCCACGAAGCGGGGCGGCGATGCCAGAGGAGCGACCCGCACCTGGGCCCGCAGGCGGTCCTGGAGCGCGCGGGCCTCGGCGGGAGAAACGTCCCAGGGATGGGTAAAGTGGGGCAACAGGGCCATCGTTATCGGGAAGCGATGTGTTGGGCCAGATGATGAAACTGGATGGATACCAGACTCTCCGGCTGCATGATCACCATCGGAGTCCCCTGTTCTGCGGACTGGAAGGCCAGTTCGGGCGCCGGTGGAATGACCACGACGATCTCCCGCTGGAGGAACTCCTCCACGGTGTCCTTACTCGGGGTGGTGGAAGCGGGTGCCCGGTTGACCAGGACAACCCCCTGGCGATGCCGGCCGACCTCCAGAGCATCCAGCGCGGCCAGCAACGCCTGAGTCAGCAACAGGCTGATCCGATGGGGTCCCACCACGATCATCACATAGTCCAGAACGCGCAGCAGGGCCTGATTCACCGCGTCCAGTCCGGTCCCCATATCCACCAGCACGTAGTCCACCGCATCCGCCAGAGAGCGGACTATTGCTTCAGCGTGGGCAGGAGAGAAGGACTGGACGGTTCCTCGGGGATCCGGCAATCCCCCCAGAACCAGCACGCCGGTCATATGACGGTCGGCGTGGGTGAGAATGGCATCAGCGGTCAGCGACTGAGGGTCCCGCCCGGCCAGGACCTGGAGGCCCTGCTGGGGGCGCAACCCCATTTGCAGGGCAAGAGAAGATGAACCCGTATGAACATCCAGCAATACGACTCGCTTTCCGGAGGCCGGCCCCCGGATCAGGGCAACGGAGAGATTGATCGCCAGCGTGCTGACCCCCACGCCGCCCTTGCACCCCAGAAAGCCGATACTCTTACCGCGCGGGGCGCGCGCGGGTGGCCCCAGACGGGTAGAGCGGGCCAGCAAGGTCTCTATCCGGGTGACCAGTTCCGCCGGATGGACGGGTTTGACCAGATACTCATCGGCACCGGCCTCAAAACCGGCCACTTTATCGGTCACCTGCCCGCGAGCGGTCAGCATGATGATCGGGATTGCCGCCGTGCGCTCGTCGGCCCGCAGCCGCCGGGCCACCTCATAGCCGTCCATGCCGGGCATCATCACATCCAGGAGCACCAGGTCGGGAGGGTCGCTGAATGCCTTGTTGAGAGCCTGAGGTCCATTCTGCGCGGCGACAATCTGATAGCCCCGACTCTGGAGCATCAGCCCGAGCAGTTTCAGGCTCTCCAGGTCATCTTCTACAATCAGAATTTTCCCGGGCATAGCGATACCCTACCCTCGCAATGACGTTGCCGGGGTGAAGGGGGTTTTGGGGGGGGGGGGCGGGCCCGCCCCCCCCCCCCCCCCCCAAAACCCCTCCCCCTCATCAGACATCCCCGGAGAACGGCAGATAGAGACGATGTTCCCGGATATATGCTTCCACCGCCGGAGGCACCAGGTAGCGAATCGGCAACCCTTCCCGCACCCGCCGCCGCAGGTCGGTGGCGGAAAGGTCCAGACGGGGCGCGTCCAGCCAGACCACCCGTTCCCGGATACCGGGGATTGCCCGCTCCAGAGCGGCCATATCGGCAGTCCAGCCGGGACGTTCCATGACCGCCAGGGTCGCCTGGCGGACAATCCCCGCCGGGTCGTACCAGGTCAGAAATTCCGCCAGACTGTCGCCCCCCATCAGAAAGTAGAACTCCGCCCCGGCGAACATCCCCCTCAGCAGGGCCAGCATGTCCACCGTGTAATGGGGGCCGGGTCGGTCCAGGTCAACGCGGGAGAGAGCAAAGGCAGGGTTATCGGCGATGGCGGCCTTCACCATCGCCGCCCGGTGGACCGCCGGGCTGAGGGGATAGCCGGGTTTGTGGGGCGGATCACCAGCGGGGACGAAGAGCACCCGGGCCAATCCCAACTGGACGCGCGCCGTCTCCGCCAGGGCCAGATGGCCGTAGTGCGGAGGGTCAAACGTGCCGCCCAGAACACCGAGACGGAGGGGGTCACCACCCGTCAATGTACTTGGCCCACTCCTGATTTTCCCGCAGATAGTTGCTGAAGAGGTATCGGGCGGTGGGACGGGGTTCAAAGGGAGGCCGCAGGAGCGTCATGTGGGCCTCTTCCAGTGTACGGCTCCCCTTGCGCCGGTTGCACTGCGGACAGGCGGCCACCAGGTTCTCCCATCGGTGCTCACCTCCCCGATGGCGCGGGACGACGTGGTCTATCGTCAGATTGGCGGATTCGCGGCCGCAGTACTGGCAGCGGTACTCATCCCGCCGCAGGATTTCCCGCTTGGTCAGGCGAACGCGCGGCGCGGGCCGGCGCACGACGAAGACCAGACGAATCACCGACGGCCGCTCATAAACGGTGGAGACGGTGCGGATGAAGCCGCGCCCGTTCTCCACCACCACGGCCTTGCCGGAAAGAATCAGTCCCATGGCCCGCTTCGTCGTGCAGACATGCAGGGGTTCGCAGTTGCCGTTCAGCACCAGTACCGGCCGGTTCATCCCCGTCCTCCGTTGCCACAAGTATAGCACAAATGGCCAATCCGTCAATCCGGGGATGTGGCAGGAGTGCTGCAGTTGAGTGACACTTCGTTATAGAGAGAACCTCTCCCGCCGGACGGTGACCGTCTCCAGAAAATCCCGGTCTATCTCCACGCCAATGCCCGGTCCCCGGGGGACGTCTATGGTGCCGTCGGGGTTGAGGCGGAAGGGGGGAACGACCACGTCCCGCTCATAGTAGCGGTCGCTGGCGGAGACGTCGCCGGGGAGGGTGTAGTTGGGCAGGCTGGCGATGGCGACGTTGTGCGCCCGCCCGACGCCCGTCTCCAGCAGACCGCCGCACCAGACCGGCACACCCCGCTCCCGGCAGAGGTCGTGGATGCGGCGGGCCTGGGCCAGGCCGCCCACCCGGCCCGGCTTGATGTTGATGATGCGGCAACTCCCCAGTTCCAGAGCGGCCCGCGCGTGGGCCGGAGTGGGGATGGACTCATCCAGGCAGATCGGCGTCCGCAACCGCCGCTGGAGCAGGCTGTGCTCATAGAGGTCGTCGTAAGCCAGGGGCTGTTCAATCATCAGCAGGCCCCACTCATCCAGCGCGGCCAGATGGTTGGTGTCGGCGAGGGTGTAGGCGGAATTGGCATCCACCATCAGCGGCACCGTCGGCCAGCGGCGCCGCAGTTCCCGCACCACGTCCACATCCCAGCCCGGCCGGATTTTCACCTTGACGCGCCGATAGCCCTGAGCCAGGTACCCCTCCACCTGCTCCAGAAGTTCGGGGAGGCTGTCCTGAATGCCCACACTGACGCCGCTCTCAATCCGGTCCCGCACGCCCCCCAGGAGCCGCGCCAGGGGGACTCCCTTCTGTCGGGCTTCGGCGTCCCACAGCGCCTCCTCCAGGCCGGTCTTGGCCATGGGGTGGCCGCGCACGCGCCTCATCCGGTCAAAGGCATCGGCCGCGTGTGCGATCTCCTGACCCAGCATCATGGGAATCAGGAAATCCCGCAGGACATGCCAGGCCGTCTCCACCGTCTCCGATGAGAACCAGGGGCCGTCTTCCACAGGGGACTCACCCCACCCTTCCACCCCGTCGGCCCAGACGGTGACCAGAACGGTGTGACGCTCCTGAGTGCGGCGGAAACTGGTCTCAAAGTGCCGCTTCAGGGGCAGGCGAACGTAGCGGATTTCTATCTGTTCCACGCGCATTGTTCTTCACTCAAAGTTAAAGTAGGGCAACTGCTTGCAGTTGCCCTTACACGCGGATGCGTTGCCAGGCGCCGTTGCGGAAGCGCAGCCCCAGCATCAGCGCGCGGACGCTCATGTCCAGAATCATCGCCGCCCAGATGCCGGGGAGCGCCAGGCCCGCGACAATGCCCAGGAGCCAGGAGAGCGGCAGGCGGACCAGCCAGATGGGCAGGGCCTGGGCCAGGAGGACGTAGCCGGTGTCTCCGGCGCCGCGCAGCGCCCCGGAGAGGACGAAGTACCAGGCCAGCGAGGGCTGGATGAAGGCACATCCCCGAACCGCGATGGCCCCCTGAGCAATCACATCCGGGTCGGAAGTGAAGAAGCGGACCAGCGGCTCCGCCAGGAAAAAGGCCGCCGCCCCTCCACTGCACATCACCCCCAGCGCCAGCCACGATGCCGTCATCGTGCAGGCCGCCGCCCGCTGGGGAGATTGACGCCCCAGTTCCTGCCCCACCAGCGTCGTCGCCGCGACGGAGAAAGCAAACCCCGGGGTAAAGGCCACCGAAAGCAACTGGATGCCCAGTTGGTGGCCGGCATAGGCGGCAGTGCCCAGGCCGGTGACCACGGAGGCCATCACCACCTGCGCCAGCCGCATCAGCCCCTGCTCGGCCCCGCTGGGCAGGCCAATGCGCAGCAGCCGCCAGGCACGGGCCCTGTCCAGCCGCAGCCCGGCCCAGGAGACCCGCAGCCCGCCGGCCGCCCGTCCCCGCAGGAGGGCCCACGCCGCCAGCACTCCCCCGACACCGGACCCGGCCGCCGCGCCGATGCCGGCCCCCAGGACTCCCAGGGCCGGCAGCGGGCCGATGCCGTAGACCAGGCTCCAGGAGAGGGCCGCGTTGACCACGTTGACCACCGCCATAATCACCATCGGGGTACGGGTGTCCCCGGCCCCCCGGATGGCCGCGTTGCCCACAAACAGCAGGGCCATCAGCGGCATTGTCGTCCCCACCGCCAGCAGGTAGAGCCGTCCCGGCGCGACGACGTCCGGCGCGCCGCCCAGCGCCCTCAGCATCCCCCCACCCCAGAAGAGGCAGGGAACCGCCATCACCGCCCCCATCCCCAGCGCCATGAGCAGCGACTGCCCGGCGAACGCTTCCGCCTCCCGCTGTTCCCCGGCACCAATGGAGCGCGCGACCAGCACCGTCCCCCCGACCCCGGCCGCGCTGAACAGCGCCGTCAGCAGGGTGACCAGTTGGGAACTGAGGCCGACGGCGGCCAGCGCCGCCGCGCCCAGGTGACCAACGATGTACGTATTCACCAGACCCACCGTCGTCCCCAGCATCTGCTCCACGACGACGGGCCAGGCCAGGCTGAGGACCTGAAGAGTGATCCCCTGCCGCAGGGCCTGCTGGCGAATCGCCAGTTTCACCGACCGAACTGTCTCCATATCGCGACTCTCAGCAACGATCTCCACTTACGGAAACAAGTCTTCCCGCAGCGGGTCATTGCGAGCCGCTGAAAGCGGCGAAGCAATCTCCGGAGTATCGGGGAGATTGCTTCGGCGGCTACCGCCGCCTCGCAATGACAACGGATAGGTAATTACGAATCCCAGCAAAATCTTCGCGCCTTTCGCGTCTCTACGGTGGAATCACACCCGCCCCAGTATACCGCAGACGGGGAAAGGCGCAACCGTGCAGGGGCAGGGCTTGCCCCTGCCCAACAAGGGGCAAGTGAGTATCCTCCCGTTGACAAACCCCTCCGCGCGGGGTACAATCTGGCACGAAAGGTGCAGAGAAAATGTACGGCGGCATTGAGGCTGGCGGCACGAAGTTCGTCTGTGCGGTCGGCACCGGACCCGACGACCTCCGCGCCGAGGCCCGCTTCCCGACGACGACCCCCCAGGAGACCATCCGCCGGGCGCTGGACTTCTTCCGGGAACAGCAGGCCCGCCTGGGGGAGGCGCTCCGCGCGGTCGGCATCGCGTCCTTCGGCCCGGTGGACCCCAACCCCGACTCGCCGACCTTCGGCCACATCACCTCCACCCCGAAGCCCGGCTGGCAGAATGTGGACCTGGCGGGGGAGATTCGTCGGGGCCTGAACCTGCCCGTGGGGTTTGATACCGACGTCAACGGCGCCGCACTGGCGGAAGGGCTCTGGGGCGCGGCCCGGGGACTGGACACGTTCATCTACATCACCGTCGGCACCGGCATCGGCGGCGGCGGAATGGTCAGTGGGCGCCTCATCCACGGCATGCTCCACCCGGAAATGGGGCATATCCGCATCCCCCACGATTGGGAAAGGGACCCCTTTGCGGGGTGTTGTCCCTTTCACGGCGACTGTCTGGAAGGGCTGGCCTCCGGTCCGGCACTGGAGGCCCGCTGGGGCGCGCGGGCCGAAACCCTGCCGCCGGACCACCCCGCCTGGCCGCTGGAGGCCCACTACCTGGCACTGGCGGTCGCCAATTTCGTTTGCACCCTCTCCCCCCAGCGGGTGATCCTGGGAGGCGGTGTGATGAACCAGCGGCAACTCTTCCCGATGATCCGCACCGAAGTTCGGGAACTCCTTAACGGCTACATCCCAACCCATCAGATTCTGGACGGGATAGACGAGTATATTGTCCCGCCCGCGCTGGGAGCGCGCGCGGGGATTCTGGGGGCCATCGCCCTGGCGGAGACGGCCACCTGAATGATGAAAAACCACGAAGACACAAAGACACGAAGTTTTTTTGTTCATTCTTTGCGTCTTCGTGTCTTCGTGGTGGGAAAATCGTGTCCTCGTGGTGAAAAAACCATGCCCAGGTTTCAACTGGTATCCGAATTCCAGCCAACCGGCGACCAGCCGGAGGCCATCGCCGCGCTGGTGGAAGGACTCCGTCGCGGCTACAAACACCAGACCCTGCTGGGAGCGACGGGGACCGGGAAAAGCCTGGACGGCGATGAGCCTATCTTTATCTGGCGAGAGGAGAACAGCGAGTGGGTCCCCCAGTTGCTCCCCATCGGACAACTAGTGGACGATTGGTTAGACTCCTGCCCGGAAACAATACAGATTGGTGAGAGCCAGGCCGTCTTCTTCCTAACGGGCTCGCCGTATCGGGTGCTCAGTTTTAATCCCTCCACCGGTCAGGCCGAATCCAAACCGGTAACCGGGTTGATCCGTCATCCAGCCCCCCATGTGATGTACCGCGTCCGCACTGCCTGCGGCCGCCAGGTCCTTATCACAGGCGACCACAACCTGTGGGTGCTCAGACGAGGAAGAATGCACCTTTTACCTACTTCAGAGGTGCGCCCAGGAGACTGGCTTCCGGTGCCAGTATATCTTCCCGGTCCTCAGACAGGGATGGCATCTCTGGACCTTTTACCCCTGCTTTTGGAGGAGAACCTCTATGTGGAAGCCAGTGAGCAAGTGCAGAAGATGATCGCCGCAGGCAGTTCCACAGAATTATCTGCCTTGATAAGAAAGCGATACAGAGAACCGCAGAGCAAAATCTACGCAATCCTTCGCAATAGAAAAGGGGCGCGGATTCCTATAGACCTGTTTTGTGATCTGCTGGAGCAAACCCAGAATTGGCATGGTTTTTGGGCACCCGAAGAAGCCAGGATTGTTGGAAAGCTGGACCGTTGTTCGTTACCAGCCACATTGCCGGTATCGGATGCACTGCTACAGTTAATCGGCTATTACCTGGCCGAAGGGAACAACCAGAGCGATAGCGGCTATTTTATCTGGTCCAACCGCTCACCTCAGATTCAACGGAAGTTTGAAGCATCTCTCGCCTCGCTAAGAATTCCCTTTACCCGCCGAAACCCCACCGATTACCAGATTTCCTCAACCCCGCTGACTCTGATGCTCAGACATCTGGCAGGTTCCAGAGCCAACGATAAACATCTCCCCTTCTTCTGGCCTCAACTTTCCGACCAACAGCTGGGCCTGCTGCTGCGGGCATATTTTGACGGTGACGGCTACGTAGAAAGAGCCAGTGCTGTTTGCTGCGTCACCGCCAGCCGCAATCTGGCATATGAACTGGTATGGGCGCTGTTACGCTTCGGTATCTGGGCACGAATCCGGAAAATCTGGAGAAAGGCGACAAACTCTACCCAGCAAGGAAACTGGTACTGGCAGGTGACGATTTCCGGCCAGGAGAATCTGCAAAAATTCCAGCAACACATCGGTTTTGATGAGGAAACAAAGGCTCATGCCCTGAAAAGGTTACTTTCCCGGCGCCGCCATTCCAACGTGGATGTCGTTCCCGGGTGCGAAGACCGCCTGAAATACCTGCGTGAAGAACTGGGGTTTAGCAAAAAGCACCTGGCTGATCTCGCCGGGCTGAGCAGAGGTGCGATTTATCTCTTTGAAACAGGCAAGCGGAATCCCCTTCGTTCAACCCTGGATAGGATCCTGAACACCCTAGGCGAGATCGCCGCAAGTCGTGATATTCGTGGTTCATGGTGGGAAGAACTGGAATCCCTGAAAAGTCTGACAGGAGTACGCTGGACTCCTGTAGAGTCGGTGGAATCGGTACCTTATGAAAAACCCTTCGTGTACGATGTTTCTGTGGCCGACAACGAAACATTCCTGGCAGGGCACGGAGGGGTATTCGTTCACAACACTTACGTCATGGCCAAAGTCATAGAGGCCGTCCAGAAGCCCACCCTGGTCATCTCCCACAACAAGACCCTCGCCGCTCAACTCTATGCCGAGTTCCGCCAGTTCTTCCCCCACAACGCTGTGGAGTACTTCGTTTCCTACTACGACTACTACCAGCCCGAAGCCTACCTTCCCCAGTACGACCTGTACATTGAGAAAGACGCGGACATCAACGAGGAGATTGACCGGTTGCGCCTGGCGGCAATGTCCGCCGTCTTCTCCCGACGGGACGTCATCATCGTCGCCTCCGTCTCCTGCATCTATGCCATCGGCGACCCGGAGGAGTGGGGACGGGTGACGCTCCGCCTGGCGCGCGGCGAACGCCACCGGCGGGAGACCCTTCTCCGCCACCTGGTGAGCATCTACTACGAGCGCAACGACATGGAACTGGCCCGCGGCCGCTTCCGGGTGCGCGGCGACACGCTGGAAGTGATGCCCGCCCACAGCGAGACGGCCTACCGCATCGGTTTCTGGGGCGACGAGATTGAGCGCATCGCCGAGATCAACCCCCTTACCGGCGAGGTACTGACGGACCTGGACGAAGTCCACATCTTCCCCGCCAAAGCGTTCATCACCCCCGACGAGAAGCGGGAGAAGGCCCTGGCCGACATTGAGGCGGAACTGGAGGAGCGGCTGAAGGAACTGCGCGCCCAGGGGAAACTCCTGGAAGCCCAGCGGCTGGAACAGCGCACCCGCTATGACATAGAGATGATCCGGGAGGTCGGCTACTGCGCGGGGATTGAGAACTACTCCCGTCACCTCCAGCAGCGCCCGCCCGGCTCCCCGCCCTGGACCCTCATAGACTACTTCCCCGCCGACCACCTGCTCATCGTGGACGAGTCCCACATGACCATCCCCCAGATTCGGGGGATGTACAACGGCGACCGCAGCCGGAAGGAGACGCTGGTGGAATACGGCTTCCGGCTCCCCTCCGCGCTGGATAACCGTCCCCTGACCTTTGAGGAATTTGAGGCGCGGGTCAACCAGGTCATCTACACCTCCGCCACCCCCGGCCCCTACGAACTGGAGAAGAGCCAGCAGGTGGTCCAGCAGATTATCCGTCCCACCGGCATTGTGGACCCCGAAATCATCGTCCGGCCGGCGAAGGGGCAGGTGGACGACCTGATCGGCCGCATTCGGGAGCGGGTGGAGCGAGGAGAACGGGTGCTGGTCACCACCCTCACCAAGCGGATGGCCGAAGACCTGGCCGACTACCTGCGGGAACTGGGGATCAAAGTCCACTACCTGCACAGCGAGGTGCAGACGATAGAGCGGGTGGAGATTCTGCGGGACCTGCGCATGGGCGTCTACGACGTGGTGGTGGGGATCAACCTGCTGCGGGAGGGGCTGGACCTGCCGGAGGTGAGTCTGGTGGCGATTCTGGATGCGGACAAAGAGGGCTTCCTGCGCTCCGACACCGCCCTCATCCAGACCATCGGGCGGGCGGCCCGCCACGTCCACGGCACCGCCGTCCTCTACGCCGACCGGATCACCGACTCCATGAAGCGGGCGATAGAGGAGACAGAGCGCCGTCGGGCCATCCAGATGAAATACAACCAGGAACACGGCATCGTCCCGACCAGCATCGTCAAGGAAATCCGCGACCTGACCGACCGGGTACGGGCACAGGTTGCCCGTGAGCCGGGCGTGCCGCCATCGCTGATGGCCAGGGACGACCTGGAAAAGATGATCCGGGAACTGGAAAAGCAAATGAAGAAGGCGGCAGAGGAACTGGAGTTTGAGAAAGCGGCGATGCTGCGGGACCGGATTTTTGAGTTGCGGGCCATTCTGGCGGAGAAGGAGGAGTGTCTGCCCCCCTGGGAGCGGGACCGGCGGCTGGGGGTGAACAGGTGACGGTCGCCCGGAAGGCGACCATCACCCCTTTCACCTGGCGATGAGCGGCAAATACACGCTGGCCCGGTGGGGAAGCAGGCCCACCGGCAGGGATATTTCCTGAACTCCCGTCCCGGATGTGACCTGTACCGGTAACCGGCGCGGCAACCACCCCGGCGGCAGCGAGGGCCAGCCCTCCGGCACCGCCTCCAGGGTGTACACCTCCACCGGCAGGGTGGCCGTGAACTCCCACGACGTCCCCACCGCGGGCGAGACGGCATCCGCCCCTGCCGGGTCCAGCAGTCGGAGCGTCGCCGTCAGAACGGGCTCCCCCGCGCCCTGTATCCCGTCCCCGTCCGCATCCCCGAAGACCGCATCCACCTTCAGATGGACGGTGCGCGTCAGGGTGACCGCTGCGCAGACCTCCGGCGACCAGTCCCCCCGATTCCCCACCCGGTCCCAGGACCGAGCGCGGAAGCACCAGGTGCCCGTCCGGGGAGCCCGATAGGTGCTGGTCGTCGTGGTGGTCAGCGTCAGCCAGGTCGCCCAGGCCCCCGCATCCTCCCGAACCTGGACGTCGTACAGCCAGATTCCGGCCATGTCGTCCGTCCCTTCCCAGGAGACGGTCACCGTGGGCGCGGCGGATGCGTCCACCGAGCGGATCGTCGCCGTTGGGGGGACGGTGTCCGTCTCTATGACCAGGACTGTCTCCCCGCCGATGATGTAATCGCCGGAATTCAGGCCGTTATTGGCCGTCGCGCCGGGGAGGGAGATGGGGTAGACATTATCGGACGGGGTGATGGTGCGGGTAATCCCCTGCTGGTCCACCAGGGTGGCGGTCGGGAGGGTCGCCGGGTAAGAGAAGACCGTCGGTGTGGGAACAGTGTTCCAGAGAACGCTGACTTTCCCCCGGGGCGTCCCCCAGAAGGTCACCCGACGTATCCCGCCAGGGTAGTTAACACTGGTCACCATCGTCGGCGAGACCAGGTAGGTGGTCGCTACCTGGTAGGCGACGTAGGCCGGGCGAAGGGAGCGGTCGTCCCGGACCAGGCCGAAGAGTTCCCCCATTCCGTAGTCAATCCCCGGGTCGCTGCAGTCGCCGTCCCGGTTCTTGTCGCAGTAGTCGTCGTGGGCGCGGAAGTAGAAGTAGCGCTGGATTCCGACGGCCCGCGCATTGGCGTAGGACTGGAGGACGAACGCCGCCGCCTCGTCCATCGTGGCGGACCAGGTATAAGGAGCGGTGGGGCTGATGACGGCCTCGTCGTCCCACACCGGCACGCCCGTCTCCGTGAGCCAGATGGGGCGGTCGGGGACGAACTCCCGCATGCCGCTCCGGATGGTCAGGGTAACGTCATAGATGCTGGAGGAGCGGCTGTAAAGGTGAACGGCCATCGCGTCAAAGAAGTAGTTGTGGGTTGGGGCTTCGGGGTCGTTTTTCAACTGTGCCAGCACCCAGCGGTAGAAATTGGGCTTTTCGTAGTAGGCGATGCCGCCGAAGAGGACGGTGCAGTCCGGGCAGGCGGCCTTGACGGCCTGGTAGGCCACTTTGAGGAGTTGCGCGTAGTCGGTGGAGGTGCCGCTCCAGAAGCCGCGGAGGTCCGGCTCGTTCCAGACCTCCCAGTGTTTGACCGAATCCCGGTAGCGGTGGGCGACCGTATAAACGAAGCGGCCCCAGTAGTTGGCGGGATCGCCGTCGTCAGTGGTCCAGTCGTTCCATTCTTCATAGAGGCCGCGAGGCGGGGTGGTCATACAGAAGGGAGTATCGTTCATCGGAGTGACTGCCGGGTGGAACACAGGGGCGTGCCGCAGAGAGGGCGAGAGGTCCAGCCGGAGCGATTCGGGCGTGGGGATGCAGTTCACCGTTGCCGCCCAGTTCGGCGTCCAGAGGAAAATGCCCAGGATGTTCATCCCCGCCGCACGCAGGTCGCTCACCAGTTGGTCCTGGGCGACAAAGTTCCACTGTCCCTCCCTGGGCTCCAGTTGAAGCCAGGAGAAGTCAAAGCGGTCCCAGCGGGAGCCGGCCTGGAGCATCAGCGGCAGGAAAGGGCGGCCCGGCGCCTGGCTGAAGGGGTCGGGATAGAAGGAGTAGCAGGTCCCGGCAAAGCCATCGGTGTCGGTCACCGGCGGGAGCGGGGTGACCGGACCGGCGGTTCCGGACGCCCGGATGGGCGGAAGGATTCCCACCAGCAGAACGGTCAGTATCCAGGCGCGAAATATGCGAAGCATTGGTACCCTCCACACCCAGTATACACCAACCGAAGGTGCAAATCAAGGGGTGGGCGCGAACGGTAACGGGGATGTAACCCTCTGCAGGATTTATCCTGCGTTGGATTTATCCTGCATTGGGACAGGAACCCGCTTTTCGCCCGACGCTGAAACGCTTGGTGTGAATTACCATAACGCCGGATGGGGTGGCTTAAATGGTTGACCCTTTTCGTCCCGAAGGCTTTTGCCGCCCCACACACCCCCTTTTAAACCCACAACACCCCGGGGGGGGGCGGGGGGGGGGGGGGGGGCACCCCCCCCCCCCCCCCCGCCGCCGGGCCGCGGGGGGGG
>JBBIKR010000051.1:0-3349 GCA_037445395.1 Thermoflexales bacterium
GGCGCCCGGACACCCTCCGGGGCGGAGAGGGGGCCCATCTACCTGGCCCCCATCCGGGTGACCGCCGGTCCCCCGCTTCCGCCGGAGGCGCCGGTCCTGTACTCCTTCGGTCCCGAAATCCGTCTCTACGGCGCCACCGTTGAGCAGATGGCGCCGGACCGGCTGGCTGTGCGGCTGGTCTGGGGGGCCCGCTACCCCATCGCGGCCAACTACGGCATCTCCCTGCGGCTCCAGGACTCCACCGGGCGGGAGTGGGCCGCAATGGACACCCAGCCCGGCTACGGCTTCCTCCCCACCAGCCTCTGGCGCCCGGGCGAAATGGTGACCGACCGGTACGAGTTTCCCCTGCCCACCGACCTGCCCCAGAGCCCGGCGTATATCCTGCGGGTCGTTCTCTACCGTTTTCCTTCCCTCCAGGCCATCGGGGAGTGCCCCATCGGGCCATTCACCGTCCCCCTGGAGATGCCGTACGAGGAAAAGATTGCCCCGCGCCAGTTCACCATGCCCCCCGTCCCCTATCCGATGGAAGTCACCTTCGGTGGGGAGATTCGTCTGACAGGCTACGATGTGAAACGGGAAGGGGACCATCTGCTTCTGACCCTGTACTGGCAGGCGCTGACGTCCCCCCGGGGAGACTACACCCGCTTCGTCCACCTCTTTGACCCGGCGACAAAGACCGTGGTCGCCCAGAACGACGCGCCGCTCCGTGGGGAGAAGTACCCGACCTCCTGGTGGGTTGCCGGAGAGGTGGTCAGCGAGACCGTCACCCTTTCGCTGGAGGGGGTGCGGCCGGGAGCCTACCGCCTGGCGGTGGGGCTGTACGACGCCACAGTGACCCGGCTCCCGGCCGTGGGGCCGGATGGATACCCCATCCCCGATGATTACCCGATGCTACCTCTGGAAGTCCAGATAGAACCGTAGGCAGGAGGATACAATGGCCCAAACCCGCATTCAGACCCCGGGCCCGTTGCTGGCCCCCGACGGCCATCTGAACGCCGTGGGCTGGTCGCCCCACCCACTGCTGGACTGCAACCTGGAGCGGGTCCGCTTTTATCCCCTTCCCCTCCGTCCGCTCCAGTTCCTGCGCGTCAAACGCTGGGATTACTACGCCTTCTTCACCCCCCGACGCTTCTTCTCCGCCACCATCGCCCACCTGGGGTACGCCGGCAACATTTTCGTCTACACCCTGGATTGGGAGACGGGTGAACTCCACGAAGAGGGGCTGGTCGTCCCGCTGGGGCGCGGCGTCCGGTTGCCCCGGAACAGCACGGAGGGGGAGAGCCGTTTTGAGGACGGGCGCGTCCGCCTGGTTTTCCGTGCCGAAACGGGATTCCGCCACGTCCAGGTGGACTGGCCGTCCTTCCACAACGGACGGGGCATCCGGGCGGATATTCGCCTGGATTGTCCGCCCGACCACGAGTCCATGACCATCGTCATCCCTATCGGCAGGCGGCGGTTCTACTACAACCGCAAAATCAACTGCATGCCCGCTGCCGGATGGCTGCGGTACGGTGATGTGGAGGAAGAACTGCGCCCGGACCAGACCCTGGGCTCCCTGGACTGGGGGCGGGGGGTCTGGGAGTACAGCAGTTTCTGGAACTGGGCCAGTGCCTCCGGCTTCCTGCCCGATGGCAGACGGGTCGGCCTGAACCTGGGATGCGGTTTCGGCGACCTCTCCGCCGCCACCGAGAACTGCCTGGTGCTGGAGGGACGGGTGCACAAACTGGGCGCCGTCCGCTTTGACTACCGCTCCGGCGAATATATGCATCCCTGGCACTTCACGGACGATGAGGGTCGCCTGGACCTGACGCTGGTGCCTTTCAAAGAGCGGGTGGCCCGTACGAACCTGGGAATCATTTTCAGCGAGGTCCACCAGATGTTCGGCCGCTACCAGGGGCGGGTGGTCGCCGACGACGGGGAGGTTATCTCCATCCAGGGGCTCATCGGATTTGCCGAGGAGCACCACGCGCGGTGGTAGATATGGTCGTGATCGTCCTGCTTCTGTTGCTGGATTTCGCCCTGACGACGGCGCTTTCGTGGCTGAACCTGGCCTACCTGAAGCGGCGGGCGACGTCGCCGCTGCCGCCGGAATGGGCGGCCCTGCTGGACACCTCCCGATTCCCGCAGATGGTCGCGTACCGGGAAGCCAACACGTGGCTCTCCCAGGGTGCCCGTATCACGGACCTGGCGGTGACGCTGGGGATTCTTCTCTCCGGTCTGCTCCCCACGCTGGCCCGCTGGGCCGCCGCGCTCCCGGTGGCGCGCGTCGTCCAGGGGCTGGCCGTCCTGGCCGTGCTGGGGGGTATCTCCTACCTGGCCGGCCTGCCCTGGGGCCTCCTCTCCGACTTCGGCGTGGAGCGGAAATTCGGCTTCAGCACCATCACCTGGAAGACGTGGCTCTCGGACCAGGTCAAATCCCTGCTTCTGGTCCTGGTACTGGGAGTCCCGCTGGTCAGCCTTCTGCTATTTCTGATGGAACGGATGGGGGAAATGTGGTGGCTTCCGGCCTGGGGAGGTGTCACCCTCTTCCAGTTGCTGGTCGCCTACATCGCGCCGGTGGTCATCCTTCCGCTCTTCAACAAGTTTGAGCCGCTGAAGGACGAGGCCCTGCGGGAAGACATCTTCGCGCTGGCCCGGAAGGCCGGTTTCCCCCTGGGCGGCGTTTTCCAGATCAACGCATCCCTGCGGAGCACCCATTCCAATGCCTATTTCACCGGCTTCGGGAAAAACCACCGCATTGCTCTCTTTGACACGCTGCTGGAACAACTCTCCCACCATCAGATTCTGGCCGTCCTGGCCCACGAAATCGGGCACTGGAAGAAGCGACACGTGCTGAAGGGATTGGTGGGGGACATTCTGCTCTCCGGCCTGGGGCTGGCGGTGGTGGCCTGGGTGCTGGCCCGCCCCTGGCTCTATGCAGTGGTGGGAATGGAGGACCTGTACCGCGCGGTGGGGCCGGTGGGGCCGGTGGCGGCAGTGGGGCTGTTCGTCTCTGGCATCGTCGCTTCGCCGCTGGGGCTGCTGCTGGCGCCGGTCGCCAACTGGATTTCCCGCCGCCGGGAGTACCAGGCCGACGCCTACTCCCTGGAACTGTACGACCATCCCACCGCGCTGGAAGAGGGGCTGATCCGTCTGACCGAGAAGAATCTATCCAACCTCTTCCCTCATCCTCTGGCGGTCATCTTCTACCACTCCCATCCACCGCTCCTGCAGCGGGTGGAGACGCTTCGCCGGCGCGTGGCAGTCCGGGGGAGGGGGTGATTCCACAGGTCACAACCGTTGCCCCTGACCCAAATTGGGTGTATAATGCAGGTGTGGCAGGTCATTATTGTTGCCTGGCTGTAAACGG
>JBBIKR010000051.1:3449-6060 GCA_037445395.1 Thermoflexales bacterium
GTTCAAGGAGGTCGGGATGCGCGTCAGACGTCCTGTGGTTGCCGGTCAGTTTTATCCATCCGACCGCACCGGCTGTATCCGGATGATGGAGGAATGCCTGCCGGCCCAGCCGCTCACCGGCCTGCCGGAGACGATTGTCGCCGGGGTCGTCCCCCACGCCGGATGGGTCTTCTCCGGTCCCACCGCCGCCAAAGTCTTCGCCGCCATCAAATCCCGGTTCGTTCCGGAAACCGTTGTCCTTCTCAGCGCCAACCACCGATGGGGAGGATTCCGACCGGCGGTGTACGGGAGCGGGGCTTGGCTGACCCCGCTGGGGGAAGTGGAAGTGGATGCGGACCTGGCCCAGGCGGTCATCCGGGAGGGCGCGGGGGCGTTGGTGGACGCCCCCGAGGCCCACGCGGGTGAGCATTCCGCCGAAGTCCAGGTCCCGTTCATCCAGTACCTTTTTCCCCAGGCCCGGATTCTCCCCATCCTGATCTCGCCGGACGAGTCGGCCGTGGCGGCCGGAGAGGCCATCGCCCGGGCCATCGCCGCATCGGGGAAGCGGGCCGTGGTGGTGGGCACCTCCGACCTGACCCACTACGGGGCGATGTACTACGGCTTCGCGCCGGCCGGGACCGGCGAACGGGCCCTGGCCTGGGCCCGCGCCAACGATGAACGGGTCATCCGCCTGATGCTGGAAATGCGGGCCGAAGAGGTCGTCCCCGAGACGGAAACCCACCATAACGCCTGCGGCGGAGGAGCCATCGCGGCTACCATCGCCGCCGCCCGCGCGCTGGGTGCCCGGAAGGGCGTGCTGCTGGAATACACCAACAGCCATCAGGTGATGCCCCGGGGTCCTGCCACCGACTTCGTCGGCTACGCCGCCGTGGTGTTCGGATAGAGAGGGAGGTGGAGAATGGCACTCTCTCCAGAAGACCGCCGGTACCTGCTCACCCTGGCCCGTCAGACCATCACCCGGGCCCTGGAGGGCCAGGACCCGCCGGAGGTGGACCTGAACACTGTCTCGGAGGCGTTGCGACGGCCCGGCGCCTCCTTCGTCACCCTGACCATCGGGGGGGAACTCCGGGGGTGCATCGGCTCCATAGAGCCGCGCCGCCCGCTGGTCCTGGACGTGCAGGAGAACGCCATCGCCGCGGCCTTCCACGACCCCCGCTTCCCGCCCCTGAACCGCCGGGAACTGGACCGAACCCACATAGAAATCTCCGTCCTGACCGTCCCCCAGCCGCTGGAGTATGATGGCCCGGCAGACCTTCTGGCCAAACTCCGCCCGGGGGTGGACGGGGTCATCATTGAGCGCGGATGGCACCGGGCCACCTTCCTGCCGCAGGTCTGGGAGAAACTCCCCGACCCCCGCGAGTTCATGGCCCACCTCTGCCTTAAGGCCGGGCTCTCCGCCGACGACTACCGTCGCCCGGGACTGCGGGTGTACACGTACCAGGTGGAGATGTTTGAGGAGGAGCCTGCGAAGTGACCGCTCCGCGCATTCTCGTTGTGGAAGACCACGAACCCCTGCTGAACGCCATCCAGATGGTCCTGGAGCGGGCAGGCTATACCGTCCTGACCGCGACCGATGGACAGAAGGGGCTGGAGGTGATGGAGCGAGCGCGGCCGGACCTCATCGTCGCCGACATTATGATGCCGAACATGGACGGCTACGAGTTCTATCAGGCCGTGCGCGCCCGCCCCGACGGCCTGACCATTCCGTTTATCTTCCTCACCGCGCGGACGACCCGGGAGGACATTCTGCGGGGCAAAAGTATGGGGGCGGAGGATTACCTGACCAAGCCCTTTGATCCGGAGGAACTCCTGGTCGTGGTGCGCTCCCGCCTGAGACGGGCCGAGGAGGTGCAGCAGGCCGCCGCCAGCGAATTGGACCGTCTGAAGCAACAGATTGTCACCGTCCTCAGCCACGAACTGCGCACGCCGCTGACCTACATTACCGGCTACACCGAACTGGCCCTGGAGGAACTCCCGTCTCTGCCCCCGGAGGCCCTGCAGCAATTCCTGGAGGGAATCCGGCGCGGTTCGGAACGGCTCAACCGGCTGGTTCAGGACCTGTTGACCCTGATCCGGCTGGATACCGGTCAGGCCGCGGCGGAATTCCGCCTGCTGGTCCGTCCCCACGAGAATTTCGCCGAACTGGTCCGGCGGACAGTCCAGAAGTACGAATCTCTGGCCGCTCAGAGCGGCATCACTCTGGAGGCGCGTGTCCCCCCGGCACTGCCACCGGTATCCCTCTGTGAGTCGTTTTTCACCGATGCCCTGGGGCGCCTGGTGGACAACGCCATTAAATTCTCGCGCGGGAAGGGGAAACGGGTACTGGTGCATGCAGGTGTCGCCGGGGATTGGGTGGAAGTGAGCATCAGCGACGATGGGGTGGGCATTCGTCCGGAGGAAATCCCCCATGTCTTTGAACGCTTCCGGCAGATAGACCGGGAGCGGATGGAACAACAGGGCGTGGGCCTGGGGCTGGCCATCGCCCAGGAATTGATCCGCCTCCACGGCGGCGAGATCACGGTAGAGAGCGTCTACGGCGCCGGGAGCCGGTTCACCATCCGCCTCCCGCTGACTCCGCCCGCCGCCGATCAGCCATCGCGTTAGGACTTAC
>JBBIKR010000051.1:6160-7329 GCA_037445395.1 Thermoflexales bacterium
TACGCATCCATCCCCATTGAGAGGTTCCCAATGGCCGATCTCTCCGTCACCATCGCCGGATTAACCCTGAAAAACCCCGTGATGCCGGCGGCCGGGCCGCCGGTCTGGAACGGGGAGACCATGAAGGCCTGCGCGGCCGGGGGCGCCGGCGCCATCGTCTCCAAGACCGTCTCGGTCCGGCCCGCCGTCGTCCCCACGCCCAATATGGCCGAAATCCCCGGCGGCTTCCTGAACACCGAACTCTGGTCGGAACTGCCGGTGGAGCAGTTCATTGAACGGGAGTACCCGCTGGCGAAGGAGACCGGCCTGCCCCTTATCATCAGCATCGGCTACACCGCCGAGGAAATCGCCGAACTGGCCCCCCGGGTGCGCCCCTTCGCCGACGCGCTGGAACTCTCCACCCACTACATCGGCGACGACCCGACGCCGATGATGGAGGCCATCCGGGCCGCGAAGGCGGCAGTGGACGTGCCGGTATTCGTCAAACTGAGCCCCTTCCGGGATATGAAGACAGCCGCCCGCGCCGCCGCTGAGGCCGGCGCCGACGGCATCGTCGCCATCAACTCCTTCGGCCCCTGCCTGGGAGTGGACGTGGAGACCGGACGGTTGCTGATGGGAAGCCGGGAAGGGTACGGCTGGCTCTCCGGTCCGGCACTGAAGCCGCTGGCGCTTCGCTGTGTCTTTGACATCGCCCGTACGGTGGACCTGCCCATCATCGGCGTCGGCGGCATCAGCAAGGGGACGGACGCCATAGAGTTCTTCATGGTCGGCGCCAGCGCGGTGGGCATCTGCACGGCGGCCATTCTCAAGGGGCCGCGCATCTTCGGCAGGGTCGCCCGGGAAATAGAAAAGTGGCTGGACGACCACGGGTACGCCTCGGTGGAGGAAGTGCGGGGGCTGGCCATCCGCCGCTGGGAGGAGTGGGCGTTCCGTACCTCTCACGTCCCGCCCATTCTGGACGTGGACGCCTGCACGGGCTGCGGCCTCTGCGAGGCCAGTTGCGTCTACGACGCCATCCACGTGGTGGAGAAGAAGGCGGTGCTGACGCCGGAGAAGTGCTACGGCTGCGGCCTGTGCGTCACCCGGTGTCCGGTACGGGCGCTGAGCATTGCCGGATAGAGAGAGGGGGTTGCGGGGGGGGGGGGCGGCGCCCCCCCCCCCCCCCGCGG
>JBBIKR010000051.1:7339-12112 GCA_037445395.1 Thermoflexales bacterium
GGGTGGCCCCCGGGGGGCCGGGGCGGGGGGGGTTTAGTTGCGTTCTTCCTGGGGGGGGGGGGGGGGGGGGGTCGCCCCCCCCCCCCGCAACCCCTGCTCCTCTTGAACTCACTACTTCGGGTGAGGCTGCCGGGTCATTGGGACCTCTCCAGCGCGCCCAGCAGAATACCGCCCACCAGGATGATGCCGCCGCCCCACTGCAGGAGGGTCATCCGCTCCCCCAGGAGCAGGAAAGCCAGTCCGAGGGAGACCACCAGTTCCAGCAGGCTGACCAGGGCCGTCTCAATGCCGCCCAGCCGCCGCAGGCCCGCAAACATCAGGAGGCGGGAAATGGCGGTGGTGGCCCCCAGGGCGATAATGGCTCCCCACCCTTCCGCAGGAATGAGTTCCACCGGCCTTCCCTGCAAGACCCGCGCCAGGCCCACCGTCGCGGCCATCGCGGTGAGGATGTAGGGCGTCGCGGCCTGCGAAGGGACGTCTGCCAGGAGCCACTGGCCCATCACCAGGTGCCAGCCGAAGGTCGCCGCCGAGGCGACCATCAGCATCGCGCCCAGCCAGTTGGGCTCCCCCTTGCTCCCCCCGGTGAGGAGGTAGACGCCGCCAATCGCCAGCGCGATCCGCAGCAGAGTGACCCGTCCCACCGGTTGCCCGGAGGCCGCCAGGAAGAGCACCACCCATAGCAGGTACAGGGTGTTCAGGAACGACGCCAGGGAGGCGTCCAGGCGGGAGAGGCCGGAATAATAGAGCAGGGAGCCGATGCCGTTGATGGCACCCACGGCGATGCAGCCGACCAGTTCCCCCCAGCGCAGCGGGGTCAGCCATTCCCGCCGGAAGAGCAGATACCAGCCCCAGAGCAGGAGGACGGCCACCAGCGTGCGGAAGGCGGCCAGGCTGAACGGGGTGACGCCCTGGGAGTAGGCCAGTTTGCCCAGGATGGGCGCCCAGCCCAGGAAGAAACTGGAGAGGGCCGTATTGCGGATTCCCCGCCGACGGGCGGGGTCGGTGGAAAACATCGGGTGCTCCCGAGGACTCCGGAATGAACGTGCCAGGCTCTTCCGAAGATGCCTGGCACGTTCTCCTGGCATATTTTCCCGAACTATCGCAGCGCCCGCACTTCCCGGCGCCACTCAGGAGTTCGCAGTTCATTCAGGCGAGCCAGGTGTTCCCGCAGTTGGGACTGAATGAATTCCCGCTGGAAGTCGGCGGGGAAAAATTCGGAAAGAATGAAATCCAGCACAGCGCCGAATTCGTAGTGCTCTAATTCGTGGACGGTCTGGTAGGCGTCTTCCAGCGTCTGGATGCGGTTCAGGACCTCATCGGGCGAGATGCTCATCATGGCCCGGGCCTGCTGCCAGACTTCCGGGTTCACCGGAGAAGCCAGTTGCTCCGGCGTCAGCTGGGCCTTTGACTGCTCCAGCAGCCAGACGTGAAGGGCCTCATCGGCGGCCATTTTCCACCATACAGCCTGAGCCTCTGGCTGGTGAGCGAACATCTTCGCCAGATGCATGTGGAAGACCTGAGATGCCCGTTCCGCCTCTGCCAGAAGGTCCAGCAGAGCGCCAAGCGTAGGGGTTGAAGGTGAAATACTCATCGCGTCTCCTCCAGCGCTATACGGTCATTTCTATCACCCAGGGGCTGCTGCGGGCCGAGGTGGTGCGGACGTACCTGCGCAGCCACGGCATCCCGGCGGTCCTCCGCTACGAGAGCGCCGGGCGGGCCCTGGGGATCACGGTGGACGGGCTGGGAGAGGTCCAGGTGCTGGTGCCGGCCCGCTGGGAGCGGCAGGCCCGCCGGCTGCTCCGGGCCCGTCAGCACCCCCGGCGCCCCCTCAGGGCGCGGCGGTCCGCTCCGGCGCGGCTCAGGGGCCGTCGGCGGCCACCCACTGCAGGCCGTTCACGTTGATGCCCCCCACCCAGAAATCCCAGTGCAGGTGGGCACCGGTGGAAAGACCGGTGTTCCCCACCCGTCCGATCACATCCCCCGCCCGCACCGGTTGTCCCACCGCCACCTCTATCCGGGAGAGGTGCCAGTACCCGGTCAGAATCCCCCACCCGTGGTCTATGACCACCGCGTTGCCCCGCACCGCCAGCGGCTCCGCCAGGACGACCACGCCGTCGGCCGGCGCGTAGACCTTCGCCCCGGCCCCCACGTCAAAATCCACCCCCTCGTGGTAACTGTTGTATGGCCCGCCGTTGTAGGAGCGACGGGTGCCGAAATAGGAACTGATGGCCGCATCCACGGGCAGCCGAAATGGTCCGTGCCAGTAGCGCTGGGGAGTGAAGAGGGCCCGGGCCTGGGCCAGCCGGTCCCGCTCCGCCGCGATGACCTGGGGGTCCAGCAGATTGGCCCGGCTGGGCGGCACATCTATCCGCTCATGGCCGTACCCCCCGTCCTCCACCCTCACCGCTACGGCGACCGTCGCCGTCTCCCCCTCCGCCGTAGCCGTCAATGTCATCTCGTAGAGCCCCGGCTCGGTGAAGGCATGGACGCCCACGTAGGCGTAGTAGACGCCGTTCTCTTCGGCGAAGGGGACGGTGCGGTCAAAGAGGCGGCCCTGCAATTCCACCCGCTTCTCCGTATGGACGATGACGGTGAGCGTATCCCCCTGGCGCACCGGGATGGGGCTGATGTCTATCTGGAGGAAGGGGGACGGCATCCCGGTCGGCCGCGCGCCGGGGACCAGCAGCCACTGCCCGGGGAGGGCGACGGGGGGCCGGTCGGTCCAGTTCGCCGTCAACAGGTCCCAGAAGGAAACGCCGTACCGGAAGGCGACGTGCAGCAGGGTCTCGCCGGGCTGGACGGCGTGCAGGGCCCCCATCGCCGTTGTCCGGCCCGTCGGTATGTGCACCACCTGTCCGGCGGTCAGCAGGGTAGGGTTGACCAGATGGTTGGCCAGCGCCAGGGTCTGCCAGTCCACGCCGTACTGACGGGCGATGCCCGAAAGCGTCTCCCCAGGGCGGACGATATGGGCGGTCCAGGTGTCCACCGGCCCCAGGGAGCCCGGGATCACCAGCCGCTGGCCGACGAAAATCTGGCGCGGGTCGGGGATTCCGTTGGCGTGGGCGATGGCATCCACCGTGGTCCCGTACCGCCGGGCGATGGAGAAGAGGGTCTCCCCGGCCGCAACGACGTGTTCCTGGACCCGGCCCGGTTCCCCCGGCCCGCCGGATTGGGCCAGCACCGGGGCGGGAAGCATCACCAGGAACAGAAGGACGACCGTCAGAAGCGGCAGGATGGTTACTGGTACACTGGTAAACTGGTCTCTTCTCATACCCGGTGCTCTTCTTTCAGGCGCGCCAGCAGCGGGCCGATGTCCGGCTCGCTGGCGGGGAACGGTGGGCCGAAGGGGTCGGAGACCGTCTCCTCCCCCAGGAGCGCGTAGAACGTGTTCAGCACCCCATGCGCCAGTACGTCCAGATGGTACCCCCCCTCCAGCGTGAAGACGATGCGCCCCCCGCAGAGTTCACCGGCCATGGCGACCAGTTCCCGGGCGATGCGGGCATAACCTCCCAGCGAGAGTTGCATCATCGCCAGGGGGTCCTGCCAGTGGGAGTCGTACCCGGCGGAGACCAGGATCAGATCAGGGTGGAACCGGCGGGCCAGCGGCCAGACCAGTTCTTCGTACACTCGCAGGTACCCCTGATCGCCCACTCCGGCCGGGAGCGGGACGTTGAGGACGGACCCCTTCCCCTCGCCGACCCCCGTCTCCTTCCAGTGGCCGGTGCCGGGGTAGTAGGGGTACTCGTGGGTGGAGAAGTAAAAGACGGTGGGGTCGGATTCAAAGACAGCCTGGGTGCCGTTGCCGTGATGGACGTCTATATCGGCGATGAAGACGCGGCGGATGCCGGGGAGGGTCTGGGCGTGGCGGGCGGCGACGGCGACGTTGTTGAAGAGGCAGAAGCCCATGCCCCGGTCGGGAAGGGCGTGGTGGCCCGGCGGGCGGAGCAGGGCGAAGCCGTTCTGCACCCGTCCCTCCACCACGGCCTCCACCAGGGCCAGGAGCCCCCCGGCGGCCATGACGGCCGCGTCGTAGGAGCGGGCGTTCATGTAGGTGTCGGCGTCCAGGTGGCCCCCGCCCCGCTCCGCCACCCGCCGCACCTGGGCGATGTAGGCGGGGGTGTGGACCCGGGCCAGTTCCGCTTCGGTGGCCGGCCGGGCCTCTATGGGCGTCAGCCGCTCCAGGAGCCCTGCGTCCCGGAGGGCGGCCATAATTCGTTCCAGGCGGCGGGCGTTCTCCGGATGGCCGGGCTGGTTATGCTCCAGATAGACGGGGTGATATACGTAACCGGTCGCCACCGGGCACCTCCTCGGGGAGACTCCCATAAAGGACGCAGAGTTTCTCTATGTCTTTGTGCCTTCGTGTCTTTGTGTGAGGATAATTGTAAACCAACGGGGCGGGTTGTCAAATCCACCCGGCGCGCCCCGGTCAGGCGCCGATGAAGCAGGTGGGGTCGGCGGCCATGTAGTCCCCGGTCAGCGCCAGCGCGCGGCCGCGACATCCGCCGCAAATCCCGTTGTACCGGCACTGACCGCATTTGCCCTTCAGCCGAGTCTCCCGATGGCGCAGGTCCTGAAACACCGGGGAGTTCTCCCAGATTTCGCGGAACGACTGCTCCCGCACGTTCCCGCAATGGACGTCCACAAATGGGCAGGGCCAGACGTCGCCGTTGGGCTTAATGTAGACGAACCCCCGTCCGGCGGAACAGCCGTGGAAGAGGGGCCGGGCCAGGCGGAGCCAGAGGCCATCCTTCAGCCCCCGCCGCTCCAGGAGAT
>JBBIKR010000051.1:12212-22150 GCA_037445395.1 Thermoflexales bacterium
GGCCGGGCCAGGCGGAGCCAGAGGCCATCCTTCAGCCCCCGCCGCTCCAGGAGATGCGGCCAGTACTGAGGACCGGCGACCGGCTCCACGATGGGGTGAATCGTCCGCTGTTTTTCGGCCAGGAAACGCAGCAGACGCTCGTTTTCGGTCAGGTCCAGGGAGGCGGTCGCAATCTCCTGGCCCCGTCCCACGGGGACCAGTTGGTAGAGCAGCATGATGCTGGAGCCCAGTTCGTCGGCCAGGGCCAGCAGTTCGTCCAGCAGGTCTATGTTGTACTTCATCGCGGTCACGTTAATCTGGAGCAGGATGCCGGCCCGGCGCAGCGCGCGCATCCCCTCTATGGCCCGCTGGTACGCCCGGGCGGAGCCGCGCACGAAGTCGTGGACCTGTTCGTTGGGGGCATCCAGGCTGACGGCGGCCCCGACCACCCCGACCCGCCGCAGATCGCGGGCCACCTCGTCATCCATGAGCGTGGCGTTGGTGGCGATGACGTTGGCAAATCCCACCCGTCGGGAGTGCTCCATTAACTCAAAGACGTCCCGCCGTACCAGGGGCTCCCCCCCGGTGTAGACCAGCATCCGGAACTCTTCTACGTCCGCCAGGTCGTCTATGAGCCGCTTCGCCTCGGCGGTGGTCAACTCATCGGGAGCGGGGCGCCCTCCGGAGGCGTGGCAGTGGATGCAGTGGAGATTGCAGGCCGCGGTGACTTCCCATGCGGGGTGGGCCGGGAAGCCGATGCATCCCATGCCGATGGCGCCAGCGGCCACAGGCATGGAGCGGACGCTTTCCCGGGCCAGCCAGTGGGGCAGGTACCGCCACCCGACCAGCAGGCCGAAGTAGAGGGTGCTGGCCCCCTGGCGGAGGAGCAGGGTGGGAGGCCAGAAGAACGGCTTGACCTTTCGTTGAGGGGACATCCGCGGCCTACGTGGTTATTCGTGTCCTTCGCAGTTTGATCACAAAAGAAAGCCCAGGATATAGGCCAGGGTGGTGCCCAGGTTGACGGCGATGTTCAGCCCGCAGGCGGCTTCCAGGCGGCGAGGGTGGCGGTATACCCCGCGAAGTACGGCCACCACCAGTCCCACCGAGAGCAGGAAGACCGGCCCGTAGAAGAGCAGGGTACGGACGGGGACCCCGGCCATAACCGAACCGAACATCCCCAGCCAACCCACCGCGTGCACGGCCGCAAACAGGACGGAACCCCGCTTCAGCCCCAGGCGCACCAGCAGGTTGCGCTTCCCGGTCGCCCGGTCGGCCTCGTAATCGGGGTACTCGTTCAGCAGGATGACGTTGAAGATGGTGGCCGCGATGGGCAGGCTGACCCAGTGGACCAGCGGATCAAACCGTCCGACGGGCAGGTAGTAAGCCACAGCGACCGGCAGCCAGCCGTAGCAGAACGCGATCCAGATCTCACCGATGCCGGTGGCGGCCCAGCGGACCGGCGGGACGGAGTAGAAGAAGCCTCCGATCATTCCGATGACGCCCAGGGGGATGGTCCAGGGACCGGTTCGGTAGCCCAGCCAGATGACCAGTCCCACAACCCCCGCCAGGGCCAGCGCGATGATACTGCCGATCAGGGGGACCCTGCGGTCCACCGCGCCCCTCGGCAAAACGCCCGACCCACCGGCGAACCGGTTGGGGTTCACGCGGCGGGAGATGCGGTCTCCCTCGTAGTCAAAATACTCCCCGGCCAGGTAGGTGCTGAGCATAATCAACACCACGGCCAGGGTGCCCCAGCCCCAGAGGGCCCAGTGGAAAATGCCGGTCTCCCGGTATGCCATCACGGCCCCCAGTGCGAAGGGCAGGACGCCCACCGTGTGGAAGGGGGGGCGGGCAAGAGCCATCCAACTTTTGATTCTCTGAATTCCTGAGAGTGTTGCGGTGGTCATGTGCCAATGGCATTAACTTTTCGCAGTTCCGCAAAACTGACCCTATGGGCAGTGCGAGATGGCCATGTTCCGTGTCATTGCGAGGGCGCGGAGCGCCCGAAGCAATCCCCTATTTGGCGCAGGGAGATTGCTTCGCCGCCTTCGGCGGCTCGCAATGACAGGGTGTGTTTTGCGCTACTGCCCTTTCAGGCTGCCGGCAGACTCAAAAGTCTGTCCCACGCTCACAAATGTTAGTGACATTGGGTCATGTGCCCTGGCCAATCCTCAGATGATGGCTCACCACCGGTGGTGGACGTAGGGACGGATGAAGGTGTCGTAGATTTCCCGGATGCGGACGATCTGTTCCGATGTCGGGGGCAACAACCCGGATGCGCGGGCGTTGTCTTCTACCTGGCGGGGGCTCTTGGCGCCGGGGATCACCACCGAGACCGCATCAAACATCAGAATCCAGCGCAGGGCGAACTGGGCCATCGTCGCGCCCGGCGGCACCAGCGGCCGCAGGGCCTCCACCGCCTCCAGCCCCACCTCAAAGGGCACCCCCGCGAAGGTCTCCCCCACATCAAAGGCCTGGCCCTCCCGGTTGTAGTTGCGGTGGTCGTCCGGCGGGAAGGCGGTCTCCCGGGTCATCTTGCCGGTGAGCAGGCCACTGGCCAGGGGTACCCGCACAATGACCGCCACATCCCGGCGGCGGGCCTCCCGGAAAAAGAGTTCCGCCGGTCGCTGGCGGAAGATGTTGAAGATGATCTGCACGCTCTCCACACCCGGGTACTCTATGGCTTTCAGCGCCTCCTCCACCTTCTCCACACTGACCCCGTAGTGCTGAATCTTGCCCTCCTGCTTCAGGTCGTCCAGGGCCTGGAAGACCTCCGGGCGGTAGTACACTTCCGTCGGCGGACAATGGAGTTGGAGCAGGTCCAGGGACTCCACCCCCAGGTTGCGGAGGCTGCGCTCCACGAAGCGCGTCAGGTTCTCCTTGTTGTACCCGTCGGCGGTATGGGGTTGCAGCCGCCGCCCCGCTTTGGTGGCCACGTAGAAAGGCTCCGACCGCTCCCGGCGCAGACGCCCGATGCGCTGCTCGCTCAGCCCGTCGCCATAGACGTCCGCCGTATCAAAGAAGTTGATTCCCACATTCAGGGCGCGGTGAAGAGTGGCCATCGCGGTTTCTTCATCCACCCGGCCCCAGTCTCCGCCGAGGGCCCAGGCCCCCAGCCCGATTTCCGAAACCTGCCATCCGATTCGTCCAAATCTCCGGTATTTCATCGCGCTCCTGTTCGTTCTCCATGAAGCAGCGGATAAAGAGAAGCCCGCCGACCGTTCTTTGACGGTTGGCGGGCCTTATGGCGCATTCCGGTCGCCAGGGCACGCCATCCACCTCACGGCCACAGAGGGAGCGAAGTCCGCAAGGTGTCCCGACAGGAGGACGCTGACGATCACCTGGCCCGTCCGGTTCCCAGTACCCCCGCCGCGACTCGAACGCGGGCCACCGGCTCCGGAGGCCGGTGCTCTATCCTGCTGAGCTACGGGGGCCTTTGCACCTTACTTATACCACACTTTGCCCCTCCGCGCAAGTCGCATGCACGTCTGCCGATTGCCCTTTTCGGTAATCTGTAGTATATTCCAATTTGGACGAAAGGTACGGCGGGGGTGGGGCGAGGGTGGCACAGGCCCCTGCCCCCTGCGACCTGCGTCCTGCAACCTGCTCCCCGCGACCTGCTCCCTGCGACCAGTCAATGCGACCAGCCAAAAAGGAGGGACCATGCGAACCGTCCTGCGTATCCTGCTCGTGCTCCTGGTGGTCATCCTCATCCTCGGCCTGGCGGGTTTCGGCGTGGGCTACGCTACCGTCCGCCGGGCCTGGCCCCAGATCAACGGCACGGTCCAGGTGCCGGGCCTGCAATCTCCCGTCACCGTCATCCGGGACAAATGGGGCATCCCCCACATTTACGCCTCCAGCCTGCACGACCTCCTCTTCGCCCAGGGCTACGTCCACGCCCAGGACCGCTTCTGGCAGATGGAGTTCTGGCGGCGGATCGGCAGCGGACGACTGTCGGAAATCCTGGGGAAGTCCGCCCTTGCCCAGGACCGCTTCATCCGCACGCTGGGGTGGCACCGCGCCGCGGCGCAGGAGTGGGAACAGATGGACCCGGAGACCCGCGCGGCGCTGGAAGCCTACGCCGAAGGGGTCAATGCCTATATCTCCACCCACAGGGGACGGCTGGGGCTGGAGTTCACCCTCCTGGGCCTGACGGGTACCCGGTTTGACCCGGAGCCGTGGCATCCGGTCCACACCATCACCTGGGGGAAGGTCATGGCTTGGAATCTGGGGGGCAATATGGATATGGAACTCCTGCGGGCGAACATCATCGCCCGGCTGGGCACTCCGGCCGCCCCCGTCCTGATGCCTCCCTACCCGTCCGACCGGCCCGTCATCGTCCCCCATCCTCTTTCGGAAAAGACCCTGCAGGCCGTGCCGGAGGCCGTCTTCACCACCCGCTTCCTGGGAGAGGGAGACGGCCTGGGGAGCAACAACTGGGTTGTCGCCGGAAGCCGTACCGAAACCGGAAAGCCGCTCCTGGCCAACGACCCCCACCTGGGCATCCAGATGCCCTCCATCTGGTACGAGATCGGTCTCCATTGCGAGCCGAAAGGGCCCGATTGCCCGATCAACGTCGTGGGCGCTTCCTTCCCTGGGTCGCCCGGCGTCATCATCGGCCATAACGACCGCATCGCCTGGGGCGTCACCAACGTCAACCCCGACGTCCAGGACCTCTTCATAGAAAAAGTCAACCCCGAAAATCCCAACCAGTACGAATACCGGGGCCGCTGGGAGGACATGCAGATCGTGCGGGAGGAAATCCGCGTTGCCGGGCAGGAGGAGCCCGTGGTGGTCTTCGCCCGCATCACCCGCCACGGCCCCATCATCAACGACGTCGTCGGCGGTGAGGAGGAGGACTGGTCCTTCGGCTGGCAGCCGCTGGCCCTTTCCTGGACCGCGCTCCAGCCGGGGACGCTGATGCGGAGCATCCTGCTGCTGGACAAAGCACAGAACTGGGAGGATTTCCGGGAAGCCCTCTCCTACTGGGACGTCCCCAGCCAGAACTTCGTCTACGCCGACGTGGAGGGGAACATCGGCTACCAGACCCCCGGCCGTATCCCCATCCGCAAAAGCGGCGACGGCTCGGTGCCTGTCCCTGGCTGGACCGGCGAGTACGATTGGGTGGGCTACATCCCTTTTGACGAACTCCCGCGCGCCTTCAACCCGCCGGAGGGGTACATCGTCACCGCCAACAACGCCGTCGTGCGGCCCGACTACCCATACCTGCTCACGGTGGACTGGTCGGACCGGACCGGGCAGCGCGCCCAGCGGATCACGGAACTCATAGAGGAACTGACCCCCATCTCCGTAGAGGATATGGAGCGGATTCAGGGGGACAACCTTCCGGTATGGACCCGCCAGGTGTTGCCGTATGTGACGGCCGCCCTCGCCGATTACCATGACCCCCGTCCGCTGGAACTTCTGCGCAACTGGGACGGGCAGACCACGCGCGATAGCGCCGCCGCGGCGCTTTTTGAGGCGTTCCGCATCCATCTGGTGGACCGGACGTTCCGGGACGAGTTGGGGGAGTCCCTGGTGCGCCGGAGTCGGGCAATGGCCCTCTACGCGCTGGAAAGCCTCATCGCCGACCCGCAGTCCCCCTGGTTTGACGACCGGACGACTCCGCAGGTGGAGACGCGGGACGACATCATCCGGCAGGCGATGACGGACGCCATCGCGGAGTTGACGGAACGGCTGGGGCCGAATGTGGAGAAGTGGCGCTGGGGCGACCTGCACACCGCCACGTTCAGGAACCAGGCGCTGGGGCAGAGCGGGATCGCCCTGATTGAACGCATCTTCAACCGGGGACCGGTCCCGGTGGATGGGACCCTCGCCACGGTCAACAACACTGCCTACAGCCCCAGCGCGCCCTACGAGGTGCGCACCGTCCCCTCATACCGGCAGGTGATTGATGCGGGCGACTGGTCCCGCTCGGTCTCCATGCACACCACGGGGCAATCGGGCCACCCGTTCCACCGCCACTACGACGATATGATTGACCCCTGGCGGAACATCCAGTACCACCCGATGCTCTGGAGCCGGACGGAGGTGGAGGCCCAGGCGGAGGGTATTCTGTTGCTGGTCCCGTAGCCATCGCCTCACCCTTCCCCCAACCCCCTCCCCTCTCCTGGCCGAAGGCCAGGAGAGGGGGAGGGGGCAGGGGGAGGGGTGAGGTAGCCTCCCAAAGGAGACCCGAATGCCCCTTACCGACAAACCCAACGGCCGTGCCCTGGGCTGGGAGCACCTGGAAACCCGCTACCCCTACGCCTTCCGGATGTTCCGCGTCCGGGAGGACATCGTCCGCTGGCCCGACGGGCAGGTCCGGCCCTTCGTCTACGTGGAGGCCGCCGGGGCGGTCTGGGTGGTCCCCGTGACCGCCGACGGGCAGGTCATCCTCATCCGGCAGTTCCGCTACCTGATAGACGACTGGTCGTGGGAATTGCCCGCCGGAGGCTTCCACGACTTCCAGGGCTCTCCACTGGACCTGGCCCAACGGGAACTGGCGGAGGAAGTGGGCGGTGAGAGCGACGACTGGGAGTACAGGGGCTTCTTCCGCACGGGCGCCAGTCTCTTTGACCAGGTCGGCCATATCTTCCTGGCCCGCAACGTCCGCCTCTGCCGGGAGCCGGACCGGGAGCCCGGGGAAATCATAGAGGTCCATCCGGTGCCCGCTCCCCGCGCGCTGGAGATGGCGCGCAGCGGCGAAATTCTGGACGTCCACAGCGCGCTGGCACTGCTGCGGTGCGAGGAGGACCTGCGGGCGGCGTACGCCCGCTGACGGTTTCCGTCAGCGGACCTCCAGCAGAATCCGGCCGTCTGGCACCGCGCCGTTTGGACCGACCACCGGCAGCCGCTCCAGCGTGTCGGCCCGGTACATCCCCACCGCCAGAGAGAAGGGCCCCTGGGCCGCCGCCGGAACGACCAGAACGTGCTCGTCGGGCACGACGTCCCCCTTCTGCCAGGCCGTCGTGGGGTAGCGGCCCCGGCGGGGCGGGCCGTCGTGCTGGGCGACGATCTCCCCCCGGCCGTCCAGCAGGTGGACGAAGACCCGGTAGTCCCCCGGCGGCACTCCGTCGGCCCGCCAATACAGGGTGACGGTGATCGTCCCCCCGGCCGCCACCGTCCCGGAGAGGTCATACCCGATCAGGTCCACGACGTCGCCGAGGCGGTAGTCCAGCGGATGGGCGGGGGAGACCTTCAGCGGACGCTCCGGGGCGACCCGTACCGGAAAGGCGACGGGCAACGCCAGAGGGCGGCCGTCCTCTCCCACCACCGGCAACAGTGGGGATGACGGGTCCCCCTCGTAGAGGCCGATCAGGCCGTCGTAGAGTTCGGGGACCGGCGCCCAGGGAGCGACCCGGACCCGGTACTCATCGCAGAAGGCCTGCCCGACGGGCCAGAGGGAGGTGGGGAACCGCCCCAGGCCGGGGTAGGTGTGCCGCTCGCCGATGCGCGTATTTCCCTCTCCGACCAGTTGTACGAAGACAGTGTAGTCCTCCTCCACAGGGGCCAGCGCCTCCCAGCAGGCGCGCACCGTCAGCACTCCCCCCGGCGCAACGGACCGTTGCTTCGGTTCTGCGCCCAGCAGTCGGATTTTCCCGCCGTACACCAGTTCCCATCCCCCCACCGTCCGGGCCGCTGCGTCCGGCTTCAGCCGGCGCGGCAGGGCGAAGGCCGGACGGATGACCAGAAGGGGGGTCAGGGCGTTGAGCAGGAGCAGGCCGCCGTAGACCGCGGCGAGGAGGCCGCTCCTGGAGCGCCCCTGCCCCAGCCCCTCCCACCCGACCGTCACCAGCAGGGCCCAGGCGCCGATGGCCGGGAAGAGAAGCCGCCCGTGGGGGGCCTCCACCTGACGCATCCACTGAAGGAGGGCCAGGAAGATCAGGGCCAGCCACCCCGCGGCCAGGAGGAGAATCCCCCGATGGACGGGGACGGGCCGCCGCAGGGTCCGGTACCACCCGACCAGGCTCAGTACGACCAGTCCCCCCAGGGCCACGTACAGCCAGGCCGGGTATTCCACGTGTCCCCAGCCGAAGGCGCCCCAGAAGGAACGGTAGAGGCGGGGCATTTCGCCCAGCAGGGTGGTGAGGGAGGCCGGGGTCTGCCGGCCCCAGGGGGTCTGGACATGGCGGCTGATGCCCAGGGGGTCGCCGTAGAGGAGGGTGTTGCGCCCGTACCACCACCCGCCGACGGCCATAGCGCATCCCAGCATCAGCAGCGCGCCGGTAGTTTTCTGCCGCGCGGTCCCCTGCGGGGCCAGCAGGAGAGACGCCAGAGATAGCGGGACCAGCAGGAGCGCGCTGGTCTTGGTCAGCGCGGCCAGGCCGACCAGCAGGCCCAGGGCCAGCGCCCGGCGGGCGGAGACGCCTCGCCGGAGAAGGCGCGCCGTCATCCAGAGGGAGAGGGTCGCCAGCGCGGCGGCCGCGCTGTCGTTGCTGACGATGCCGCTGATGAACAGGAACTGGGGGGTGAGCGCGACCAGCGCGGCCGCGCCGAAGGGGATGGCGCCCCCGCCCCTGTCGCCGACGGCCTCCCATGCCAGGAGTCCGGTCGCGGCGACGGTCACCAGTCCAAAGAAAAGGGAGACCAGACGGGTGGCGTGAATCGCGCGGGCCGCGCCGGTCCAGGGGAACCGTTCCCGGTCGGTGTGGATGAGCATGTTCTTGTTGTCGTTCACCGTCCCCCCGGCCTGGTAGCCGAAGAAGGGGTTATGCCACATCAGGGAGGGGAGGTCGTCGTCGGGGAGGAGACGGCGGACGGCGGCGGCGACCAGGTAGTAGAGGGGTGGCTGGGCGGCCTCCTGGTAGGCGCCGCTGACGTCCTCGTCCAGCGGGGGAAGGCCGTTGCCCTGCGCGACCCAGCGGACGTAGGCGTCGTGCCAGACCTCGTCCGGGGCCTCGTAGATGGGGGTGACGGCGCTGTACAGGAAACCCAGGGCGGCGAAGAGGATTTCTAAAACCACAAAGGCACGAAGACATAAGAGGGAGGTATAACCAACTGCTCTGCCATTGTCATTGCGAGGCGGCGATAGCCGCCGAAGCAATCTCTCCGTTCGGAGATTGCCTCGCCGCCTTTGGCGGCTCGCAATGACACCCACGTGGTTTTTGACCGAGGGGTTCATTTCAGCGGGCGCTTTTCGGGCATGCCGGGACGGCGGGGATACTTCTCCGGCGTGGCGGCCACCTTGTCCACGATGACCAGGTAGCGGGTCTCCGCCAGGCCGTGGAGGTCCACCGGGACCAGTCTGCGCACCCGACCGCCCAGAATGCGGATGGCCTCCTCGGCGGAGTGGACTTCGGCGGGGGCGTTTTCTCCTTTCTGGGCCAGAATCGCCCCCCGGACGCGCACCAGGGGGAGGAGGTACTCCACCAGGGTGGGCATCTCCGCCAGGGCGCGGGCGACCGCCCAGTCATACTGCTCCCGGTAGGCCGGACGATGGGCCAGTTCCTCCACCCGTGTGTGGATGATCTCTACATCCGTAATCCCCAGCCGTCGCACCAGATGCTCCAGGAAGTCCACCTTCTTGCGGGTGGCCTCCACCAGGGTGAGCCGGATCCCCGGGCAGACGATGCGCAGGGGGAGGCCCGGGAATCCGGCGCCGGTGCCCACGTCTATCACCCGCGCGCCGGCCTGGAGTTCGGCCCGGGGCAGGACCACCAGGCAGGAGAGGGAATCCAGGAAATGGCGGACCTGCACGCCATCGTAGTCAGTGATGGCAGTCAGGTTGAACCGCCGGTTCCACTCCACCAGTTCCTCGTAGTAGGTCTGGAAGAGGGAGAGGTGGCTCTCTTTCAGGGTAATGCCCAGTTCCTGGGCGCCGCGGCGGAGTTTTTCCATAGCGTATTGCGTGATGCGTATTGTATGATGCGTGTTGCGGGTGGCGTAAGAATGAATTGGCTTCCACCCCTCACCCCCCTATGTCCCCCCTCTCCCCTTGGCCTACCGGCCAGGGGAGA
>JBBIKR010000052.1:0-9819 GCA_037445395.1 Thermoflexales bacterium
CTCACCCCTCCCCCGGCGGCTACGCCGCCACCCCCTCCCCTCTCCTGACCGCAGGCCAGGAGAGGGGAGGGGGGTAGGGGGAGGGGGTGATGACCGATTAACGGACCGGGACGCGGATTTCCACCCCCGCCGGGTTCCCGGCCTCGTCCAGCACGGAGAGGTACTCCCCGGTCTGGGGGTTCCAGAGGCCGAAGACGATCTCGTCGCCGGGCCGGGGATGACCGACGCCGGGCACGATGTGGTCGTCGTTGAGGACGTCGCCGGAGTGCCAGAGGGGGGTGGGGTAGCGGCCCTGGGCCGGGGGGCTATCCCCCTGCGCGACCGTCTGCCCGTCCCGCCGGTAGTGCAGGAAGACGGCGTACTCTCCGGCCAGCGGGGCGGTGGCCCGCCAGCGCAACCGGACCCGCACCGCGCCGTCCTCTTGGAGGACGACCGTCGCTCCCAGGAACTCCACGCCGCCGGAAAGTCGGGCCTGGGGCGTGGGGGTCGGGCCCGGCCGGGTGGCGAAAAAGGCCAGATAGGTGGTGTAGGGCTCGGTGTCCCGGTCGTGCTGGGAGAGGGGGCCCTCCAGCACGGTGATCTCCGCGGGGTGGGGGAGCAGTCCCCAGGCGCGGGTCCAGTCGCCGTAGGGCCAGAGGAAGACGGCGGTGGGGGGGGCCTCCGGTTCGGCCCCCGGCCCGCACCGGGTCCCCGTGATTCGTCCAACTTCGCAGGGGGTCTCCGGTACGGCCTCCAGCCCCACCCGCACCCGCTCCGGCGCGGCGACCAGGAACCGGACCTGGGGCCAGTCCTCCCAGAGCATCGGGTCCAGATAGACCACCCCCTCCGGCCCGGCAGTGGGGGTGAAGGGCGATGCCTCCCCCGACCAGCCGGTACCCAGGAAACGGTTGATGTCGGCCCCCAGGGCGACCGCCCCCCGCTCAAACCAGTACCCGGTCATCGGGTTGTGGGCGTAGGGGCCGAAGTAGGCGCGCGCTCCGTTCACCAGTTCCAGCCCGATGGCCAGGATGCTGACCGCAATGCCCAGCGGAGAACCACGAAGACACGAAGACACGAAGTTAGATAGATTTTTCCTGGTGACTTCGTATCTTTGGGGTCTCTGCATCAGCGCGTCCAGCCCCAGGGCGGGGAGGAAGGCCAGGACGGGGAGCATTCCCACCGCGCGCAGAAAATGAGGGGCATCTTCGGCCAGGACGGTGGGGATGGCCATGACGGCGGTCCAGAGGAGAGGGAGGGCGTTCCTCACCCCACCCCCGGCGGCTGCGCCGCCACCCCCTCCCCTCTCCTGACCTGCGGTCAGGAGAGGGGAGGGGGCAGGGGGAGGGGTGAGGTTCCTCACCCCTTCCCTCTCCCGAACTTTGTTCGGGAGAGGGAAGAGGGCACGGGGCGGAGTGAGGGTCAACCCCACCCCCACCAGGAACGCCGCCCCCAGCAGGGGGCCGAAGACGGGCCTCCAGGGGACGTTGTGCCGCCAGATGCGGTCTCCCCGGACGAAGAACATCCCCAGCGTCCGCAGGACCTGGCGGCCCAGCAGGCCCCAGGGGTCGCCGCCGCTGATGGCGGGATTCCAGATGGAGACCTGGTCGGGGCGGCCCAGGACCACGTCGGGGTGGAAGGCTGTATAGGCGGCCAGCGGGGCCAGGACCACCGCCGCTGCCAGGACCGCCAGGCCCAGCCCCCGCGCGTGGGGCCGGAAGGCGCGGGGGCCCAGGAGGGCCAGCGCGTAGAGACCAAAGGCGGCCAGCGCGACGGGGGTAAAACGGGCGGCGGTGTAGGTGTAGAAGGAGAGGCCGTAGAGGGCGCCGGTGGCCAGCCAGAGGCGAAGCCGGCCCGTCCGCACGGCCCGTGCGCCCACCCAGAGCGTCAGAGCGATGGTCAGGGGCAGGGTGACCGCGCGAAATCCGACCCGGCTGAGGTGGACGTGCCAGAGGGTGACGGAGAGGACCGCGGCCGCCAGCAAGCCCACGCGGCGGGAGAAGAGGGCCCGTCCCGCCGCCGCCGTCGCCGCGACGGTGAGCATGCCGACAAAGGCGGAGGTCAGCCGCAGGGCGAAGGGGCTCCGCCCCAGGAGGCCGATCATCCCCGCGGCCAGATAAATGAAAAGGGGCTCGCGGCCGTTATTGGCGGGGAAGTAGACCTGCGGGTGCCCCCGGAGGACGTCCACCGCGTCCAGGCCGTAGTAAGCCTCGTCGTGGTAGAGACCGGGGGGCACCTGCCCGAGGGCCGGGAGCCGCAGCGCGGCCGCCAGGAGCAGGATCAGGGTCCCGGCCGCGAGAACAACGGGCAGCGGCATATCGGCTGCGTTCCTGCACTGGTGCATAACCCCTGCTAACCCCTGCCCACTAACCCCTACCGGCTCTTCACAGGTAATTCAACTCTTTCGCCGCGCGGGTCAGTTCGTCCCGGAAGTCCGGATGGGCGATGCGAATCAGGGCCTGGGCCCGCTGCCGGATGGTCTTCCCGTAGAGGTCCGCCACCCCGTATTCGGTGACGATGTAGTGGACATGATAGCGGGTCGTGACCACCCCTGCGCCCGGTTTCAACATCGGCACGATGCGGCTGACCAGAGTGCCGTCCTTCATCGTCGCCGTGCTGGGCATGGCGATGATGGGTACCCCGCCCTCGGAGCGGGACGCGCCGTAGATAAAGTCCAGTTGCCCGCCGACGCCGCTGTAGAGTTTGGGGCCGATGGAATCGGCACACACCTGCCCCGTCAGGTCCACCTCTATCGCCGAGTTGATGGCCACCTGCCGGTAGTTCTGGGCGATGACGAAGGGGTCGTTGACGTACTCCGTGCGCCGCAACTCAATGATGGGGTTATCGTGGGCCCACTCGTAGAGGCGCCGCGTCCCCAGCATAAATCCGGCGATGATCTTGCCCGGATGCAGGGTTTTGCGGGCATTGGTGATGACCCCCGCCTCCACCAGGTCAATCACGCCGTCGGAGAAGAGTTCGGTATGCACTCCCAGGTCTTTTTTGTGACGGAGGAAGCGCAGCACCGCGTCCGGAATCTCACCGATGCCCATCTGCATGGTCGCGCCGTCGGGGACCAGTTCGGCGATGTACTGGGCGATGCGCAGGACCACCTCCGACGGCTCTCCGCTACCCATCGGCAATTCCATCAGCGGGTAGTCCACCGGGACGATGTAGTCTATCCGGCTGACGTGGATGAAACTATCCCCCAGACAGCGGGGCATGTTCGGGTTCACCTCGGCGATGATGATGCGCGCCGATTCGGCCGGCGTCTTGGTCAGACCGGTCTCAATGCCGTAGGAGCAGAAGCCGTGCTCGTCGGGCGGGGAGAGGTGGACAAAGGCAACGTCCACCGGCAGGATCCCCTTCTGGAAGAGGAGCGTGAACTCGGAGAGAAGGACGGGGGTGAAATCGGCCCGTCCTTCCTGCACGGCCTTGCGGACGTTGGGCCCGATGAAGAGCGCGTTGGCGCGAATATGCCCTTCCATCTCCGGCGCGACGTAGTCGCTGGCCCCGACAGTGAGGGCATGGCAGATTTCCACGTTCTCCAGTTCGCGGGCCCGTGCGACCAGCGCTTTCATCAGCACCTGCGGCACGCTGCAGTTGCCGGTCAAGAAAATGCGGTCGCCGTGTTTGATGACCCGGACGGCCTCTTCCGCCGTCGTCACTTTGCTTTCGTAAATCCGACTCCATCCGGTGGGCATAGGGCCCTCCTCCTCACTGAGGCTTTGAAGCGTTGAAGGCGGCGGCCAGGGCCTCGTTGACGATCTGGCCCTCCCGCAGCGCCAGCCCCCGGGCCAGGGCGGGCATGTCCGCTACCGCCTGGTCCAGCCCCACATCGGCGATGTGGCGGATGTAGGGCCAGGCGGCGTTGTTGAAGGCGTGGGTGGAAGTGCGGGGGATCACCCCCGGCGCGTTGGGGACGCAGAAGTGAACCACCCCTTCCTCCACAAAGACGGGGTCCCGCAGGGTGGTGGGCCGGCTGGTCTCCACGCATCCTCCCTGGTCTATGCTGAAGTCCAGGATGACCGCACCCTTCTTCATGGAGCGGACCATCTCGCGGGTGACCAGGATCGGGGCCCGCGCGCCGGGCACCAGGACGGCACCGACCAGCACCTCCACGAAACGGACGACGCGGGCGATGTTGAAGGGGTAGGCCACCATCGTGGTCACGCGGCCGCCGAACATCTCGTCTATCCGGCGCAGTTTCTCCTGGTTGTTGTCCAGCACGTAGACCGAAGCGCCCAGGCCGTAGAAGGCACGGGCGGCGTTGGTCCCCAGGACACCGGCGCCCAGAATGGCGACCCGGGCCGCCGGAACCCCCGGCACACCGCTCAGGAGCACCCCCCGTCCGCCCCAATTGCTCTGCAGGAAGGTCGCCGCCAGTTGGGGGGCCATCCGTCCGGCCACTTCGCTCATTGTCCGCAGCACGGGGAGTGTGCCGTCGTCCTCTTCTATGGTCTCGTAGGCAACGGCCGCGACCCCCTTATCCAGCATCATCTGGACGGTCTCCCGGCGGGCAGCAGCCAGGTGGAGAAAGCCGCAGATGATCTGCCCCTCGTGAGTCCATTCCAGTTCCTCGCGGGTGGGGCGGACGGCCTTCAGCACCATATCGGCGCGGCGGTAGACCTCCTCGGTGGAGTAGGCGATGCGGCCGCCGGCCCGCTCGTAGTCGTAGTCGGAGAAGCCGGAGCCCTCACCGGCCCCCTTCTCCACATAGCAGACGTGTCCGGCGCGGGTGAGCAGGTTGACCCCGTAGGGGGTCAGCCCGACCCGCATCTCCAGTTCTCGTCGTTCTTTGGGAATGCCGACAATCATGCGAAACTCCTTTCGGGAACGGGTCAATCCTCACCCCTCCCCCGCCGCCTGCGGCGGCACCCCCTCCCCTCTCCTGGCGAAGGCCAGGAGAGGGGAGGGGGCAGGGGGTGGGGTGAGGTGACTTATGCAAACTCGGCGCCTTTGCGCAGTGCCTCTTTGTTCAACGGCAGCCACTTGCGATGTCGCTCGGCCAGATGGTTATCCAGTGCGGCCTCCAGTGCCTCCAGCGGCAGGATGCCCAGGGCCTTCACCAGCGCACCCAGGCAGATCATATTTGCCACCCGGACGTTCCCCATCTCCGTCGCCAGGTCCGACGCCGGGACGTAGAGGACGCGGATGTCGGTGCGTTCGCTCTTCCGGGGGATGAGGGACTGGTTCACCACCAGGACGCCGCCGGGCTTGACCATCGGCTCAAAGGCCTCAAAGGAAGGGATGTTCATCACGATGGCCGCACTGGGGCGGCGGACCAGCGGCGAACCGATCTCCTGGTCCGAGATGATGACAGTGCAGCGGGCTTTCCCGCCCCGCATCTCCGGGCCATAGGAGGGAATCCAGGTGACGTGGAAATCGGCATCCATCGCCGCGTAGGCCAGGACCTGTCCAGCGAAGAGGGTCCCCTGGCCACCGAAGCCGGAGATGATGATTTCTTCCTGCATATGGGCCTCCTTTACGGGTCGCCTTGCAGGGGCGAGGCTCTATTTCTCCATCAGCGCGCGCACACCCTCGGCCACTTTGGTGTCGCCCAGGGGGTAGTAGGACACCATGTTCTGCTTCGCCCACTCCAGCGCATCCACCGGCGACAGGCCCCAGTTGGTGTTGCAGGTGGAGATGATTTCCACCATAGAGAAGCCGAGGCCGGCCAGTTGGGTCTGGAAAGCCAGTTTGATGGCCCTTTTGGTTCGCCGGATGCCGGGCACATCCAGCACCGCCTGCCGGGTGACGTAGGCCGCGCCGGGGAGCATGCCGATCAGTTCGGCCATCTTCATCGGCCAGCCGGCCGTCTCCACATCCCGCCCGCGCGGGGAAGAGGTGGTGACCTGGCCGGGCAGGGTGGTCGGCGCCATCTGCCCACCGGTCATCCCGTAGATGGCGTTGTTGACAAAGATGGTGGTGATCAGTTCCCCCCGGTTGGCGGTGTGGATGATTTCCGACGTGCCGATGGCGGCCAGGTCGCCGTCCCCCTGGTAGGTGAAGACGACCTTATCGGGGCTGACCCGCTTGATGCCGGTGGCCATCGCCGGGGCGCGCCCGTGGGCCGCTTCGCAGAAGTCCATGTTGAAGTACTCATAGGCCAGCACCGCGCACCCCACCGGCGCCACGCCGATGGTCCGTTCCCGAATTCCCAACTCGTCAATCACCTCGGCGATGAGCCGGTGGATGATGCCGTGGGTACACCCGGGACAGTAGTGGGTGAACTTCGGCGTCAAACTCTCCGGGTACCGGTAGACCAGTTCCATATCGGTGGGAATTTCAACGGTCGCAACCATAGCACTCCTTACCGCGTCTCCGCATCCAGTTTCTCCAGTTCGGGCAGAATCTCATCGGGCAGGGGGATGATGCCGCCCAGGCGGCCGTAGAAGCGGACGGGACAGCGGCCCTCCACGGCCAGCCGGACGTCCTCCAGCATCTGCCCGGCGTTCATCTCCACCACCAGGATGCCCCGCACCTGCCGGGCCAGTTCGGCGATGCGGGCCGAGGGGAACGGCCAGACGGTGATGGGGCGCAGAAGTCCCGCCTTCAGCCCCTTTTCCCGCGCCTCCCGCACCACGGTCTGGCAGACCCGGCCCACGGTGCCGAAGGCTACCAGCAGCAGGTCGGCGTCTTCGGTGGAGTACTCCTTCCAGCGGACCTCGCTGGCGGCAATCTGGCGCAGTTTCGCCTGCAGGCGCAGGTTGACCTGCTCCAGTTCCTCCTCCACCAGGTAGAGGGAGGTGATGATGTTAGGTGGCCGTCCCTGAGCGCCGGTCAGAGCCCAGGACGGGCGCTCGTGGGGTGGGCGGACGGGGCGCATCGGCGGCATCTCCACCGGCTCCATCATCTGGCCCAGCGAGCCGTCGGCCAGGACCATCGCAATGGTCCGGTACTTCTCGGCCAGGTCAAAGGCCAGGATGGTCAGGTCTATCGCTTCCTGGATGTTGCCCGGAGCCAGGACGATGGGGTGGAAGTCGCCGTGGCCGGCCATCTTCACGGCCTGGAAGTAATCCCCCTGCGAGGGGGCCACGTTCCCCAGCCCCGGCCCCCCGCGCATCACATTGATGATGACGGCGGGCACTTCGGAGCAGGCGATGTAGGAGAACCCCTCCTGCATCAGGCTGATGCCGGGGCTGGAGGAGGACGTCATCACCCGCGCACCGGCGCAGGCCGCGCCGTAGACCATATTGATGGACGCCACTTCGCTCTCCGCCTGCAGAAAGACCCGTCCCAGTTCGGGCAGGCGGCGGGAGAGGTGTTCCAGAATCTCCGTCTGAGGAGTGATGGGGTAACCGAAGAATGCCTCCACTCCTGCCCGAACGGCGGCCTCGGCGATGGCGGCATTGCCTTCCCACAGTTCTTTTGCCATGGCGCTCCCTCCAGTCACTCACTGGCCACCGGGGCGGCGGCCGGTTGCTCCCGCCGGGCCCTCCGACGATAGACGGTGAAGACCACGTCGGGGCAAATGGTGGCGCACATCGCGCATCCGGTGCAGGCCTCCGGGTCCGTCACCTCCACGGGCGGGTAACCCCGAATGTTGAAGCGGCCCTCGGCCAGTTTCAGGATGTGCACCGGACAGACAGAAACACAGAGTCCGCATCCTTTGCAGCGGTTTTCGTCTATAATGACCATTCCTTTTGCGGCCATGTTCCCTCCGGTTGTGAGGAGGAGTTTTGTGGCGGCGGCCTTCGGACGCCGCCACAAAAAATTACAACACTCCCACCTGACTGTAATCCCCCAGGTTCATCTTGAACGCTTTGGGCTTCATCGGCGAGCGGGTCAGCACCACGTTGCGCCCGATCAGACTGTCCTGAAGACGGGCCGGGAGGTCGCGGATGACGCTGTGTTCCAGCACGATGGAGCGCTCAATCTCGCTGTTTTCCACCACCACGTCGTGGTAGATGGAAGTGAACGGGCCGATGTAGGAGTTGACGATGCGGGAGCGTTCGCCGATGATCGTCGGCCCCCGCACCACGCTGTTGATGATCTCCGCCCCCTTCTCCACCGTCACCCGGCAATCCACCTCGGAATCCCGGTCCACATACCCCTCTATGGCGGGAACCAGTTCCTGAAGCACCATACTGTTCGCTTCCAGCATATCCCCGGGCTTGCCGGTGTCAATCCACCAGCCGCGATGGATGTACGGGAAGACCTTGTAGTCGTGCTCCACCAGCCACTGGATGGCATCGGTGATTTCCAGTTCGCCCCGCCAGGACGGCTTGATTTCGTCCACCGCCTGGTGGATGTGGGGGTCAAACATATAGATGCCCACCAGGGCCAGGTCCGAAGGCGGCTCTTTGGGCTTCTCAATGAGCCGGATCACCCGACCTTCACCGTTGAGCACCGCGACGCCGTACTGCTCCGGGTGGTCCACCCGGGTCAGCACGATCTGGGCGTTCCAGTCGGATTCCCGGAACTGGCGGACCAGTTCGGTGATACCGCCCTGGATGACGTTATCCCCCAGGAACATCACGAAGGGCTCGTCGCCCAGATACTCCCGGCTCACCTTGACCGCGTGGGCCAGGCCCAGGGGCTGGGGCTGATGGATGTAGGTGATTTTGACCCCCCAGCGGTTGCCCCGCCCGACGGTTGCCTTGATCTCCTCGGCGGTATCGCCGACCACGATGCCGATGTCGGTGATACCGGCGTCCCGGATGGCCTCAATGACGCGGAAGAGGATAGGCTTATTGGCCACCGGGATCAGTTGCTTGGCGCGAGTGTAGGTCAGCGGATAAAGGCGGGTGCCCTTGCCGCCGCTCAGAATCAATCCCTTCAAGGTCACCTCCCGAAAAGAGTGACAGTCACCCTTGTGAGGTGACTGTCACCGGATGCTATGCGTGTCCCCGGGCGCCGCCCAAAAGGCTCGCAAGGCGCCGGACGTGGGCCTTCTCCTCGCGAATAATCTCGTTGACGACGGGGCGGTCGGCCTCGCGCATCATTTCCCGCAGGTCGTAGTAGAAGAGGAGGGTGTCCTTCTCAAACCCCAGCGCCATGCGCAGTGCCTCCTGCGGGTCGGCGATGGACTCCGCCAGAGATAGCGCCTTGTCCGGGCCGGCGAAGATGGCGTTGTCCACGGCCACCTGCAGGTACTGCGTGTACTCCTCCCACTCCTGCTGGGAATGGGATGGTGGCTCCGAGACATGCCCGCTCAGTTTCATGAACGCGTGGTAGTGCCGCTGTTCCTGAACGGCCAGGTCCTCCAGCACTGCCCTGACCTGGGGGTCCCCGACCTTCCGGGCGACATTCGTATAGAAGACCTCTCCGGTCTGCTCAATCCGGAGTGCCATATTGATGGCCTCTGCCGCTGTAAACACTGCCATATCTCTCCTTTCACGTTTTCACTTTTCACGCTTCACGTTTCACGTTTCACTCTATCCGCACGAACCTCTCCCGCTTCGCCCCGCAGACGGGGCATTCATCGGGGGGCTCGCCCTCGGCCACGTAGCCGCAGACGTCACAGACGTAGTAGGTGCAGGGCTCCTCCCGGAGCATGCAACTGATGGCTCGCTTGTAGAGGGCCGCGTGGGCCTCCTCTACGTCCCGTGCCCGGCTGAAGACCAGGACCGCCCGTCGGTCGCCCTCTTCCTCCGCCTCCTGGATGAAGCGGGCGTAGGCGATGCCACTGGCGAACCGTTCCCGCTCAAAGGACGATTGCAGGTTTTCTTCGGTGGAGCGGACAACGGCCTCGCCCATCAGCCGCAGGGCCATATCGGCGTGGATGCCCTCGGCGTAGGCGACGGCGCGGAACAGACGGGCGACGTCCGGGTATCCCTCCTCCTCCGCTTTGCGGGCGAAGGCCAGCAGCCGCCGGTGGGCTTTGGCCTCGCCGACGAAGGC
>JBBIKR010000052.1:9919-21691 GCA_037445395.1 Thermoflexales bacterium
GGCGCGCCGGAGTTGGACCAGGTCGTCGCTCTCTGTGGTGCATTCGCCCAGCGAAGTCAACTCCGCACCGACGACCTTGAGGGTGGTGGCGGGGAGGGTACCGGAGTAGGTGGCGCTCCCCGGCGCGACCATGTTGGCCGCCGCCACCCGTGCCTGCTCTATGGCCGCGGGGACGATGCCGTAGACGATGCCGCCGGCCTCCGCCACATCCCCGGCGGCGTAGATGTCCGGCGCGCTGGTCTGCAGATGGGCGTCCACCAGGACCCCGCGGCCGACCTCCAGGCCGGCCTGGCGGGCCAGCGCCGCATCGGAGCGGATGCCGGTGGAGCAGACCACCAGGTCGGCGGGGAACTCCCGTCCGTCCTTGAGGCGCACGGCCCGCACCGCGTCGTCCCCCAGAATCGCCTCGGTGACCGCGCCGGTAACCGTCTGGATGTCCATTTGCCGGAGCAACGTTTCCAGCACCATGGCCCCCTCCCGGTCCAACTGGCGGGGCATCAGATAAGGGGCGAACTCCAGGACGGTCACCTCCAGTCCCAGGGCGCGCAGCGCCCTTGCCGTCTCCAGCCCCAGCAGGCCCCCGCCGATGACCACGCCCCGGCGGGCGGACTGGGCGAACTGGCGGATTGCGCGGGCGTCGTCCAGCGTGCGCAGGGTGAAGACGCCCCGACGGTCGGCCCCCTCTATCGGTGGCATCCAGGCCAGGCCACCCGTCGCCAGCAGGAGATGGTCGTAGGGGACTTCGGTGCCGTCGGCCAGCCGCAGACGGTAGGCCCGGGGGTCCAGTTCTACCACCGGGGCATTCAGATGGACGCGGATGCCCTGGGCTTCGTACCACTCGGGGGGGCGGTAGAAAATATCGGCCTCGGTGACGACTCCGGCGATGTAGTCGGGCAGTTGGGGGCGGCGGTAGTAGGGATACGGCTCCGCCGCGTAGATGTGGAGGTCGGCCCCTGGCCGGGCGCGCGCCACAGCCTGCGCCGCAGTCACTCCGGCGACGCCGTTCCCGATGGTGACGTAGCGGTCCATAGAATGTCGGTCCGTCTACACCTTTTCAAACATGTCCTTCGTCGCGCCGCAATCGGGGCAGGTCCAGTCCTCCGGCAGGGCCTCAAAAGGGGTTCCGGGAGGAATTCCGCGACTGGGGTCGCCTTTCGCGGGGTCATAAATGTAACCGCAAACCATGCACTCCCATTTCTCCATGTGGTTGTCTCCTGTATGAAGATGATTTTCGTTGCGGCGGCGAAACCATCGCAACAAAAGTGCTTTCGTTTTGTTCTTTTCGCCTCACCGGAGGCGGGTTTGAAAGATTTCCCCGCCCCTGCTCTGAAAAAGACCAGACTTCAGGGGGGAGGGGTGAGGAAGCCGGAATGGTTACGCGAAAAGTATAACCGATGCCAGAGAAATTGTCAACCGGTGAAGTCGTGGTATAATGAGCGATGGCCCTCAATTTCGCTGCGAGCATCCGGGGAAGGAGAGAGATGATTGAGGTCAAAATTGCCGGAATCCAGGTCAGCCTGATGTCCCAGCATCGGGTGGTGCTCCTGAAAGAACTGGGCTCGGAGCGGTATCTCCCCATCTGGATCGGGCCCTATGAGGCGGAGGCCCTGAGCATAGAACTCCAGCAGGTGACGGTGGCCCGTCCATTGACCCACGATCTGCTCCGAAACGTGATTGAGGCGATGGGGGGTGTGGTTCAGTACATCGTGGTCTCCGAACTCCGGGACGACACGTTCTATGCCCGCATCGTCATCAGCCTCAACGGTCGGACCATAGAGGTGGACTCTCGCCCCTCCGATGCGATGAATCTGGCGGTTCGCACCCGGGCCCCCATCTACGTCGCCGAAGAGGTGATGGACGCGGCCGGTGTGGTCCCCGAGCAGGACCTGGGCGAGGAGGGGGAGGGAGAAGAATCCGCCTTTGACGAGTTCCTGCGCGGCCTGAACCTGGACGACCTGCCCATTCACTGAGTCTATGAGCCGTTAGGGGTTAGGGGGCAGGGGTTAGCACTGGCTACCGGCTACCCACTATCGGCTACCCACTATCGGCTACCGGCTATCGGCTATCTACCCACTATGCTCGCGCCCGAGAAAACCATCCCCCACGACGTGGAGGCCGAAGAGGCCGTCCTGGGCTCTCTGCTGATAGACCCGGACGCCCTCTACCGGGTCGCGTCGTTTCTCCGCCCCGAGGACTTCTACATCCAGAAGAACGGCTGGATTTACGAGGCCATCCTGGCCCTCCACGAGCGCCGGGAACCGGTGGACTTCGTGACCCTGCGCAACGAACTGGAGGCGCGGGGATTGCTGGAGGAAGTGGGGGGCGTCGCCTATCTGGCCCGTCTGATAGATACTGTCCCCACTGCCATTCACGTGGAGGCCTACGGGCGGATTGTGGAAGAGGCCGCCATCCGCCGCCGCCTCATCAGCGCGGCCAGCGACATCGCTCAACTGGCTTACCAGGAAGGCCAGGAAATCGGCGAGGTCCTGGATCGGGCGGAGCAGGCCCTTTTCGCCATTTCCCAGCGGCGGATCACCCGCGACTTGGTGCCCATCCAGGAGGTCGTCCGGCCGTTCTACGACCGGATTGAGTACCTCTACACCCATCAGGGGGAGCCGCTGGGGGTGCCCACTGGCTTCATAGACCTGGACAAATTGCTGGGGGGGTTGCAGAAGTCGGACCTGATTATCGTTGCGGCCCGGCCTGGCGTGGGCAAGACGTCCCTCTGCCTCTCTATCGCCCGCAACGCCGCCCGGCTGGGCAAGCACGTGGCCATTTTCAGCCTGGAGATGTCCGCGGAGCAGGTGGTGCAGCGGCTGGTCTCCGCCGAGACGGGGATTGACGCTCAGCGGCTCCGGCTGGGACAACTGCGGGAGGAGGAGTGGCCCCTGCTGGTTCAGGCCACCGGGGTGCTCTCCGAACTCCCCATTTTTATTGACGACACGCCCGCCATCTCCGCCCTGCAACTGCGTACCAAAGCGCGCCGCATCCATGCCGAGTACGGCCTGGACCTCATTGTGGTGGACTACCTGCAACTGATGACCAGCGACGTGCGGGTGGAGAACCGGGTGCAGGAGGTCTCCTACATTTCCCGGATGCTCAAGAGTCTGGCGCGGGAACTGGATGTGCCGGTCCTGGCGGGCTCCCAACTCTCCCGCGCGGTGGAGCAGCGGACGGATAAACGGCCGGTGCTGGCCGACCTGCGCGAAAGCGGTAGCCTGGAGCAGGACGCCGACGTGGTCATGTTCATCTACCGCGAGGAGATGTACCGGCCGGAGACGGAGAAGCAGCACATTGCCGACATCATCGTCGCCAAACACCGGCACGGCCCTACCCGGACGGTTCAACTGTTCTTCCGCGAGCAACTGGCCCAGTTCCTGGACGCCGAGACCCGTATCCGACCGGTGGAGTTTGCGTAATTACCAAGAAGGAGGATGCCGATGAGCACAGAATGGACCCCTCCGTCCCCTCTCTCTCCTTCCGATGAGCGCACGTGGGCAATGCTGGCTCACCTGAGCGTATTGCTCAACCTGTTCTCCGGATTCCTGGGCCCGGTGGCCGCGCTGATCATCTTGATTGCCTGGGTGGGAGGCGGTGTCCTGGTCGGCATTGCCGCAGCCCTTGCTGGCGTTCTCTCCACCGTCCTCATCGGGCTACTCTGCTGGCCTTTCGTTGCCATACTGGCCCTCATCCCCCTGGGCGCGCTGGTCTACGGCGTCATCGGCGGCATCCAGTGCAGCCAGGGACAGGACTTCCGCTACTGGCTGGTCGGCGGCTGGGTGCGGGGAACGTTGACGGGGGCGTGATACGTAATACGTGATACGTGATGCGTGAAGGGGAGTGGAGCGTGGCTTCGGAAGCGTCTCGTGTTGTCGGTCCGCAGCGCCGACCGGAGTGGCTGCGGGTGCCTCCTCGGGAGGGGCCGGAGTACCACCGCCTCAAGCGACTGATGCGGACCCAGCGCCTGCATACGGTCTGCGAGGAGGCCAACTGTCCCAATATCGGGCGGTGCTGGGAGGAGCGCACGGCCACGTTTCTCATCCTGGGGGATACCTGCACGCGGGCCTGTCGGTTCTGCAATGTCCGCAGCGGGCATCCCGCGCTGCCCGACCCGGATGAGCCCCGGCGGGTGGCGGAGACGGTCGCCGCGATGGGCCTCTCCCATGCGGTCATTACCTCCGTCACCCGGGACGACCTTCCCGATGGTGGCGCCTCGATCTTCGCCGCAGTGGTCCGGGAAATCCGCGCTCGCATCCCCGAATGCACCGTGGAAGTGCTGATCCCTGACTTCCAGGGGGACATGGAGTCGTTGCGGGTGGTAATGGACGCCCGCCCCGACGTCCTCAACCATAATGTGGAGACGGTCCCCCGACTTTTTCCCCGGGTCCAGCCTCGCAACCGCTACGAGTGGTCGCTGGCGGTGCTGGAGAACGCCCGCCGGATGGCCCCCGACGTCCTGACCAAGAGCGGCCTGATGGTGGGATTGGGGGAGACCGCCGACGAGGTGCTGGCGGTGATGGCCGACCTGCGCGGGGTGGGGGTGGACATCTTGACCATCGGTCAGTACCTTCAGCCGACCCGCCGTCACCTGCCCATTGAGCGCTACTATACCCCGGAAGAGTTTGAGGAGTTTCGGCGGCGCGGGCTGGATATGGGATTCCGCTGGGTGGAAAGCGGCCCGCTGGTGCGCAGTTCGTTCCACGCGGCGCATCAGGTGAAGATGTTAAGTCCGGCATCGGGATTAGGAGAATAGAGGTGCCGATGGATTTCTTCAACGTAAACGATCTCCCTGCCACCGAAGTGATGCCCGGCGTCCTGCGCCGGGTGGTCTATCTGGATCACGCGATGGTCACCTTCTTTGAGTTCGCCCCCGGCAGCGTGCTCCCTGAGCATGCCCATCCCCACGAGCAGATCACCTACGTCGTCCGGGGTGCGATGGAGTTCACTCTGGGTGACCAGACCCGCATCCTGCGCGCCGGGGACGGCGTCTGCGTCCCCTCCGGCGTGCCCCATAAGGCGGTCGTCCTGAACGAGCCGACCTTTGTCCTGGACGCCTGGTATCCGCAGCGGGAGGATTATCGCGTATGAACGGGGTGCTGTTATAGCCTTTGGCTTTGTAGTAAGCGGGCGAATAGCCCCCTTCAGGGGGCTTTCTTGAGTGAGCCCGACGGTTTACCGTCGGGGGAGGGGAATCCTGCCCAACCCAGGAGGCACCTATGCCCATCGGCGCGTTCACCTTTGTCCTTCATAGCCACCTGCCCTACTGCCGGATGGCCGGCCGCTGGCCCCACGGCGAGGAGTGGATCCACGAGGCCATGGCCGAGACCTACATCCCCCTCCTCAATGCCCTGACCGACCTGTACGAGGAGGGAGTCCCCGTTCACCTCACCCTGGGCCTGACCCCCATCCTCTGTGAGCAACTGGCGGACCCTCTGGTCAAAGACCACTTTGAGGCCTACGTGGAGGAGCGGGTCCGGGCCGCCGAAGCGGACATTCCCCGCTTCCGGGAAGAGGAGAACCCCCACGCGGCGTATCTGGCGTCCTTCTACCGGGACTGGTACGCGGGCCTCCTGGACTCCTTCCGCTACCGGTATGGGCGGGACCTGCTGGGTGGTTTCCGGCGCCTCCAGGACGCGGGGGTGATAGAAATCATCACCTCTGCGGCCACCCACGGTTATCTTCCCCTCCTGGGTACCGATGTGGCGATCCGCGGCCAACTGAAGGCCGGCATCGCCTCCTACCGCCGCCACTTCGGGCGGGCGCCGCGGGCCATCTGGCTCCCGGAATGCGCCTACCGCCCCGCCTACATCGCCCCCGACGGCACGGTCCGCGCCGGGATAGAGACGTTGCTGGCCGAGGAGGGGCTGGGTTGCTTCTTCGTGGAGACCCACGCCATTGAGGGTGGGCGTCCGGTGGGGAAGGCGGCAGGGGAGGCCATCGGCCCCTACGGCGCCATCGTCCGCCGCTACGTCCTCCCGCTGGAGAAACTGGCCGCGCCCCAGCAGCCCCGCAGCACCTACCGGCCCTACTACGTCGTCAACACCACTCCGGGGGTGGTGAGCGAGCATTCGGGCGTGGCCGCCATCGGCCGCAACAACCGGACCGGCATGCAGGTCTGGTCCGCCGACTGGGGCTACCCCGGCGACTTTGACTACCGGGAGTTCCACAAGAAAGACCACCGCTCCGGCCTCCAGTACTGGCGGGTCACCGGGGCGCGGGTGGACCTGGCCTTCAAGGACTGGTACCATCCCGACTGGGCGCAGTACAAAGTCGGAGAGCACGCCCGCCACTTCGCCTGGCTGGTGACGGATTTGCTGGAACAGTACCACGCCGAGACGGGCCAGGTCGGCCTGATTGCCTCCAACTACGACACCGAACTCTTCGGCCACTGGTGGTTTGAGGGGGTGGACTGGATACGGGAAGTGCTGCGGCTGCTGGCCCGCTCCGACCGGGTCGCGCTGGTGACTGCCAGCCAGTATCTGGAAGCGCATCCGCCGGAGGAGGTGCTGGCGATTCCGGAGAGTTCCTGGGGCCTGGGCGGCGGCCACTGGACCTGGGACAACCCGGAGACTCACTGGATGTGGGCACCCATCCACGAATGCGAGGCGCGGATGAGTCGGGCCGCGCGGGAAAAGGCGGAGGGCGCCACTCCCGATGAGGCCTTCGTCCTCAACCAGGCGGCGCGGGAACTCCTGCTCCTGGAGGCCTCGGACTGGCCCTTCCTGGTCACCACCGGGCAGGCGCGGGAGTACGCCGTTCAGCGCTTCACCGCCCACGTGGAGCGGTTTGAGAAGTTAATGGCGAGTGTGGAGGTGGGCCGCCCCGACCGCGACCTGGCGGAGGAACTCTGGGAACTGGACAAAGTCTTCCCGGATGTGGATTTCCGTTGGTGGAGTGGGTAAGTTCGCTGGAGTGCTATGGAAAGAATATCTGCTGGGGACCTGCGTGCCCGCTGGCGCGCTGTCGCGGAACGGGAGGCAGAGGAGCACCGCCGTACCTCGGTAGACGCCCGCTGGCAGCAACTCAATATTCTCATTGCCTTCGCCCAGGAAATGGGCCTGGAATGGAGACGAAAGGACGAGGCCGAACTTGCGGAAGTCCGGCGCCGGTGGGCAAAGATCAAGGAGCACGTTGAGGGAAAGCCCTGACGCCCGGGCCACACCATCTCTGACGGATGCCCTGCAGGCCGTCCTTCGCCTGATACAGCGAATGGACGACCGGGGCGTCATCATCGGCGGCGTTGCCGCCAGTCTTCTGGGGCGTCCCCGCCTGACGGCAGATATAGATGTAGTGATCCTGCTGTCTGTGGACCGATTGACCCATTTGCTGGAGGTGGCATCAGAAGAAGGATTCACACCCCGAATCCCGGATGCGGTGGAGTTCGCCCGCCGACACCGGGTCCTGTTACTCCAGCATCCCAAAAGCGGTATTCCGGTAGACATATCCCTGGGCATCTTGCCCTTTGAGGCAGAGATGGTGGAACGCCGCATACTGCTGAATGTGGCGGGCCTGACCATTCCGGTTCCGAGGCCAGAAGACCTGATCATCCTGAAGGCCATCGCCCATCGGCCGATAGACCTGGCAGACATCCGGGCGATTGTGGAGAATTACCCGACGCTGGAACGGGAATACATCCGGCAATGGGTGGAAGCGTTTGCTGAAATTCTGGAAGCCCCTCATCTTTGGGAAAATATCCGACCTCTTCTGACGGTGGAGAACCAACCATGAGTGACAAAGGGCTGAAAATTCTTTTCCTGGCGGCCGAAGCGGTGCCGTTTGCCAAGGTGGGCGGTCTGGCCGACGTGGCGGGCGCGCTGCCCAAAGCGCTCCGCGCCCTGGGCCACGACGTCCGTCTCATGATCCCCCGCTACGGCTCCATCCGCTCCGACCAGTTCCACTTTGAACGGGTGGGAAAACCGTTCCCCGTGCCTGTCGGACCGCGTGAGGAGATGGTCCATATGGTCACCGCGACGGTGGACGGCCTGCCCGTTTACCTGCTCTGGGACGAGAAGTTCTTCTCCCCGCGCGACCGCATCTACGGCTTTGACGACGACCCTCAGCGGTTCACCTTCTTCAGCCGGGCCGTTGTCGCCTCCCTGCCGGTCATGGGCTGGATTCCCGACATCATCCACGCCAACGACTGGCACACGGCGCCCGTCCCCACCTGGCTGGCCTACGAGGGCCGCTATCTGCGGGAGTACCGTCATATTGCGTCGGTCTTTACCATTCACAACATCGCCTATCAGGGGGCCTGCGGGCGGCTCATCCTCACTTTCGCGCGGATGGAGTACGTCAAGCACCTGGACGTGGAGCCGGCGGGACAGGTCAACTGGATGGCGCAGGGCATCGCCAGCGCGGACGTGGTCACCACCGTCAGCCCCCAGTACGCGCAGGACATTCTGGAGACGGAGGCCGGGGCGGGCCTCTCGCCGCTGCTGCGGCGGCGGCAGGACCGTCTCTTCGGCATCCTCAACGGCATTGATACCGACTACTGGAACCCCGCCACCGACCCATACCTGCGGCAGTCCTACGACCTGAGCCGCCTGCGGATGCGGGCCGTCAACAAGGCCGCCCTTCAGCAGGAAGCCCGCCTGCCGGCCCGCCCGGAGACCCCGTTGATCGGCATGGTCACCCGCCTGGATGCCATCAAGGGCATAGACCTGCTGGGGCCGGTCCTGGAGCAACTCCTCCAGGGCGATGTGCAGTTTGTCCTCCTGGGCACGGGAGACCCGGCGTACCACCAGATGATGGAATCCCTCCAGGCGCGGTTCCCGGACAAAGTGCGGGTCTTCCTGCGGTTTGATGAACCCCTGGCCCACCGCATCTATGCCGGGTGCGACCTCTTCCTGATGCCCTCCCGCTTTGAGCCCTGCGGCCTGGGCCAGATGATCGCCATGCACTACGGCGCCGTCCCCGTCGTCCACAAGACGGGCGGCCTGGCGGACACCGTCCTGGATTACCACGAACGGCCCGACCGGGCTACTGGCTTCGCCTTTGACGCCTACACCCCGGAGGCCTGCATAGACGCGCTGGAGCGCGCGCTGCGGGTCTATCGGGACCGCGAGGCCTGGGCCGCCATCCAGACTCGCGGGATGAAGGCCGATTTCTCCTGGAAGGGGTCGGCACAGAAGTACGTGGACATCTACCGGCGGGCGCAGGAAATGGCACGGACGAGATAGTTCTCACCCGGGAAACGGCGGTTTCTGTTGCGGACGGCTTTGCCGTCCGCAACGGAAACTGGCTCCTACTCGGTTCCTTTCCAGGAAGGTGTGTGAGACGTTATAGAGAGGAGTGAAAATGGAGGCTTATCGGTTTGAAACCATTGTCACCCAGGATGGTACTCTGATCGTCAAAGGCATCCCTTTCCGTGCGGGAGAAAAGGTAGAAGTGATCATCTTCAGCCATTTCCGCAAGCCTGAGGATATGAAACGCTACCCTTTGCGAGGCAAGCCGGTTCGCTACCTTGCGCCGTTTGAAAGTGTCGCCGAAGACGATTGGGAAGTACTGCGATGATCATACTGGACACCCATATCTGGGTCTGGTGGGTCCACGGGGATGAGCAACTTACCCCAACTCAGGCCGAGGTTATTGAGGCCCACGAGAAAGATCTGATCGGGGTCAGCGCTATCTCGTGCTGGGAAATCGCGAAACTGGTAGAGTACGGTCGTTTAGAGTTGCCTTGCCCGGTGGAAGAGTGGTTTGAACAAGCGTTGAGTTATCCTGGAGTGCAACTGCTTCCCTTAACACCAGCAATCGCTGTTGAGTCAACCAGGTTACCCGGCCGGTTTCATCGCGATCCCGCAGACCAGATTATCGTGGCTACGGCAAGGGTGTACAATTGCCCACTGGTAACCTCAGACGAAAGGATTTTAAGTTACCCATATGTTAAAACAATAAAGTAAAATGAGCCCTTCCCTGACGCTCTCTCTGGTCATCCACAACCATCAGCCTGTAGGAAACTTTGACTTTGTCTTCGCGACGGCGACGGAGCGGGCCTACGACCCCATCCTGGCCCTCCTGGAGCGCCATCCGGGCGTCCGTCTTTCCCTCCATTACACCGGCCCCCTCTACGACTGGCTCGCCGTCCACCGCCCCGACCACCTGGACCGCCTGCGCGCACTGGTGGCGCGCGGGCAGGTGGAAATCCTTACCGGTGCCTACTACGAGCCCATCCTGGTTGCCATCCCCGACCCCGACAAAATCGGCCAGATTCGCAGGATGACCCGCTTCATCCGGGAGACCTTCGGTTACGAAGCCACCGGCATGTGGCTGGCGGAGCGGGTCTGGGAGCCCCACCTTCCCCGGCCGCTGGCGGAGGCCGGAGTCCGCTACACCCTGCTGGACGACACCCCCTTCAAAATGGCCGGCCTCACCGACGACGACCTCTTCGGCCCCTACGTCACCGAGGAGCAGGGGCATACGGTCACCGTCTTCGGCAACGTGATGTACCTCCGCTACGCCATCCCCTGGCATCCGGTGGAGGAGGTGATGGACTGGCTGCGGGCCCAGGCGGCGGCCCATCCCGGCGGCGTCGCCGTGATGGGGGACGACGGGGAGAAGTTCGGCCTCTGGCCCGGCACCTGGGACCTCTGCTGGGGGTCGGAGGCGTGGATGGACCGCTTCTTCGCCGCGCTGGAATCCAGCGCCGACTGGTTGCAGACCCGCCCTCTGGGCGAGGTCGCCGCCGAAATGCCCCCGTTGGGGCGGGTGTACCTGCCGTGCGCGTCCTACGAGGAAATGATGGACTGGGCCCTCCCGCCCCGCGACTTCGCCGCCATGCGTCGCGTCCGGCGGGAACTGCGGGATGGGAACCGCACCGACATCCTGCGTTTCGTCCGCGGTGGCCTCTGGCGCGGCTTCATCGCCCGCTATGACGAGGTCAACCAGATGCACAAGAAGAGCCTCTGGGTCAGCCGTAAGGCCCACGGGATGCCGGAGGGGGAGGCGAAGGCCCGCGCGCTGGACCACGTCTGGGCGGCCCAGTGCAACTGCGGCTACTGGCACGGCCTATTCGGCGGCATTTACCTCTTCCACATCCGGGCCGCCAACTATGCCAACCTCATCGCCGCCGAGTCCATCGCCGACAGCGCCCGCGCGGGCCGGGAGTCCTGGGTCTGGACCGAACAGGGCGACCTGGACGCCGACGGGCATCCGGAGGTCATCCTGAACACCGACCGGCAGGTGCTGACCTTCAAACCCTCGTACGGCGGCGCGCTCGTGGAGTGGGACTGGCGTTCCTGCGGCTACAACCTCGCCAACACCATGACCCGCCGCCGGGAGGGGTACCACGAGGAACTGCTGACGGCCGCCGAAGAGGGACGACTGGTCCTCCCCGGCCAGCCCGACCGGCCCGGCAGCGTGCGGGTCAAGGAGCCAGATGTCCACACCCGCCTGTTCCACGACTGGTACCGCCGCGCGGCGTTCCTGGACCATTTCCTTCACCCGGATACGACCCTGGAGAGTTTCTACCGGGCTCAGTACGGGGAGCAGGGGGACTTCGTCAACCAGCCCTATGAGGTGCAGGTGAAGGAGGACCCCGCTGGTCTTACCCTTATCCTGACGCGGCACGGGACGGTTTGGGTTGGCGATCAGGCCATCCCGGTGCAGGTGGAGAAGCGGTTTATGGTCACCCCTGGCAACGACCTGCTCACCGTCCACTACCGCCTGGCCGTTAGTAGTCAGCCACGAAGCGAAGCGGAGTGGCGCATCGCCGTTAATAGTCAGCCACGAAGCGAAGCGGAGTGGCGCATCGCCGTTAATAGTCAGCCACGA
>JBBIKR010000053.1:0-7654 GCA_037445395.1 Thermoflexales bacterium
GGGTCAACCAATGTTAAGCCACCCCATCCGGCGTTATGGTAATTCACACCAAGCGCTTCAGCGTCGGGCGAAAGGGTTACCCCACTTGCCTCCTTTGCCGCTATCAGGTAGAATACAGGCGGCAGGGCGCGACCCTATGAGCGTGGTGGACGAAATCAAAGAGCGTCTGGACATTGTGGACGTCATCGGCGCCTACGTTCCCCTCCAGAAGGCGGGGCGGTACTACCGCGCCCTCTGCCCCTTTCACGCGGAAAAGACCCCCTCCTTCTACGTCTTCCCCGACTCCCAGCGCTGGCACTGCTTCGGCGCATGCGGCGAGGGCGGGGACATCTTCACCTTCGTGATGAAGCGGGAGGGCTGGGATTTCGCCACCGCCCTGGAGGAACTGGCCCGCCGCGCCGGGGTCGTCCTGCGGCCCCGCACCCCGGAGCAGGCCCGGATAGACGAGGAGAACGCCCGCCTGCAGGCCGCCGTCGCCGAGGCCGCCCGGTATTACCACCACCTGCTCCTCCACGCCCCGGAGGCCGCCCGAGCCCGGGAGTACCTCGGCCGTCGCGGCCTCTCCTCGGAGACGGTTCTCTGCTTCCAACTGGGCTATAGCCTGCCGGCCTGGGACGCGCTGCGGGCCTATCTGACCGGGCGCGGCTTCACCCCTGCCGAACTGGTCCGCGCTGGTCTTCTGGTGGAGCGGGAGGACGGCTCCACCTACGACCGCTTCCGGGACCGGCTGATGATCCCTATCCGCGACCCCCACGGTACGACCGTCGGGTTCGGCGCCCGCACACTGGAAGCCGACGGCGTCCCCAAGTACATCAACTCCCCCCAGACCCCCCTCTTTGACAAGGGACGGCTGCTCTTCGGCCTGGATATGGCCCGGGACGCCATCCGCCGGGAGGAATGCGTCGTCGTGGTAGAGGGCTATATGGACGTCATGCAGGCGCACCAGGCCGGGTTCGGGAACGTCGTCGCCCAGATGGGCACCGCGCTCACCGAGACCCAGGTCCGGCTCCTGAAGCGGTACACCCGGCGCCTCATCCTGGCGCTGGACCCGGACGCGGCGGGTGTCCAGGCCACCCTGCGCGGCCTGGAGGTGGCGCGGGAGGCCATGGACCGGGAACTGACCCCTGTCTTCAACCCCCGGGGGCTGGTGGGCTTTGAGCGACGGCTGGGCGCCGAAATCCGCGTCCTCACCCTTCCCGCCGGTCACGACCCCGACGACCTGATCCGCCAGGACCCGGACCGGTGGCCCGTCCTGGTCCGGGAATCCCTGCCGGTGGTGGAGTTCGTCCTGGGACAACTCCTCCGCCAGACGGACCTGGAGGACGCGAAAGGGCGGGCCCGGGTGGTGGAGGCGATGCTCCCTCTCCTGCGGGACGTGGGCGACCCGGTGGAGCGGGAGGCCTATGCCCAGAAAGTGGCCCGGGCCCTGCGGCTGGACGCCCGCACCGTCCTTTCCCGCCTCTACGAGGCGGAGCGCCAGGCCGCGCAGCGGACGCCGGTTTCCACCGGACCGGCGCGCGTCCCCAAAGAGAGCCCCGTCGCCGACCTGGAGGGGTACTGTCTGGCGACGTTCCTGCGCCAGCCCTGGCTGCTGGATGCGGTCAACCGGACCCTGGCAGAGTGGGACATCCCGCCCCTCCGGCCCAGCGATTTCAACGACCCGGCCTGCCGGGCCGCGCTGGAGGTCTGGGAGGAGATACTGGCAGAGGGCGCGGCAGACCCGTCCATCCTGCGGGAGCGGTTGCCGGAGGCCGTCATATTCCGGCTGGACGGTCTCCCGGAGCCGCCGCCCGACCTCTCCGACGAACAATGGCTGCGGGAGGGCATCCAGGCCGCCCTGCGACTCCGGGAACGGAACCTCCGGCGTCGCAAGGCGGAACTCCGGGCACTGACCGAAGAGGCCCCGCCGCCGGAGGTGGACCGATACGGTCAGGCGCTGGAGGAAAATGCCCGCGCCCTCCTGCGGGTTCAACAGGCTCTGTACAATCGCGGCTGGGCACTCTCATCCACCGGGGTGGAGATGCCCTCATATTAAAGGAGAATCCCGATGACTCCAAGGAGTCGGGCCTCATCTTCCCCAAAAAGTGCGCAGGATGAGAAACTCTTCCTGCCGGATGACCTGGCTCTGGATGAGTTGGTCCCGGAAGAAGAGGGGCCAACGGTAGAAGAACTGGAAGACCTGGACCAACTGGAAACGCTGCTGGAGACGGAGGAACCAGCAGCGGACCCCGTTCGGGCCTACCTGCGGGACATCGGTCAGGTGGCCCTCCTGGAGCCGCACCAGGAGATGTGGCTCTCCACCGTCCGGGAGGCCGCGACGTTTCTGGCGAACGCCCGGGAGCAGGCCCGGAAACGCCTGCGCCGCTCCCCCACCCACCAGGACGTATGGGAGCAACTGGTCCGCGATGGGCTGGCCATATGGGACGACATCGTCCGGGCATGCCGGACGGCGGGCATCTCCCCGCCGGATTTCGCGGCCATCGTCCAGGAAGCGCGCGCCCTCCATCACCAATCATTGCCGCCCATCCGGTCGTATACCTATGAGTTCCTGGAAGCGACCGACGCCTCCGTGAAGGACGGGCAGGGCGGCGATCTGACCCGTCTGATGATGGAGTTGCTGATCTACCTCCTGCTCCTCCCGGAGGCCACGCTGGACCTTCTGCAAGACCACTGGGTCCGGGAGGGCCGTCTGCCCAGCGCGCGCCGGATGCGCCGGTTCGCCCCTCCGGAAGAGGCCCTGGCCCTGGCCTGGGCCGATGTGGACGGGCGGGCCGCCGGGGCCCAGCAGAACCTCATCCAGGCCAACCTCCGGCTCGTCGTCAGCATCGCCAAGAAGTTCATCGGTCGGGGCATCGCCTTCCTGGACCTCATCCAGGAAGGCAATCTGGGCCTCCTGCGGGCCATCCGCAAGTTTGACCACACCAAGGGCTTCAAGTTCTCCACCTACGCCACCTGGTGGATCCGCCAGGCCATCAGCCGCGCGATTGCCGACCAGTCCCGCACCGTCCGCATTCCCGTCCACATGGTGGAGACGATGAGCCGGATGGCCCGGCTGCAGCAGCAGTTGACCCAGCAGTACGGTCGGGCGCCGACGCCGGAAGAACTGGCCCTGGAGATGGGGATGCTGGAAGAGGAGGATGCCCGGATCATCCGCCGGGCGATGGAGACCGGCGAACCCCTCCCGGCGAACGTCCAGCATCACCTCCGGCAGGCCACCGCCAAAATCCGCGCCATCCTCCGCCTCTCCCAGGAGCCGGTCTCTCTGGAGACACCGGTCGGGGAGGAAGAGAGCGGGAATCTGGGCGAGTTCATTGAGGATGAAAGCATCCCTCCCCCCGACGACGCCACATCCCGACACCTGCTGGAGGAGCAGATTCGCAGCGCGCTGGACGTGCTGAACGAACGGGAGCGAGCCGTTCTGGAACTGCGCTACGGCCTGCGGGACGGGAGGTCCCACACCCTGGAGGAAGTCGGACGAGAACTGGGAGTCACCCGGGAGCGCATCCGTCAGATTGAGGCCAAGGCGCTCCGCAAGTTGCGCCACCCTGTCCGCAGCCGCAAACTGCGGGATTATCTGGGGTAGTCCTCACCCCACCCCCCGCCGCAGCCGCCGGGGGAGGGGTGAGGAATCCGGGAGTTCTCTATGTCTCCGGTGCGGTTCTGGCAGAAGGTCATCCGTTGTCTGCAGGGGCGGCGGGAAATGCCCGCCCCGGCCGTGTCGTCCTCTCCGGCGGAGGCACCCCCGGCCGAAGGGGCCCCTCCGATGAGGCCCCCCACGGGAGTCGTGCCGGACGAGTCCTTGCAGAGCGTGGTGGAACGGTTGCTGGAAGATGAATCGCTCACGGCCGACCTGGTGGATTCGGCGGCCCGTCATCTCCTGGATTGGGGCATTGCCCGGGCAACCGCGATGGTACAGGAGGCAGGCGGGGTCTCCGCAGAGGTCCGGGACCGGCTGGCCGGGCTGCGCCAGCAGATGCGGGCCCTGGCCCGTCGGGTCGGCGAGATGCCGCCGGAGGAGCAGGCGGCGGCCCTTCAGAAACTGCTGACCGAGGGAGAACTATGGCACGACGCACCCAGAACGTGAACTGGACGTGGAGAAGCATCCTCCTGTTGATCCTCTTCTTCCTGCTGGCCTGGGCACTGCGGGAGTTCGCCGGGATTGACCTTCTGGGGGGCGGGGAGGGAATCACCGATACCGTCACCGGCGACTGGATCGCCGTCTATTTCACCACCCCCCGTTATCCCGACGATCCATCTCTCCATACCGGCAGCGTGGACCTGCACCTGGTAAACCTGATAGACCAGGCCCAGCGGCGGGTGGATGTGGCCGCCTATCAGTTGAATCTCCCCACGGTCACCGATGCCCTTCTGCGGGCGCACCGGCGAGGGGTCCAGGTCCGCCTGGTCACCGACGGCGAGTACGAAGACGAGGAGATGGTGGGCCGATTGCGCCGTGCCGGAGTCCCCGTCACGGTTCGGCCGAAGGACGGCGGGATTATGCACAATAAGTTCGTCGTCGTGGACGACACCTGGGTCTGGACCGGCTCCTGGAACCTCACCGAGAACTGTACCTACCGGAACAACAACAACGCCGTCCTCATCGTATCATCTCACCTGGCCGCAAACTACGCCACGGAGTTTGAAGAACTCTTTAACGGGCAGTTCGGCCCCACGTCTCCCCGGAACACTCCCTACCCCACCGTGGTGGTAGAGGTGCCGGAGAAGTCGGTCCGGGTCCCGATAGAAGTTTACTTCGCCCCGGAGGATAAGGTCGCCAGCCACCTGATCCCCGTCCTCTCCGCCGCGCGCCAGAGTGTGCGGTTTATGGCCTTCTCGTTTACCAGTTCGGACATCGCCGACGCCCTGATCAGCCTGGCCCGCCGCGGGGTCTCCGTGGAGGGCGTGGTGGAAGAACGGAACGCAGATGCCGCGTACGGGCAGTACAGCCGGCTGAAAGCGGCAGGCATTCCCGTCTGGAAGGACGGGAATCCGTATCTCCTGCATCACAAAGTGTTCATTGTGGATGGGGAGACCGTCGTCCTGGGTTCGTACAACTTCACCGGCAACGCCGAGAAGGATAACGACGAAAACCTGCTCATCATCCACAGTCCGGAGGTTGCCCAGGCCTTTCTGGGGGAGTACGGCCGGATATGGCAGCAGGCGGAGCGGTAGGACGGGGAGCAGGTCGCAAGGAGCAGGTCGCAGGGAGCAGGGAGCAAAGGAGGGAAATATGGAGGAGAGTACGGTGCGACTGGCCGGATGGCAGATGATCGCCATTGCGGTGGGTATCCTGGTGCTGGCAATCGCATGTTGTTCACTGGGCTTGCTGGTGGGCGGCGTGGCCGGGTTCAGCATAGGGCGCACCACCACGCTGTCGGAGGCCACCCCAGGATGGGAAATCCCGCTACCCGGCATCCCCACCCCGGCGTTCCCGCCAGAGATGACGCCGGTCCCGGGGGAACGGCCGTATCTGGGCATCCGCTACATCCAACGGCCGCGCGGGGCGGAGGTGCAGGAGGTCATGCCGGGAAGTCCCGCCGAGGAGGCCGGCCTGAAGGTGGGGGACCTGATCCGGGAGGTGGACGGTCGGCCCGTGAGCACCGCCCGCCCTCTGGCGGAACTCCTCTCTGCCTACCGCCCCGGTGATCGGGTGACCCTGACGGTGGAGCGGGAGGGAAGGGAATTGGAAATCCGGGTGACGCTGGGCCGCAGGCCGTTGCCCTGATCCTTCTGGAGAACGGCTATGGAGACGACGCAACTGGTCTGGATCATCGCCGTCACTCTGCTGGCCCTGTTGAACATCGTCTGGCAACTGGACCTGCAGACGCGCCTGAAGCGGCTGGAGGAGCGGTACCGCCGCCTTTCCGGGGCCAGCGTGGAGGAGACGGGGCCGCAGGTCGGCGTGGGGACGTTGCTGGCCCGGATTGATTCGGTGCGGGACCGGGTGGAGAAACTGGAGAACATCGCCCGGCAGGCTCAGGTCACCCTGGGGCACACGGTTCAGGGGGTCGGCATCGTCCGCTTCCGGGCTCTACCCGACGTCGGCGGGGACCAGAGTTTCTCGCTGGCGCTGGTGGACGGCGGCGGCAACGGCGTCGTCCTCTCCGCCCTCTATATGCGGGAGGGGACCCGCTTCTACGGGAAACCCCTGACGGCCTGGAATTCTTCGTATCCGCTCACCGACGAGGAGAAGCAGGCGCTGGAGCAGGCCCGCCGGGCAGTGGAGGGGGCGGGGCAGTAGACGGCAGGGGGAGAAATGCAGGCTCTGGTCTACGACGGTGAGGCGTTGCGGGTGCGGGAGGATTACCCCCGGCCCGTCCCGCCCCCGGGGGAGGCGCTGGTGCGCGTCCGTCTGGCGGGCATCTGCAACACCGACCTGGAAATCGTGCGCGGCTACATGGGCTTCCGGGGGGTGCTGGGGCACGAGTTCGTCGGGACGGTGGAGGAGGCGGAGGACCGCTCCCTGATCGGACAGCGGGTGGTCGGGGAGATCAATGCCGCCTGCGGCGAATGTCCCACCTGTCGGGCCGGGCGGCCCACCCACTGCCCCTACCGCACCACCCTGGGCATCTGGGGGCGGGACGGGGCATTCGCCGAATACCTGACCCTTCCTGTCCGCAACCTGCACGCGGTGCCGGACACCGTCTCCGATGAGGAGGCCGTTTTCACCGAGCCGCTGGCGGCGGCGCTGGAGATTCTGGAGCAGGTCCATCTCCGGCCCACCGACCGGGTCGTCGTCCTGGGGGACGGCAAACTGGGCCTGCTGGTGGCCCAGGCGCTGGCCCTGATGGGCTGCGACCTGCTGACGGTGGGCCGCCACCGGGAGAAACTGGCCATCCTGGCCCGGCGGGGCATCCCGACCGCGCGGGAATCCGAAGCGGAGGGGCTGACGGCGGACGTGGTCGTGGAGTGCACGGGCAGGCCGGAGGGGTTCGCCGCCGCCCGGCGCATCCTGCGGCCCCGCGGGACGCTCGTTCTGAAGAGCACCTACCACGGCCGGGTGGAGGCAGACCTGACCGGGCTGGTGGTGGACGAAATCACTCTGGTCGGCTCCCGTTGCGGGCCGTTCCCGCCCGCGCTCCGGTTGCTTCAGCGCGGCCTGGTGGACGTTCGCGCTCTGGTCAGCGCGACCTATCCGCTGGTCCAGGGGGTGGAAGCCTTCGCCCGCGCAGCGGAACCGGGGGTGCTGAAGGTGTTGCTGCGGGTGGGATGAAGAAAACGTGTCATTGCCTGCTCGCTGTCATTGCGAGGCGGCAGTAGCTGCCAAAGCAATCCCCTCACGGGCATAGAGATTGCTTCGCCGCCTTCGGCGGCTCGCAATGACACCGTTGGGCAGGTGGTTACGCCGCCGATACAAAAACAACGTTATGGTGTTTCTATTAACGGGCGATTTCATCCCCACCCCACGCGAAGGAGACTGCTGAAAAATCGCGGCAAGCCATAAATTACCAGGACGCGAAGGCACAAAGTACCCTCGTTGCCCCTCACCCCCCTGCGTCCCCCCTCTCCCCCTGGCCTTCCGGCCAGGGGAGAGGGGGGATCAAGAAAGGGTTTTGCGGCGGGGGGGGGGGGCCCCCCCCCCCCCAACCAAGCGTAACACCCCCCCCCCCCGCCCCCCCCCCCCGGGGGGGGGGGGGGGGGGGGGGGGGGGGGG
>JBBIKR010000053.1:7664-21646 GCA_037445395.1 Thermoflexales bacterium
ATCAATATGGTTTTTGGGGGGGGGGGGGGCCCCCCCCCCCCGCAAAACCCTCTTTCCACCCCCTCCCCTCGCCCGCCGCCGAAGGCGAGCGGGCGAGGGAAGAGGGTAGGGGGAGGGGTGAGGGCGAAGGCGGCAATGACCTTTTAAGCACACTCCAAAGCGGAGAGGAGGTGATGCCTATCGGAGAGGAATCCTGTAGTCCTGCAGACAGTGCTTACATTTTATCGGCCCTTTCATCCCATTTGTCTATCCATAGGAGGAACCCCCAATGAAAGCGGTTATCACAATGTGGAAGAATACCCGCATGATTATCCTGGTGGCCGTGTGTGCGGCCATCTACGCGGCGGCACTGCTGGCCTTTAAAACCGCCATTCCCTTGATCCCCGGTATTACCGAGGTCCGCGTTGCCAACATCTTCCCGATGGTCTTCAGCCTGCTCTTTGGCCCCGCGGCGGCCTGGGGGTCGGCCATCGGCAACCTGATCGGGGACATCTTCGGCGGCACCCTCGGCCTGGGGAGCATCTTCGGCTTCGTCGGCAACTTCCTGCTGGGGTATCTTCCCTATGCAATGTGGACCACCCTGAAGCCCATCGCCGACGGGAAGCGGGAACTGGCCCTGCAGAACTGGCGCTCGTGGGTCCTCTACGTCCTGCTGGCCCTCATCTCCTCGGCTGCCTGCGGCGTGGCCATCGCGATGTGGCTGGAAGTGCTGGGGATGGTCCCCTACCCGGTCCTGGTCACCATCATCACCATCAACGACACCTTCGGCAGTCTGATCGGCGGCCTGCTCCTGCTGGCGGTCTACGGCGTCGTCCGGCGGCAGTTGCGGCTGATCTGGTGGGACGTGATGGAGCCGGAGGACATCGGCAAGCCCGGGACCGGCGTCCTGGGCGCCTGGCTGGTGGTCATCGGCGCGCTGGCGGGCTGGATTCTGGGCGCTTATGTCCTCTCCGGACAGGCCCTGATCATCGGGATTATCTGCACAATCCTGATCCTCGTGGGCGCTTTCCTGATGTAACGCACCGGATACCACGATGGGTGTCGCCATCTCCATCCAGGACCTCTCCTTCACCTACGCGGAAACCACGCGCCCGGCCCTTCAACACGTCAACGGTGAGGTGGAAGAAGGCACCTTCGTGGTGATCATGGGGCACGAGGGCGCGGGGAAGTCCACTTTGTGCTACTCCCTGAACGCTCTCGTGCCCCGCTTCTTCCGCGGGGAGTACGCCGGCCGGGTGGTCGTCCACGACGTGGAGGTCGCCAGGGCCCGGGTCGCCGAGATGTCCCGGCGGGTGGGCCTGGTGCTTCAGGATTTTGAGGCGCAACTCTTCTCCACCAGCGTGGAGTTGGAGGTTGCCTTCGGGCCGGAAAATTTGCGCCTGCCCCGGGACGAGATAGAGCGGCGGATTGACCGCTATCTGCGCTTTGTGGGGCTGACGGACATGCGCCGCCGGGAACCGGCCAGTCTCTCTGGAGGGCAGAAACAACGGCTGGCCATCGCCTCCGTCCTGGCGCTGGAGCCCCCCATCCTGGCGATGGACGAACCGACGACCGACCTGGACCCCCTCGGGCGGGAGGAGGTGCTTTCCGTCTCCGATCTGCTGCGGCAGGAGCGGCGGACGCTCGTGGTCGTGGACCAGGACCCGGATACCGCGGTGGACGCCGACCAGGTCTGGCTGATGCGGGAGGGGGAAATGGTCGTCCAGGGACCACCCCGCCGGGTGTTGGTGAACCTGGCCCTGCTGGAATCCTGCGGTGTCCAGCCCCCGCCGACCGTCGCCCTTTTCCAGGCGCTGGGTTGGCCCGGCCAGCCGCTGACGGTGGAGGAGGCCATCGCCCTGATCCGGGAACACGGCCTGGCCCGGCCCCGTCCCCTGCAGGCCCCGGCCGCGCAGACTAACGGCCGTCCGGTCATCCTGGAACTTCGGGATGTGGATTACGTCTATCCCACCCGCGCGGTGGAGGCGCTGAAAGGGGTCAACCTGCAGATTCGCGAGGGGGAGTTTCTGGCCCTCGTGGGACAGAACGGCTCCGGCAAGACGACGCTGGCCAAACACCTGAACGGTCTTCTGAAGCCCACCCGGGGAGAAGTGCTCTTCCGCGGACGGCCCCTGGGCGAAATCCGGCGCACGGAGATGGCCCGGCACGTCGGGTATGTCTTCCAGAACCCCGACCATCAGATTTTCTCCAATACGGTGCGGGAGGAGGTGGGATTCAGCCTGCGAATGGCCGGGATGGACCCGAAGGCGGTGGAGGAACGGGTTGCCGAGGCGCTGGCCGTGGTGGGGCTCTCGGGCTATGAGGAGGAGGTCCCCTTCACTCTGGCCAAAGGGGAACGGCAACGGGTGGCCGTCGCTTCCGTGCTGGCGGCCCAGCCCCAGGTCATCATCCTGGATGAACCCACGACGGGACTGGACTACCGCCACCAGCGAAGCATGATGGAAATGCTTCGGGACCTGCACCGACGGGGGCACACGGTGATGATCATCACCCACTCCATGTGGGTGGCGGCGGAGTACGCCGAGCGGGTGGTCGTGATGAAGGACGGGCAGATTCTGCTGGATGCCCCCACCCGGGCGGCCTTCGCCCAGGAGCAGGTGCTGGCGGAGGCATCCCTGCGCCCCCCGCCCCTCCTGCGGCTGGGAAACTGGCTGGGAACTTCGGGCCTGACCCTGGAAGCGATGGTGGAGGAACTCCGATGAACATCTTCCTCTACCTGGACGAGAACACCTGGTTTCACCGTCTGGACCCCCGGACGAAAATCATCGGGGTTCTGTTGCTTTTCGGCCTGATCATGGTCTTCAACCATCCCCTCTACATGGCGGCCATCGCTCTGGGGCTACTGATGCTGGGGGCGGCGGCGAAGGCCCTGCCCAACTTCTGGCGGATGCGCTACATTCTGGCCCTGCTGGTGGTCTTCAGCACTGTCTTGTGGCCGTTCTTCGCCAAAGGGCCCACCCCGCTGTGGTCGTGGGGTCGGCTGGAGGTGAGCCGGGAGTCGCTGATGTACGCGGTCGCCATGGGGTTGCGACTGGCGTCCTTCGTCGGGGCAGGGCTTATCTTTCTTTCTGTCACCACCAACGAGGAGTTCACCCACGGGTTGATCCGGCTGGGGTTGCCGTATCCGGTCGCCTTCGCCTTCTCCACTGCGCTCCGCCTGGTGCCGACCTTCGCCGGAGCGGGGGCGACCATCGTCCAGGCCCAGATTTCCCGGGGGCTGGATGTGGAGTCAGGGAACATCTTCCAGCGTGCCGGTAAGTTTATCCCTCTGGGCGTCCCACTGTTTATCTACGCTGTTCGCCACACCAATATGCTAGCAATGGCGCTGGAGTCTAAGGGTTTCAATCCCGGAGAACCGCGCACCTGGTACCTGAACCCTCAGATGCGCCGGGCAGACTACCTGGTCCTGGCGTTTCTGACAGTACTCTTCCTGGCCGCCCTTTTCCTGCGGCTCCAGGGGTACGGCCAGGTCTTGCCGAGATTGTAGGAGGAATATGCACGTCATCATTGTCGGTTGCGGACGGACGGGCTCCCTTCTGGCCCGTACACTGGTTGAACGAGGCCACCAGGTCGTCGTGGTGGACCCGAATCCAGACCAGTTTCTCCGGCTGGGGCCGGATTTTCGGGGTCGCACCATCACCGGGCTGGGGTTTGACCGGGACGTCCTTCTGCGGGCAGGGATAGAGCATGCCCAGGGTGTGGCGGCCGTCACCAGCGACGAGATGGCCAATCTGCTGGTTGCGTTCATCGCCCGTTGCCATTTCCACGTCCCCAACGTGGTCGCCCGTCTCTTTGAGCCGGAGCGGGCCGCTATTTATCAGGCCATCGGCGTTCCGGTCGTCACCGCGGCGGAGTGGCGGGCCCACCGTCTGGAGCAACTGCTCTGCCAGCCCGCGCTGAACGTGGTGGACACCCTGGGCAACGGGGAGGTCACCATTGTGGAACTGCGGGTCCCACCGGCCTGGGCAGGCCAGCCGTTCTCGTTCCTGTTCATTCCGGAGAAAGTGGTCCCTACGGTGTTGATTCGCGGGGGTTCGGCCCGCATTCCGGCCCCGGATGTCTCGCTGGAGGCCGGGGACATCGTCCGCCTCGGCGTGGCAACGGATGCCCTGGAGGAACTGCGGGCCCGATTGACCCGGGCGGGAGGGATGGAATGCGCGTCCTGATCGTCGGTGGTGGGAAAGTCGGCTCCCATCTGGCGTCTCTTCTGCTGGCCGATGGGTACGAGGTCTGCGTGGTGGAGAATCGCTCCTCGGTGCTGGCCCGGCTCTACCGGGAACTCCCCACCGAGGCGGTGATGGACGGCGACGGAACCCGGATGAGCACGCTGGAACAGGCCGGCATCCGCTCCTCCGATGTTCTGGTCGCCGTCACCGGAGACGATGAGGTCAACCTGGCGGTGGCGATGATGGGCCGGTTCATCTTTCACGTGCCGCGCATCATCGCCCGGGTCAACAACCCCCGCAACGCCTGGCTCTTTACCCCCGAAGCGGGCGTAGATGTCGCCCTGAACCAATCGGACCTGCTGGCGAAACTGATCGCCGAGGAGATGTCCCTGGGGGATATGATGACGCTGGTCCGGCTGCGGCGGGGGGAACTGGCGATTGTGACGGAGAAACTGGAGCGGGGTGCGAAAGCAGAGGGTCAGCGCATTGCCGACCTCTCCCTTCCGGCGGATTGTCTGGCGATGGCGGTGGTGCGGGGCGAGGAGATTCTGGTCCCCCGGGGCGATACGGTGCTCCAGCCGGGGGATGAGGTGCTGGCGCTGGTGCGCGGGGAGGCCGGACGGGCCCTCCATGCCCTGTTGACCAGCGCGCCATGAAGTCTGGCCGCCGAGGGCGCCGCCGACCGCCTGGCCGTAAACGGCCAGGCTCAGGGAAGGATGGGCGCTAAAGCGCCCCTCCTCGGGCCGGATGGGGCGGGGGCGCTTCAGCGCCCGGTTTTTGAGCCGGACGGTTTACCGTCCGGCGACCGTCAAAAAGAAGATATTTTTCATTGCGGCGGCTTCGCCGCCGCAATGAAAAATATCTTTTACTCCACATATATCTCCACCCGCTCGTTGTCTTCCTCGTCCTCTATCTCCACGATTTTCCCGATGGCGCCGCCCATGATGGCCTCCGCCAGCCCCTGCCAGTCTACCTCGGTCTCCGGGGCGAAGCGCTCCGCGATGCGCAGGCCGACCTTCACCAACTGCAACGGGATGGTGATGTTGACCTTGTTTTTCCCGGACCCCATGTCGGCCACACGAACGTGGAGGAAGCGCGCCTCACCGGCAGGAGCAGGGCCGGCGGAGCCGGGCTTGCGGCCCCCCAGCGCCCGCAGGAGCGCCGCCGCTTCCTCCGCGGTGATTTTTCCCTCCTCCAGCATCTGGAGAATCTTCAGTCGCTCTTCGGTCGTCATCACGCCGCCTCCAGCGAAAGGATCAAGCAGGTCAATCCGCCAGGACAACCCCCTCTGCCAGCCCCCCGGACACAGAAGAAGCCGCCATCTGGTCCTCCATCTCCACAATCGTCGGGACAAAGAACGAGACCACCCCCATCAGGGCACAGACGATGCCGCCGACCAGGAACCAGACCCGTACGCCCAGCCAGTCCGCCACGGGGCCGGCAATGGCGGTCCCCAGGGGCATCATCGCACTGGCGATGCTCCCGATGGTCGTGAGGACGCGCCCCTGGAGTTCCGGGGCGACTCGCGCCTGGATGATGGCGAACACCGGCCCGTTGGTGATGGGGTTCATCGTCCCGGCGAAGAACATGGCCACCAGCGCCAGGACGAAGCCTTCCGGCGGCACCAGTCCCAGAACCAGCACGCCGACCCCCATCCCGACCAGGCCCATCAGCGTGGTCAGGATGCGGCGGCGGAAACCGCCCCACCCGCTCAGCACCAGCCCGCCGACGACCACGCCGATCCCCCACGCCGATTCCATCCACCCCAGTTCCAGTGCTCCCCGCCCGAAGTGGCGGGTGATGAGGATGGGCATCAGGGCAAAACCGGGATTGATGGTGAAGTTGATGACCGTCGCCATCAACAGAAGCGCCCGCACTCCCGGCCACCGCCAGATGTAGCGCACCCCTTCCAGCACGTCCCGGAACAGGGAAGACGGGGCACCGACCCTCCCGCGCGCGGCCGGTTGCGGGATGGGGATGAAGCAGAGGGGAAGGACTGCCAGCAACGCTGTGCCCACGTCTATCGCCAGGATGCCGTAGAGGGGCAGAATGCCCCAGAGGCATGCCCCCACCGGCGGCGCAACAATCTGCAGCGCCCCGTTCAGCGTCTGGTTGAGGCCCGCGACGCGCGCCAGATGCCGCTCGGGGACCATCAGGGAGGTGGAGGCCTGCATCGCCGCCCAGTGGAAGACGCCCCCCACCGAGCGGATGAACAGCACGGCGAAGACATGCCCCACCTGCATGGCCCCCATCGCGGCCAGGACCGCCAGCACGACGGTGGTCAGAGCGATGAGACTGTCGGTGACGATCATCACCAGCCGCCGGTTCCAGCGGTCCACCAGCGCCCCGACGAAGGGGCCCAGGAAGACCTGGGGTAGCAAGGCGACCATCGTCGCCAGCGCCAGCACCGTCGCCGAGCCGGTGGTCTTCGTCAACCACCAGACCAGGGCGAACTGCACCAGCATGCTCCCGAACAGGGAGAAGGCCTGGCCGGTCCAGATGGTGAAGAACCGGGCCGCCCAGTGGGAAGGAAGAAAGTTTTGCCGATCCATTCGTCACCTCAAACCGGTATGGATTCCGGCCGCTCCGCCGGGCGCTCGGCCTGACCGAAGAGGGCCAGGGTGAGCAGGGCGGCGACCAGATAGGTGGTCCCCGTCGTCAGGAAGAGCGGCGGGAAGCCGAAACTGCGCTGGACGAACCCGCTGATGCCCGGGCCAATCCCCTGCCCCACGGAGTAGGCGACGCCGATCATCGCCCCCACCGTCCCCCGCTCGTTCTCCCGTACCCGCTCCATCGCGAAGGCGGTGTAGAGAGGGCCGGCCATGTTCATCAGCATCGCCCGCAGCCAGAACGCGCCGACGGCAACCGGCAGGACGGGGACAAATCCCAGGGCCAGCAGGAACGGTAGAGAGGCCAGTTGGGTGAAAACGACGGTGCGGATTTTGCCCCACCGTTCCGCCAGAATCGGCGCCAGGAGTGTGGCGCCCCCCATCAGCAACTGGGAGACGGCGAAGGTCAGCCCCAGTACGCTATCCGAAATGTGGAACCGTTGCTTAAAGAAGATGTTCAGGTACGGGATGAGCAGTCCTGCCCCCAGTGCGATAATGAGTTCCGGCACCAGGAGTGCGACGACGTCCCGGCGGAAGGGAAAATCCCGCAGGGTGAAGGGCGGACGGTGCTCCCCCGCCGGTTGGGCCCGTTCCTCCCGAATCATCAACAGGGGAATCAGGGCGAACGCCATCATCCCCTCGGCGGTCAGCAGTGTCGCCCGATACGCCGTCACACTCTCCGGATGAACCCGCAGGAGGGTGCCGAAGAGGCCCGGGAGGGAGCCGCCGACGGCGCTCCCCAGGAATCCCATCAGCAGGGAGAGACCCGATTGCAGGCTGAAGAGCGTCGGGCGTTCGTCCTCGGTGGCGTGCTCGGCCATGAAAGCGGGACCGGCGGCCATGTAGAGCGCGTTCCCGGCCCCGTAGAAGACCGCCGCTACCAGCAGGGGCCAGTCCGCCGAAGGGAGGGTCAGCAGCAGCGTCGCGGCGACGGAGAGGGTGGCTCCGGCCACCATCGCCCGCTGGCGCCCCATCCGGTCCACCAGGACCCCCATCGGCAGGCCCAGGAACAGGGCAGAGAGGCTCATGCTGGACATCAGCAGGCCCAGGAAGGCCTCGTCGTTGCCCCGGGCCAGCACGAAGAGGTTCATGAAGAGCATAAAAATGCCGCTCCCCAGGGCGCTGACGGAGACCATCGCCAGGAAAAGTCGGGCGTTGCGGCTTAATCCGGCAATGCGGTGGAATTGGCGGGTGAGGGCCTCCATACTCCCTACTCCTTACTCCCTACTCCTTACTCCCTACTCCATTACTCCCTACTCCATTCAACGCCCTTCCAGCGCGGCAATCAGTTCGGCGGCCTGTTCGGGGGTCAGTTTGCCCTCTTCCACCATGCGGAGCACGCGAAGGATTTCCGCCTCGGCGGTGGCGGGGCGGGAGGGCTCGGGGCGGCGGCCGCTGGCCCGCTGCCAGCGCCGCTCGGCCCGTTCGGCCTGCATACGGGCCCGTTCCGCTTCCTGGCGAGCCCGTTCCGCCTCCCGCTCCGCCTCTCTGCGGGCCCGTTCTGCCTCCCGCCTTGCCGCCTCCCCGGCCTCCCGGGCGTATCGCTCTGCGGCCTGGCGGGCCCGCTCGGCGGCCTTCTCCACCCGTCGGCGGATTTCCTCGCTATCCACGGAGCGGAGGGTCTCCTCCAGGCGGGCCTCCAGCAGGGCCATCGCCTCTGCGACGCGGGCTTCCACCACCGCTCCGATGTCTTCCATCCCTGCGGCCCAGGCGCCCCATTCGGCCTCTTCGGCGACTTCCGGAACCAGGAGAATGTGGCTACCCGCAGTGACCTCCAGGACGGCCTCCCCGTCTCCCAGCGCGCCGGTCACCACGCCCCCTGCCTCGGCGAGGGAGAGGCCGGGGACGGTGGAGCGGACCCGCCCCCCCGCGCGCAGGGCGAAGCGGACGCTGGCATCGGCGGGGACGACGATGCGGGCCGTGCTGCCGACCCCGAAACCGTACACCGCGCCGGAGACGTAGGGCGGGCGCAGCCGCAGGTCGGCCCCGATGTTCTCCACCGCCGCCCCGCCCCGCAGACCGGCGGCCCGCAGGTCCCCCCGGATAGCGCGGACGGAGAGGGGACCGTCCACCTCTTGCAACCGGGCATCCCCGAAGACCTCACGGATGCGGACCTCCCCGGCGGCGCCCTGCAGAGAGAGGTCGCCGTAGATTTCGCCCAGGGTCAGCGGGCCCACCCGGCGCAGGATGCCATCCCCCGAGACCGCGCCGACCGTCAGGGGGCCGGAGATGTCCCGGACCCGCAGGTCGCCCCGCACCGTCGCCAGGGTCAGGCGGGTCCCGCGCGGACACGAGAGGTGGGCATCGGCGCGCAGGGTCAGGAAGACGTTCTCCCCCTCCCGGCGGAGGGAGAGCGCGTCCGCGCCGTTGCGCAGGGAGATGGTCAGGCGTGGCTCATCCGTCCCCTGGACGGAGAGGTCGCCCAGGCATTCCTCAACAACGATGGTGGGCGAAGGAGTGGTCTCTACGGTCTGAGTCCACATGGCCCTTTACCGTCTGTTAGCCGGTCTGGTGACCCTGCCAGGACGGCGAGGACGTTGGGGCGGGGTAGCGTTCCTGCAACGCCTGCCCCCACCGGGCCAAATGGTGCCCCAATCCCCGCAGCGCCCGGCAGTAGAACGAATCCCGCCGGTTCCGGGGACGCGCGGGAATCCGGAACCGTTCGTTCTCCAGCAGCAGATTCTGGTATCCCTTGTAGTGAGCGACCATTTCCAGCCACGTCATCATCTCGCACCTCCTTTTCGCACCCGTGATCCCTGCGTACGGATGACACGAATGGTCACAAAATCTGCAAAGTCCTGGTGTTCCTTCGTGTCTTTCGGGATTGCCTTTTTGTGGTTCACGACAACAGTCGCAGGGCCTCTTCGGCAGTGATTTCTCGCCGGGCCAGCCGCTGGAGGACCTCCTGGCGGCGGCTCTCGGCGTCCTCCCGCTCCTCCCGCACCTCGTACCCCAGCGCGCGGATGACCTCCTCCAGCCGGCTGCGGACGGTGGGGTAGGAAAGGCCCAGTTCCTCCTGGACGCGGTTCAGTTTCCCCTCGCAGCGGAGGAAGAGTTCCACGAAGTCGGCCTGCTCGGGAGTGAGGGTCGCCAGGCGCCCCAGGGCGAAGTGGCCCTCCAGGGCGGTGCCGCAGGTCGGGCAGACCATGCGGGCAATGCGCAGTTCATCATGGCAGACGGGGCAGTGAACGGGCGCCGGGTACACAGGACACCTCCTGAAAAATTTTCATCCAACACTAAAAGATTTTAACACAGAACTTAATTTTTGTCAAGTCCTGAAAAATAGTTTTTTCCGGCGATTGGGCCGCATTGCTCGGATTCAGGGATTTTCCCCTTGCTCGGAAAAAGGCCGGACTTCAGGGGGAGGGGGGATGAGGGGGGATTTTGCGGGCGGCTTCGCCGCCTGCCGCAAGACCTCTTGCTTTCCTGGGGAGGCCCGAAAGGGGTAAGACGATAGCCCGGCCGTAACGGGTTGGATAGAGCAGGGATGCTTCGGCGCCCCTGGTAATGTCATTGCGAGGTTGTCACTGCGAGCGAAGCGAAGCAATCGGTGATCCGGACGGTTTACCGTCCGGCGGGGGCTTTTTCAGGGGGTCACGTATGACGACCTGGAAACTGGAGGTGCCAACCTGATGGAGCGCCGGGCTGTCCACCGCCAGGGGCGCCGATGGGAAATCGGCCTGCCCGGGCGCTTTCACGCCCGGCGTCGGCCTGCGCCGACGCATGCCCCGGTCGGCGAAGGCCGACCGGAGGCTGGAAGCCCAGAGAGGACGACGCCTCGGGCGAGCCTTCGGCGTGGCCCTTCAGTCGGCGCTACCGGCGCCAGGCGATGCCGCCATTGCCCTTAAGTCAGCGCCTATGGCGACAAGGAGTGGGGTGAGTGTGAAAGAGAGAATGGATCATCCCTGGGGCACGAAAGGGATGTTGATGGCGGTGGGGGTTTACTCCCACGGGACCTGGGGGGAGCGGTAGAAGTTCACCCCCAGTGCCGTCAGGCGAGGGCCGTGACGCCCCAGGCGAACCCGGTACTCCTCCCAGTCCCGACCGTCCGCCGGAGACCAGCCGATTTCGGCGTAACCGATGATCCGGGGAAAGGTCATCCAGTCTATATCGGACCGGGTCTGGATGGTTTCGGTCCAGAGAGGAGCCTCCACGCCCAGGATGTGTTCCTCCCCTATGCCCTCTGCCACCGTCGCCGGGTCCCACTCGTAGGCGTCCCGGACCTCTATGTACCCGGCCCAGTTCAGCCCCAGAGGGGTCTCCGGGGTGTACTTCATATCCAGATATGCCCTGGAGGCCGGGGACATGATGACCCGGTTCCCCTGCCGGACGGCCTCGCGCCCCATTCCGCCGTGCCAGACCTGGGCGACCGACGTGGGGAGCAGGGGGGCCTGGGCAATCTCCTCCCAGCCGATCATCTCCTTGCCGTGGGCCTGGACGATGCGCTGCACCCGCTCCACAAAGGCGATGTAGTCGGGCAGCGGGGTCGCCATCGCTTCATCGCCGCCGATGTGGAAGTACGGGCCGGACGTCAGGGCGGCGATTTCCCCCACCACGTCGTCCACGAACCGGTAGGTGACCTCTTTCTCCAGACAGAGGGAACTGAAGCCGACTTCGGTGCCCGTGTAGAGGGGACGGGCGACACCGTCGCAGTTGAGTTCCGGGTAGGAGGCCAGCGCGGCGCTGGTGTGGCCGGGCATATCGATTTCGGGCACCACGGTGATGTACCGGCTTCGGGCGTAGGCGACCAGGTCGGCGTACTCCTGCTGGGTGTAGTACCCGCCGGGCCCGCCGCCGACCTGCGTGCTCCCGCCGTAGAGGGCCAGGTTGGGCCAGGAGCGAATCTCTATGCGCCAGCCCTGGTCGTCGGAGAGGTGCAGGTGGAGACGGTTGACCTTGTAGAGGGCCAGCAGGTCTATCAGGCGCCGGACCTCTTCGGGGCCGAAGAAATGGCGGGAGACGTCCAGCATCATTCCCCGCCAGGGAAAACGGGGCCAGTCCCGGATGGTGCCTGCCGGGAGGGTCCATGGGCCGGATTGCGGGGTGGAGGACTCCACCGCCGGGGGGAGCAGTTGCCGGAGGGTCTGGACGCCCCAGAACAGTCCGGCCGGCCGGGGGGCGGAGAGGGTGACGGCCTGAGGGGTGATGGTCAACTCGTACCCTTCTTCCCCCAGCGCGGAGTCGCCGCCAGAGGTGGTCAGGTAGATGGAATTCGGGGGTGGCGTGCCGGCCGCTACCTGGACCGGCAGGGGGTAGCCGGTGGCGGGTCGGAGGCGCTCTGCCAGGTACTGCCCGACGGCGAAAGATTCCGGGCTATCGGGCGCTACGAGAATCTGCGTGTCCACTGTCAGGGTGAACGTTTCCCTGGTGAGGGCGACCGAAACCGGCCGGGGGATGACGGCGACGGCCGTTGGAGACATCGGGCTGACGGATGAGGGTGTCTCGGTGAGATTTGGGCTCATAGGGACCTCCGTAGGGATACAGCATGATGCCAGGGTGAGTGTCACGGCCAGCCAGGCCGCCAGAGCGGAGTGTTGTGGTGAGAACAGTTTTGCAACCATGAACTGCCTTTTCCGGGGTTGATCAACGTTCTCCTGGCTACCTGACAGTTTCTTATTGGCAACGTCATTGCGAGGGTGCGGAGCGCCCGAAGCAATCTCCAGAACGGCTCGCGGAGATTGTTTCGCCCCCAGAGCCTGCCGCGAGCGGAGCGTGGCGGGGGCTCGCAATGACGCAGCGGAAAGGATTTTCGGGGTTGTTCATGCAAAGTGTCGGGTGACCAGAACGCTCTCTACAGATTCCGCCGATTCCGGTTGCCGCTGCCAAACCGGTTGTTTCAACCCCGTAACTATTCAGGCTTCCTCACCCCTCCCTCGCCGCCTGCGGCGGCACCCCCTCCCCTCTTCCTGACCTGCGGTCAGGAGAGGGGAGGAGGTAGCGGCGAAGGGCCACGCCGAGGCTCGCCCGAGGCGCCGCTGGGGGTAGGGTGAGGCTGAACAGTGACTCAACCGCTATCATTTTTCGCATTAGAGTAGAATCCACACCTCACGAACTATCAGGGCCGGTAGAGGCCCAACAGCTTTCCAGTTGAGCCAGGACGGCATCCCGGTCACGACGCCAGTGATACCGGGGGCGAAAACATTCCTGGCGGTGGGCAAAGCGCGCCCGCTCCGCCCGATACATCTCCACCGGCACCTGGGCCAGACGGCGGTGCAAAGCCGCCACCGTTTCCCCCTGACTTCGGTAACCAAGCCAGGCCCCCTGTCGTTGCAACCAGTGTCGCAACTGGCGGAGGCCGGTCTGACGGCGGAGATACCGTTTGATCTGCCCAAAGAGGCCTTCCAGGTCATTGGTCGTGCGGGGAAGACCCACGATGGCATAACCGACAAACAGGCCACTCCAGTAACTTTCGCTCACAGTGAACAGGTGTTGCCGAAAACTCTCCAGCCAGGGGCCGAGTCCTTGCTGATCAGCGATCTGGCCCAGAGCATAGGCAAAGCGACGAGCCACCTCATCGCTGCCCAGACCGGGTTCTTCCCAACTCGGCAACGGCGCTTCATCCAGGATGCGACGGAGGGTATCCACCCACTCTTTCGCTACCCGCACTTCAGCGAAGGGTTGCGCATCGGCGGGCAACCGCTGAGCCGGAATATCGTGCCAGTAGCGCAGGTGGGGCTCCCCCCGCCAGGCCAGACAGCGGGCCAGGGAGTCCCGGATCGCCTGCAAGTCTTCCCAGAGGGCCAGGCCAGCCCGGACGAAGGGGGCGCGCCCCTTCCGCCCCAGGCTCTCGGTCAGGGCACGGGCATACCCCTGCACCGCCTCCGACGTCGCAGCGGCAGGCACCGGCTCAGAACTCTCCGCCAGAATCAGGCCGGTGACCACCTGAGGGGAAAAAGCGCCCCCTGGGGTCTGGGCGGCCACTTCCCGCAGGGAGCGGCGGATGGCCCGGCGCACTTCCTGCCGCAAGGCCGTCTTGAGGGCCTGATCCCGTTCGTACAGCGGCTGAGCCAGGTTGCGCAGGTAGTGTGCCTGGCACCACTGATGGGGCACCCCCGGCCAGATGGCTTCCAGGGCTCCCACCAGGGGCGGTTGTTGGTCGCTCAGGGTGGCCAGCACCGGAAGGCCCTGGCTTTCCAGGAAAGCCTTGACCGGGGCCAGGATGGTCTCGGGGAGCACCTCCCGAACGACCCAGAGCTGCTCCTGGGCC
>JBBIKR010000054.1:0-21631 GCA_037445395.1 Thermoflexales bacterium
GGGCCAGCCCGGCCCAGGCGATGTCTTCATGGGCGTCTACGATGATGGGTCTGGTCATGTTTTGGCAATCTCCTTTTGGAACCACCCCTCACTTCAGGTGGAAAATCGGCGGAAGCACCGGCATCCAGAGTTGGTGCAGGTCCAGGTACAGGGGAAGAAGTCGGGCCAGAAGAGGGCGCAGAGCGCTGTCTTCCCACAAATAGGCCGTAACGGAGCGGAGCCCTTCCAGCGCCTTTCCCCAGGTTTGCTGTGGGGCGTGGCCCAGGGTGGCAACCAGCAGGCCAACCACAATCAGCCCGCAAACGACGCCCGGCAGAAGTCCCAGCAGGTGGTCCAGGAAACCCAGCGCGGGCAGACGGGTATCCGGGAACCCCTTGCGCAGGAGGATTTCCAGCGTCACGGTGATGGCGGTGAAAATGACCCAGAAGGCGATAAAATCGGTCAACGTGGGGGTTTTCCCCCCAACCGGGCTCAAAAAGAGCGCCAGGTAGGGATACAGTAGTCCCGCGGCGACCGTTGCCAGGTAGAGGACCAGCAGGCTGAACAACTGGCGAACCAGGCCCGCCACGATGGAGAGGACGCAAATGGTCACGAAGAGCAGAGCCAGCAGGATGTCCAGAACTCCGAAGGTCATGGTTCCCCTTTAGAGAAAGTCGTAGCCGGGTTGTTGCAGGTCCAGCAGATAGCGGTTGCCGATGCGGACGCGGGTAAGGCCGGCCCGTCGGGCGGCGGCCTCCGCCTCCTCGGCCTGGCGGCGGCTGGTCGTACCCAGGTCATGGAAGTAGAACTGCGGGGCGAAGGCCAGGAGTGCGTACGGAATGCGCGGGTCAAAACCCGCGATGAACCGGGCGATTTGCTCCACCTCCTTTGCGTCCACATAGCCGGGCACCAGCAACGTGCTGGCGACGACGAGCGGAGGGTCGGGTCTTTCGGCGAAACGGGCTGCCGCCCGGGCGAAGTTCTCCAGAGTTTGGGCGTTATCTGCCCCCGTCAGCGCCCGATGGAGGGCTCCATCCCAGGCCTTCAGGTCAAACTTGACACAACCACCGGTCTGGAGGGAAATCTCCACGGCGCGGTCCATCAGGCGGGGATGAGCGCTCCCGTTGGTTTCCCAGCAGACGACGACGCCCTGCTCCGCCAGACGGTGGGCGGAGGCCAGCGCGTGGGCCATCTGGGCCGCCGGGTCGCCGCCGAAGTAGCAGACGCAGTAGGTCTGCTCGTTGGCGACATCGGCCAGTTCCTGAGCGCTGATCGTCCTGAACCGGCGCGGGTCGGCGTCCCGGTAGTGCCAGTTCTGGCAGAACAGACAGTTGAACGTGCACGCGGAGTAGAAGACCGCCAGGTTGTGCCGGCCCCGCTGGGCGGACCCCGGACAGACCCAGTCGGCGACGCAGTTGGTGGGGAGCGGGTCGCGGTACCATTGAAGGAGGCCCCGTTCCGGAGTCCCCGCCAGATGGCGGAGTTTGCCCTGGCGGACTTCTCTCAGGCCGCAGTACCCTCGTTCCCCCTCTCCGATGGTGCACTCGTGGACGCACAAACCGCAAAGAATCCCCTCAGCATCACGGGGCGGGGTCTCCGGAAGGCCAAAGGTGCGGCGCGTGGCGGCATGGGCCCTCTCGGTCATCTGCACCGCCTCCGGACGGTGCTCCCGGATACACTCGCGACAGACGCCCAGGATAGAAGCGACCGTCAAATCAGAGCGCCCACAGAGCGTACAGGTGATATGCCGCGCCATCTCCAAACCGGAGTAATTGTAGCACTGCCTTGAAGGATAGGCAAGTAAAAGTTCTCAGCAAATTCCCGCTTGCCTTTCTGGAAGATGATGCTATAATATGCACGGGCGCGTAGCTCAGCAGGTTAGAGCGCCACACTCACATTGTGGAGGTCAGGGGTTCAAATCCCTTCGCGCCCACACGGACTTCGTGACCACGGCCCGAAGGGCTCCTTCGGGCGCGTGTTTTTTGAGGCCCAGACTCGCGGATGAAAGAACCAACTTCCCTGGTCATCCGGGAAAATCCCCAGCGCAGGTTGGAAGTGGATTGGGTGGTCAGCAATCTGCGCTGGCTCCTGTTGCTGGCAGTCCTCCTTGTCGGATTTCTGGCCCCCTCGTACGGGTTCGGCGGCCCATCGTCTTTTCCCCTTGGCTTGCTCATCGGTATCGCCGTTGCTTATAATCTGGCGCTGACCCTCCTGTTAGCCGTTCGTCGTTTTCCATCCCTTCTCTCCACTCTTGCTCTGATCGTGGATACGGTCCTGGCCGTCGGCCTGATGGCCGTATCCGGAGGGCTGGATAGCCCCCTTTTGTTTTTCAGCCTGTTCCCCATCATCACCGCGGCCCTTCGCTTCTCCTTCCTGATCAGCCTGGCGGTGGCGCTTTTCATCGCCATCGGTTATCTGGGCCTGGGCTTGCTGGTGCCTGCCTCGTTCGCTGTAGACACCCTGCTGGCGAAAATCGGGAATGTCATCATTATCCTGCTGGCCGCGGTGGTCACTGCCCTGATCGGTGGGCAGATGAAGCGGCGGGTCGCCCTCATCCGCCGACAGGAAGAGGAAGAGGAACTGCGACGGCTGCGGGCCCGTCACCAGCAGTCCCGCCTCATCTTTGAACTGGCCAGCACCCTCAGCGCGACGCTGAATTACCAGCGGGTTCTGGAAGCCATCCTGGATGTGGCGGAAATCGGCCTGCACGAACTGGCGGGGGAGGAGGCCCCTCTGGTGAGTCTGATCCTGCTCTTCCGGGGAGACCGGTTGAAGGTCGCAGCATCTCGCCACACTCCCCGCCGTGACCAGCAGATGACCCTGGAGGGGCAGTCGGGGGTCCTGGCCCAGGCGTTGAGGACGGCGGAGCCGGTCCTCTGCCTGGCCCCGGGAGAAGACCCGGAACTGGGCCGGTTTATCTCCCTTCACCAGTGCCGGGAAGCGATCGCGGTGCCCCTGCGGGCCGGCTTTGAGACGTTCGGCCTCGCCGTTTTCGGCAGTCCGAAAACCGGCCTGTTCACCCCCGACTATCAGGACCTTCTCAGCGCCCTCTGCAACCAGGGCGTTGTCGCTCTTCAGAACGCGCGCCTCTATCAGAGCCTGATGGAAGAAAAGGAGCGTATCGTCGCTGTGGAGGAGGACGCGCGCAAAAAACTGGCCCGCGACCTCCACGACGGCCCCACCCAGTCCATTGCCGCCATCGCGATGCGGGTAAATTATGTTCAGATGCTCCTCAAAGAACGGCCCGACGAGGTCCAGGCGGAACTGGCGCGCATTGAGGAACTGGCCCGTCGCACCACCAAAGAGATTCGCCACATGCTGTTCACCCTCCGGCCTCTGATCCTGGAGACCCACGGATTGCGTGCGGCGATAGAACAGTACATCGCCAAGCGGATGGAAACGGACCCGCTGCCGATTCGGCTGGAGGCACCGGAAGGCGTGGACAGTCGGCTGGACAAGGACCAGCAGGGCACGATTTTCTACATCATAGAAGAAGCGATCAGCAATGCCCGCAAACACGCCCATGCCAATCAGATTGTGGTGCGGATGCGCACCGTGGGCGATCTCTTTGTCGCCGAGGTGGTGGATGACGGGGTGGGCTTTGACCCGCGCATCCTGGAACAGAGGTACGAAGAGCGCGGCAGTCTGGGAATGCTGAATATGCGGGAGCGGGCTGAACTGGCCGGCGGCAAACTGACCATCATCTCCGCCCCGGGCCAGGGAGCCACCGTGCGGCTGGAAGTCCCCCTCAAAGAGGGGTATGCCCGTGACTGACCGGTGGCTCTGGCTGGGGGGCTCCGTACTGGTCGCCCTGCTGAGCACCTGGGCGACCTGGTTTCTTCGCCGCCAGGCCTGGGCTCAAAGGCTGAAAGCCTCGCCGTTTTTCCATCCCCTGCTCCAATTGCTCCGGTTCCTTTACTACATTGGCGGGCCATTTGCCGCCCTGCTCTGGGGCCGGGACGCAGTGGTGGAGCGATGGTTCGGCCTGGCCCCCCTGACCCTTCTGCTTGGCCCCCCGATCACTCCCGAAGAGCGCCTGCTACTCTGGATGGATGGAGTGCGCGGCCTGGGCTGGGCCGTTCTCCTGGGAGTGATGGCCTGGACCGTCCTGGCGGTCATCGGGTGGGCTGTGGGGCGTCAGAGCGATGGAAAGGCCCTTCGCCTTCCCCTTTCCATCCCCACCGCGCTGAGGGAGGCCCTCTTTCAGGAGACCCACTGGATGTTTTACCGGAACGGGCCCTCGGTTGTGCTGGGGAACTATTGGGGGGCCTGGATGGGATTGGGGATCGTCGCGCTGGAGGCCGTCCTGAATCCCTGGTGGTGGGAATCTCTGCGGGAGCCGGAGAAGCGACCCCTCACCCTGATCCGCGCCGGTATGGCCGTCCTCAGCGCGGCGTTCTACCTGCAGGCGGCCAACCTCTGGCTGAGCATCCTGTTGCACTGGGGGGTCACGGGGGGACTGGCGGGCTGGGCCGCCGCGCGGGCCCGCCGGGGGGATTCGTAAGAGGCCTGCCGGGCCCCAGGGCCCGGCAGGCCTCCGATGTCAGACCTGCTCAAAGTGGGCCGCTTCCACCACAAACACCGTCGCCCGGTGCTGGCCCGGCTCCGGCGGCGCGCAGGTCTGGCGGATCAGGTCTATCACCCCATCCACTTCCGCTGCCTCCGCCCCAATCAGCAGCGTGACGTTTCCCCGCCGGAGAAACCCACCGGTACTGGCAATCCGGGTCACCCGATAGCCCTCGGCGATCAGCCGTTCCATAACGGCCCCCGCATCCCCGTCCTGCAGGATTACGATGAGTAGTTTCATCCTCACACCTGCTCAAACCGTTCTACGTTGAGGATATAGATGGTTGCCCCGCCGACCTGCGTCTCAATCATCATCGGTTGCACCTCCGCCATGGTGACCTCCAGGTGTACGGGGAGGTATCGGGTATAAGGGCGACATAGCGTCCGCAGCCGCCCCAGCAGGTGAGGCAGGCGGACCCGATCCAGGCCGATGAGGAGAGAGACCGTCGCTTCCTGCAGCAGGCCGCTGGTGGAATCTATCCGGGTAACGTAAAATCCCTCTTCCACCAGGGTCCGAATCACATCCCCGGCCTGTCCACCGGCCACCGTCGCAATGACCAGTTGGTTGACCTGTTGTTCGCCCATTTCCCCCTCATTTTACCCTCACTTCTGCATCTACGCAAATGGGATGCGGGCGAAAAACCTCCCACCAGGGGGAGGAAGGGGTATGGGGGGTTTTGCGGGCGGCTTCGCCGCCCGCCGCAAAACCCCTCTTTCTCCTCTCCCCCTTTCCCGCTTGCGGGAGAGGGGCACGAATGGTTCAGATTTTTGAGACATCCGCTCGGCACGATTTTACGGGATTCAACGCCCTGCAGAGGATTTGCTGCGCAAGCCCGCCTCCGGGCTTGCGCAGTAATTCACCCGCTACGGGCGGGAGAAGAAAGATATGTGGTGGGGCGGCGAAGCCGCCCCACCACATATCTTTCTTTCCAGAATCTATGGGCGCGGCGCTCCCCGCAAAGGATTTGCTGCGCAGGCCCCCCTCCAGGAATCGGGTGGCGAAAATCCGGGTATCAGGTATAATATCCCCCGGTTGGCGTACCGTCTGCCGAAGCAGGGAACCCCGAGGATCCGATCCCGCTGTCCACCAGGAGGTGCTGATTGGGTAAACCCAAATTCCCGTCTCACCTCTCCCATCCCCGTTGGGGCGAATTCGCTATAGAGTCTGCCATCCGGGTGCTGGCTTTCTCCAGCATCGGCTTCGTGATCCTCATCTTTTTCTTCCTCGTCCGGGAAGGCGCTCCTATCTTCTGGGAGGCCGCGCCGGAAAACCTCTTCGGGACCCGCTGGTATCCCACCTTCGGCTTCTTCGGCACCCTGCCCCTGATCCTGGGCTCGCTCCTGGTTACGGTGACCGCCATCCTCATCGCTCTCCCTCTGGGCGTGGCGACGGCGGTCTTTGTGCGGGAGGTGGCTCCCAACTGGGCCCGGGAAATCCTCAAGCCGATGATTGAAGTCCTGGCAGGCATCCCCTCTGTGGTGCTGGGCTTCTTCGGGATGACCATCGTCGCGCCGCTGGTGCGGGAGGTGCTGGGCGCTCCCACCGGCCTGACGGCCTTCACCGGCGCCCTCATCCTGGCCTACATGGCGCTACCGACCATTATCAGCGTGGCCGAGGATGCACTGGACGCGGTGCCCAGGAGTTACCGGGACGCCGGTCTGGCCATGGGCGCCACCCAGTGGCAGACCATCTGGCGGGTGGTGGTCCCGGCGGCCCGCTCCGGCATCGTCACGGCGGTGATGCTGGGGTTGGGCCGGGCCATCGGCGAGACCATGGCGGTGATGATGGTCACGGGCAACGCGGCCCGGATGCCGCTCACGCTGGACTCCCTCTTCCGCCCCGTCCGCACTATGACCGCCACCATCGCCGCCGAGATGGGTGAGGTGGCTCAGGGCAGCGTCCACTACCACGCCCTCTTCGGCATCGGCATCATCCTTTTCGTCATCACCTTCATCGTCAACGCGATGGCAGCAGTCACCATCTTCAAGAAACCTCGTCGGGGAGGTCTGCGATGATGAACCGCCATCGGGTCCAGCGACTGGGGTTCATCCTTCTGGGCGTGATTTCCCTGATCGTGGTGTTGCCCATTCTGTTCGTCGTCGGGAACATTGTGGTCCAGGGACTGGGGGCCATCAACTGGGAGTTTCTCACCGCGATGCCCCGCAACGGGATGAAGGAAGGGGGCATTTTCCCGGCCATTGTGGGGACCCTGTTGCTGGTGCTGGGTACGGCGGTGGTCGCCATCCCGGTCGGCATCGGCGGGGCCATCTATCTGGCGGAGTATGCCCGGGACACTCTGTGGACCCGCATCCTGCGCCTGGCCATCATCAACCTGGCGGGGGTTCCCTCGGTGGTCTACGGCCTCTTCGGCCTGGGGCTCTTCGTATTGTTTCTGCAATTCGGCACATCGGTCCTGGCGGGCTCGCTGACCCTGGCCATCATGACACTCCCCGTCATCATCAGCACGGCCGAGGAGGCACTGCGGGCCGTGCCGGGGGAGTTCCGGCTGGTGAGCGCCAGCCTGGGCGGGACCCGCTGGCAGGGTATCCGCTACATCGTCCTCCCGCAGGCCCTGCCGGGCATCGTCACCGGCGTCATCCTGGGGCTCCTGCGGGCCGCTGGGGAGACGGCACCCATCCTCTTCACCGCTGCTGCCTTCTACCTGCCCCGCATCCCCCGCTCGCTGCTGGAGCCGACCATGGCGCTCCCGTACCACCTGTACGTCATCAGCACCCAGGTGCCGGGCATGCCGCCCCGGGTCCAGTACGGAACCGCGCTGGTCCTGCTGACCATTGTTCTCTCCATGAACGCCGTCGCCGCCATTATCCGCAGTTACTTCCGGCGGCGCCGGGAATGGTGAACCCCCTTCACTTTTCACGTTTCACTTTTCACGCGCCGTGGAACCCAAAATCCGTCTGGAAAACGTCAGTTACTACTACGGCGACCGTCCGGCCCTGCGGAACGTGACGCTGGACATCCCGGCCAACGCCATCACCGTCATCTTCGGACCGGCAGGGGGTGGCAAGACAACGCTCCTGCGCCTCATCAACCGGCTGAATGACGAGGTGGAAGGCACCCGGATGACCGGGCGCGTCCTGCTGGATGGGCAGGACGTCTACGCGCCGGGTGTGGACGTTCCCCATTTGCGGCGGCGGGTGGGGATGGTTTTCGCGCTGCCGTTGCCTTTGCCGGGAACGGTACGGGAGAACATCCTCTATGGCCTGAAACTGGCCGGGGTCCGGGACCGGGCCCGGCTGGACGAGATTCTGGAGCGGAGCCTGCGGCTGGCAGCGCTCTGGGACGAGGTGAAGGATCGGCTGGACGACCCTGCCAGCCGCCTTTCCGGCGGGCAGCAGCAGCGGCTCTGCATTGCCCGAAGCCTGGCGCTGGAGCCGGAGGTGTTGCTGCTGGATGAGCCGACCTCCGGGCTGGACCCCATCTCCACCGGCAAGGTGGAAGAGGCGTTGCAGCAACTGAAGCACCAGTACACCATCGTCATCGTCCCCCACAGCATCCAGCAGGCCGCCCGGGTGGCCGATTATGCCGCCTTTTTCCTGATGGGGGAACTGGTGGAATGCCAGCTGGGCCGGGACCTGTTCACCACCCCGCGCGACCGCCGCACCGAGGATTACATTACTGGCCGCTTCGGGTAAAGAAAAGATATGTTGTGGGGCGGCGAAGCCGCCCCACAACATATCTATTTCTTCTTCCTGCCTACAGCGGGTGAATTACCGCACAAGCCCCCCACTTCACCTCTGGTTGACAAACAGGAATGGTGGCTATATAATAGGTGCATCATAGATGGCCAAAATAAATGGTCATACTGGGGGGCTATTAGATGACCATTGAAGTCTCGGTTGCTGATGCGAAAAGTCGGCTCTCCGAGTTGTTGAAGCGGGCACGGCAGGACCGGGTGATTGTCACCCGCCGGGGAGAGCCTGATGTGGTCCTCCTTCCCTTTGAGGAGTACGAACACCTCAGGCGGCTTCACGCGTATTCCCGAATGATCAGCCTCTCCCGTCGGCTGGAAGCCCTCGGTTTGACGGCCACCGAACTCTACGAGTCCTCCCGCCGGGAACTGGAGGAACGGGCGTGGTCATAGATGCCGGCGTGGTGCTCCGAGGGTTTTTCCCGGATGAGGAGGGCTGCGCTGCCGCTCAGTCGCTGATCCGGGCGTACGCTCAGGGGGAGATTCCCCTTTTTGCCCCCACTCTGCTCCCCTACGAGATCACGAACGCCGTTCTACAGGCCGTCCGGCGTGGGCGGCTCCGCCTGGACGATGGACAGGAGGTCCTGCGCGTTTTTCAGGAACTGGGCATTCCCACGGTGGAGGTTGCCTGGTCACGGGCGCTGGAACTGGCACATATGTACCCCTGTTCAGCCTATGACGGGGCGTACCTGGCGCTGGCGGAAGCGACGGGGGACCGACTGGTGACCGGCGACCGACGCCTGTACAACGCGGTTCGGGAGCATCTGCCCTGGGTGATTCTGCTGGAGGACCTCGTCCTTTAGAAATGATGGAGACCATTGCGGATACTGACTGGCGGGCCGTTCGCGGCGTCCCCTCCCTGGCCTGGCGCGCGGGGCAGGAGCGACGGTTCCAGATGGTCTGCCGCCACGCCGACCCCACCGGAAAGCGGGTGCTGGATGTGGGCTGCGGGGTGGGGATGTACCTGGCGGCCTTCCGCCGCCACACCTCCCACGTCTTTGGGGTGGAAGTGGAGCGGCAGTGGGCCTGCGAGGCCCAGGCCTGCGCGGCCGGCGTGGTGCAGGCGGTGGGGGAGGCCCTGCCCTTCGCCGACGGCGCCTTTGACCTGACCTTCTCCCATGAAGTGCTGGAACATGTGACCGACGACCGGGCGGTGCTGGCGGAGATGGTCCGGGTCACCCGGCCCGGCGGTCGGATTGCCCTCTTCGTCCCCAACCGACTCTACCCGCTGGAGACCCACGGGGTTTTCTGGCGGGGGCGCTACCGCTTCGGCAACATCCCGCTGGTCAACTATCTGCCCAGCCCCTTGCGGAACCGACTGGTCCCGCATGCACGGGCGTACACGGCGAGCGCTTTATGGCGCCTGCTGCGGGGCCTGCCCGTGCGGGTGGTGTTTCGGACGGTCATTTTCCCCGGCTACGACCGGATCGCCCGCCGCTCCCCGACCCTGGCCCGCTATCTTCAGGCCATCACCTACGCTCTGGAGCGGACCCCTCTGCGCGTCTTCGGTCTATCCCACTTCTGGGTCCTGGAGCGGGAGTCGGAGTTCACCCCAAAACTCTGGTCATCTGCGGCGGACGTGGTATAATAGTTCCGCCATGCACGATTTCCAGCAACGGCCCATCCATGTGGCCATTAACGCCCACCTGCTTTCCGGGGACCCGTCCTACCGAAGTGCAGGTGTCCACCAGTACATCTACCATTTGCTGACCCATCTGCCCCAGGCCGGGTGCCGGGTGACCGCGTTTGTGGGACCCCGCGGCGCGGGACTACCGTCAGCCCTGCGGGCCGTCCGCACCCGCTGGCCCACCCAGCGGCCTGCGGCGCGGATTCTTTGGGAGCAACTGGCCCAGGGGCGCGCGCTGCGGGCCGCGGGGGCCGACCTGGCCCACGGGCCCGTCTTTGTCGGTCCGCTGCTGGCCCCATGCCCTGTGGTCGTCACCGTCCACGACCTGAGTTTCCTGCGCTACCCCCACCTCTTCCGCCCCGCCAACCGGCTCTACCTGTGTCTCTTTACCCGCCTCTCCGTCCGGCGGGCCCGGCGGGTCATCGCCGTCTCCGCCCACACCGCCGAGGAGACGGTCCGCCTCCTGGGCGTCGCGCGGGAGAAAATTCGCGTCGTCTACCACGGGGTGGACCCCATCTTCCGGCCCCTGGCGGCGGAGGAGGTGACCGCGTTCCGGGCCCGGCGGGGGCTCCCAGACCGCTTCGTCCTCTTCGTGGGGACGCTGGAGCCGCGCAAGAACCTGGTCCGGCTGATAGAGGCGTTCGCCCGCTCCAGCGCGGACGCCGAAACCGCCCTGGTCCTGGCGGGCGCCCGGGGCTGGTACGACGATGAGGTTTTCGCCACCGTGGAGCGATGGGAGTTATCCTCCCGGGTCCACTTCCCCGGCTACGTCCCCAACGACGAACTTCCCCTCTGGTACAACGCCGCCCGGGCCTTCGCCTACCCGTCCCTCTACGAGGGCTTTGGCCTGCCGGTACTGGAGGCCCAGGCCTGCGGCACCCCGGTGCTGACCTCCTCCGTCTCTGCCCTGCCGGAGGCCGCTGGGGACGGGGCGCTCCTGGTGGACCCCTACGATGTAGAGGCCATCGCCGAGGGCCTTCACCGTCTGCTGACCGATGAGACCCTGCGGGAGACCCTGCGGCAACGGGGGCTGGAGCACGCGGCCCGCTTCTCCTGGCCCCGCACCGCCGCCGAAACCGTGACCGTTTACCAGGAAGCGATTGCCGGAGGGAGAGAATGAGCCGGAACGGTCGTGTGCCCGGGTGGGTGGTCCTGCTGGACATCGCCACCCTCGTCGTTGCCTTTCTGGGGGGCTATTGGGTGCGCTACGACCTGCGCTGGTTCCTGGACGTCGCCTACGACGCGCCCCTTTCCGCTTATCTCCCGTTCCTGATCCTCTACGTCATCCTGACGCCGGTCTTTTTTGTGGTGGACGGGGTATACCGGACCTGGCCGCGCTCCTGGATGGACCAGGTCTACCGGATCACCAACGCCACGGCGAAGGTGACGGTGCTGATGCTGGCGGTCACCTTCGTCTTCCGGCCCCGCTACTATTCCCGCGCTATGCTCATAGAGGTGGGCCTCCTGACCATCGGTTTGCTGGCGCTGGTACGGGGCGCGGAGGGAATCGCCATTGCCTACCTGCGCCGGCGCGGGGTCGGCATGAAACGGGTCGTTATCGTCGGCGCCGGGGAGATCGGGCGGACGGTCATGCGTACCATCGTCGCCCGCCCGGACCTGGGCTACCGCGTCGTCGGCTTCGTGGACGACAATCCCGACAAGGGGTACACCGACATCGGGCGCTTCAAGGCGCTGGGTCCGCTGGACAACCTGCCGGCCATCCTGGACGAGGAACGGCCCGACGAGGTCATCATCACCCTGCCCTGGATGTACCACCGCAAAATTATGGGCATCGTGCGGGAATGTGAGCGGCGGAACGCGCGCGCTCGCATCGTCCCCGACCTCTTCCAGATGAGCCTGACCCAGGTGAACGTGGAGGACCTGGGCGGGGTGCCCCTCATCGGCGTGCGGACCGTCTCCATCAGTAAAGGGGCCCTGCTGGTCAAGCGGTTGATAGACGTCACAGTCTCAGCAGTGGGATTGTTGTTGTGTGCTCCGCTATTTCTGCTCATCGCCCTGGCCGTCCGGCTGGATAGCCCCGGCCCCGTCATCTTCCGCCAGACGCGGGTGGGGTTGCGGGGGCGCCATTTTGAGATGTACAAGTTCCGCTCCATGCATGTGGGGGCCGAGGAGCAACAGGATATGCTGGCGGAGTTCAATGAAGCCGACGGTCCCATCTTTAAAATTCGGGACGACCCCCGCCTGACGCGCGTCGGTCGGATTCTTCGACGCCTCAGCCTGGACGAGTTGCCGCAGTTGGTGAACGTTCTGCGAGGGGAGATGAGCCTGGTCGGCCCCCGCCCGCCCATCCCGGCGGAAGTGGAGAAGTACCAGGAGTGGCACAAGAAACGGCTGGAGGCTCCGCCGGGGATGACCGGCCTCTGGCAGGTCAGCGGCCGCAGTCGTCTCTCCTTTGACGAAATGGTGCTCCTGGACGTCTACTACATTGAGAACTGGTCCCTCTGGCTGGACTTCAAAATCCTGATGCGCACCATCCCGAAGGTGTTGCTGGGAGAGGGGGCGTATTGAGCGCAGGAGCAACGGAATACGGAGTACGGAACACGCACTCATGAAACCGGCCTGTTCTGAACCACCCCATCGTCTCACTCATCCTCTTCCTGCGACCTGCTACCGGCTTCCTGCTACCTGCTACCTGCTTCCTGCTTCCTGCTTCCTCATTTTCCTGGCCCTGGGTGCCCATCAGTTATCCCTGCCCGGGCTGCACTACGACGAGGCGAGGGAAGCGGGCCTGAACGCCATGCAATTGCTGACCGGTCAGCCGGTGACGGCGTTCCGGGACGCGACGGTCGCTCTGGGCCCCTGGCATCTGCCCCTGATGGTTCAGGACTACATCGGCGCGCTGAACGTCTATCTGGCGGTGCCGTTCCTGGCGCTGGGCGGGGTGAACGTCGTCGCGCTGCGGTGGCTCCCCCTCCTGACCGGCGGGCTGACGCTGTTGCTAACCTGGCGGGTGGCCCGGATGCTGGGTGGCCCGCCGGCGGCCCACGTCGCGGCCCTTCTGCTGGCCGTCAGCCCCACCTTTGTCTTCTGGAGTCGGCAGGGCATCTTCGTCACCAACTTGACCGCGCTTTTCTTTATGGCGAGCCTGCTCACCGGCCTGCGCTGGTGGCGGAGGCGTCGTCCCACCGACCTCTACCTGACGGCCCTCTTCTGGGGCCTGGGCCTCTACGCCAAACTGCTTTTCCTCTGGGCCATCGGGGCAATGGTCGCAGTGGCGGTCATCGCGCACTTTTTCTCACCACCCCGGCGAAAACCTTTCGCGCCTTTCGCGCCTTTCGCGTCTTTCGCGCCTTTCGCGTCTTTCGCGCCTTTCGCGTCCTTCGCGCTTTTCGTGCTCTGTTTCCTTCTGCCCCTGGTGCCGCTGGTCATCTTCAACCTGCAGACCGGGGGCACGCTGGCTTCGGTCCTGGGCAATCTGGGACGGTCTTACTACGGGGTGGATAACCGGGCCTATCTCCCCAATCTGACCGTCCGGCTGGGCCAGTTGTGGCCCCTGCTGCGGGGGGACCACCTCTGGTACCTGGGGGGCACCTTCGCCAACCCGTGGGCGCCATACCTGGCCGCCGGGACCGTCCTGCTGGGGATTGGGTTGGGTTTCTGGACCCGCCGGTGGGCCCATCTGTTGCCGGTCGCCCTGTTGCTGCTGATCGTGGCCCAGAGTGCGTTCACCGTGAGCGACCTCTTCATCACCCACTACGCGCTGGCGGTACCGCTGGTCCCGCTGGCGATGGGGCTGGTGGTAGGAGCGGCGAGCCGCCTCGGGGCGGGCCGGGCCCGGAGAGCGCTCACGGCGGTCTCCCTCCTTATGGCCCTCCTCTGGGCCGGAGGCGACCTCTGGACGACCATCCGGTACCATCAGGCGCTGGCCCGGACGGGCGGCCACTCCGCCCACTCCAGCGCCATCTACGACCTGGCCGCCTATCTGAGGGAAAACGCCGCCGGACCGGTCGTCGCGCTGGACTGGGGGATAGACGCGCCGGTGCGCTTTCTGACCGCCGGGCGGGTGGCGCCGGTGGAGGTATTCGGCTACGAACCACTGCACGAGCCGGATGCGGATTTTCCGGAGCGCGTCCGGCCGTTTCTGGAGGACACCGCCACCCTCTATGTGGCCCACACGCCGGAGGATACGGTCTTCCGGGGACGGGTGGCAGCGCTGGGAGCACTGGCGGCGGAAAGAGGGATGCAACTTCAAGAGGTGGGGCGCGTAGTGGAACGGAGCCTTCGGCCGCTGTTCCTCATCTACAGGGTAATTTCGCCTGCCACCTCACCACCGGTACCGATGGAATCCTGCGACGAGTACTGCCAGTGGAAGCACCAACGGAGCAACGGAGGGCCATGATAGACGTCTACGAATTCGGCGGGGACGGCCCCGTCCTGCACATCGCCCACGCCAACGGCTTCCCGCCGGGCACCTACCGCCCTCTGGCCGCGACCCTCACCGACCGCTACCGGGTCATCGGCCTGCCCGCACGCCCGCTCTGGCCCGGCAGTCGTCCCGAAGAAGTCAACGGCTGGCGCCCTCTGGCCGACGACCTGATCCGGGGGTTGGACGGGTTGGGGTTGCGGGGGATCATCGGCGTCGGCCACTCTATGGGGGGCGTGATGACCCTCTGGGCGGCCGTGGACCGCCCCGACCTCTTCCGGGCCGTCATCCTGATAGACCCGGTCATCCTGCCGCCCCACTGGCTGTTCCTGACGCAGGTTATGCGCTGGTTCGGCCGGACGCCGCGCCCTTCGCTGATTCGGGGGGCTCTCTACCGTCGGCGCACCTGGCCCGACCGGCAGGCCTGCTACGAGTACTTCCGGAGCAAGCCCTTCTTTGCCCGATGGCCGGAGGAGAGCCTCTGGGCCTACGTGGAGGCCGGCACCCGCCCGCGGCCCGACGGCGGCGTGGAACTGGTCTATCCGCCGGAGTGGGAAGCCCGCCTCTTCGCCACCATTCCCACCGACGTCTGGCGGGCCATCCCCCGCCTGCGCGCCCCGACCCTGATCATCCGGGGGAAGCACTCCGGGACCTTTTTCCCTCAGGCGCAGCGGCGGATGGAACGGTGGCTCCCCCAGGCCCGCTCCATCGTCATCCCGGATGCCGGGCACATGGTGCCGATGGAGCGCCCGGCGGAGGTGGGGGCGGCCATCCGGGCGTTCCTGGAGGTATAAACGGACGCGCCGGGCACGTTGGACGTGCCCGGCGCGTCCGTTTCTTTTACTCCACCGGACAGGTTTCTACGGCTACCTCTCTTTTGGGCTTTACCGCGAACCAGGCCTTCGTCGCGCAGACGATCCACTTCCAGTGCAGCACCAGGTGCAGGGCCACCCCGGCCACCGCCAGCAGGCTGAGCCAGACGTGAAGGTCACTCCAGGTGTGCCGGCTGAGCCCCAGGAGGGCTGTCCGGAAGTCCGGATTCCGACCGCCCCGATAGCCCCCCTCGGGAAAGGTCAGCATCAGGAGGCCACTGAGCAGTGAGAGGAGCCCCAACAGGGCAATGACCGCGTTCACAATGTAGTTCCATCGCATCTTTCTGGACATTTCGCTCCCTTCTTTCAGGTTGTGGCCACCATGATGCCAGGGGGAGTTGAAAATCGTGTGAAGATGCGATGGGGAATTTGTGAACGTCGGGGTTACGCTCTCCACTCCGCCCGCACCCGCGTCAGGGCCAGAACGGACAGGAAGAAGAGCGCCGCGTAGACGGCGAAGATCACCAGGTATCCCAGCCCCGGCTGGAGGGCGTTGAAGTAGTCGGCCATCGGTCCGCCGATGCCCGCGCCCACAATCCCCGCTCCGGCCCCCGCCAGATTGGAGATGCCCAGGTACCGCCCCGCCTCCGCCGAGGGAGCCAGGTCCGTCCCCAGCGCCCAGTTGGAGGCGTAGAAAATCCCCGTCCCCAGGCCGATGATGCAGCCGCTGACCAGCACCAGCGGGATGTTGGTGGAGAAGAGGAGCAACACCGTGCCCGCTCCGGCGACCAGCCCCGAAAGCGCCACCAGCCGCTTGCGCCCAACGCGGTCCGCCAGATAGCCGCCGCCCAGCGCCGCCGGGAGCAGGAAGACTGCCACCACCGCCAGGAGAATCGTCGTCATCGTGGCCGCGTTGGGGATGTGGAGGACGTCCCGCAGGAAGTACTGGGCGAAGCCCTGCACCGAGCCGACCGCCGCCAGGAACATCAGCCGGTTGACCACCCACCAGATGAAGGAGGTCTGGCGGGGGGCCTCCCGCCCGATGCCGACCCACGCGCCGAAGTAGACGCCCAGGAAGATGGAGCCGGCCATGGCGACCAGGCCGACCACGACGCCCACGGCCACGCGTGTACCCAGCGCGGCCGCCGCCGTCGCTCCTCCGGCGGCATTGACCAGCCAGAGGGCCGCCCGGGTGACCCCGACGAAGATGGCCGTCAGCGCGACCAGCCGCCAGACCGCCTCGCCCACCGGTCCGGCCGGCTTCTCCCGGAGCGGCTCCTCCCGCACGCCCAGCACCGTCGCCAGCATGGTCGCCAGCAGGGCCAGCCCCACAAAGCCCACCACCAGCCAGACCAGTCCCCGGTCCACCAGTGGCCCGACGACGATGACCAGAAAGACGGGCAGGAGTTCCATCACCGCCTTGACGCCGGAGGAGCGGCCCCGCTGGTCCTCCGGGACCAGGTCGGGAATGAGGCCCTGCAGGGCGCCGTGGGCGATGTTGGAGGAGATTTGCAGGAGGACAATGCCCACAATCAGGACGAAGAGGGCGGTGGTAATGCCCAGGGTGGGGACGAAGAATCCGTCCAGTGCGGAACCGATGAACAGGGGCGACGCGCCGACGATGGCCAGAAAGACCAGGTCCAGCACCGTGCCCGCGAAGATGTACGGGCGACGGCGTCCCCAGCGGAGCGTGCTGCGGTCGCTGAACATGCCCGCCATGGGCTGGACCAGCATGGCCACCGCCAGCCCGATGACCCGCACCAGCCCCAGGTAGGTGTTCTTCTGCTCCGGCGGCACAAAAAGGGCCACCAGATAGGGCAGGAGGACCGGGGTGATGGTCCCCGAAGCGACATTCAGCCCCAGCCAGTAGATGTTAATCAGGATATGGTCGCTCCAGCGAAGTTGGCGGTTCATGATGCCTCCAGAAGTGTCGGATCAACGAGAACGTGCCGGGCACCTTTGAAGTGCCCGGCACGCCCTTATGTATCCGGCGCCTCATTCTCCCAGCGCCGTTCTTCTATCATCCGGCGAATTTCCTCTTCCATTTCCTGGCCCAGGGCCAGTGCGTCCAGTAACTCCTCCTCGGTCTCCCGATCCCCTGCGGGACGGGTCTCCCAGGCGCCGCGCAGTGCCTCGTTCATCCGCTCCAGACTGCGCAGGAGGCCGGCCATGATGTCCTCGGCGGTCATCTCCCGGCTCGCCAGTTTCACCCGGGGGCCGCCGAAGAACCCCAGCGCCTCCAGGTCCCGCTCTATTTCGGCGACCTCCTCGGGTTCACCCGGCAGGGAATCGTCAAAGTCCTCTATCTCCAACCGGTCGTCCGCTTCCAGTTGGGCCCGGAACTCCTCCAGTTCCAGGTCCAGCGCCAGCCCCTCTGCCTGGAGCATCAGCCAGAGTTTCTTGATGGGGACGTAGAAGTCGGGGTCGGTCTCCAGGATTTCTATCGCTCTTTGCTCGGTGGGCTTGTCCATACGCTCCTTTCACGGAGAATTCAGGCGGCTGTCACCGGAAATTATACACCCTGCTGGGAGAATGCCAAATCAACCTTCTCCTCTCATCTTCTGTAGGGGAGGCTGGTCAAATCCCCGTTTGCAGGTATAATGATGATAGATGCCAGGCGCTTCATCCGCGCCAGGCATCTACAGTCGGAATCTATGGAGCAAAGAGATATGCTGGGAATCGTCATTCTGGCCGCCGGGCAGGGGACGCGGATGCGGTCGGAGGTCCCCAAAGTCCTCCACCCCCTCTGCGGGCGCCCGATGGTCTTCTACGCCCTGGATGCGGTGAGTGGCCTCTCCGACCTTCCCCCAGTGCTGGTGGTGGGGCACGGGGCGGAGGAAGTGCGCCGGGCCGTGGGGGAGGCCGTCACCTACGTGGAGCAGCGGGAGCAACTGGGCACCGGGCACGCCGTCCTCCAGGCCCGCCCGGCGCTGGAAGGACGGGCGGATGAGGTGCTCATCCTCTACGCCGACATGCCCCTCCTGACCGGGGAGACGCTCCGCCGGGTGGTGGACGCGCGCCGTTCGGCCCGGGCCGCGCTGTCCATCCTGACGGTGGTCGCCGAAGACCCCCGGGGCTTCGGACGGGTGGTGCGCCGGGCCGATGGGAGCGTGGCGCGCATCGTGGAGGAGGCCGACGCGACGGAGGCCGAACGGGCCATTCGGGAACTGAACGCCGGGGTCTACGCCTGCGACGCGGCCTGGCTCTGGGCCCATCTTCCCCTTCTCCCTCTGAGCCGCAAAGGGGAGTACTACCTGACCGACCTGGTGGAGATGGCGGCCGGCGAGGGCCAAGGGGTGGTTGCCGTAGCCGCCGAAGACCCGACGGAGATGCTGGGCATCAATACCCGCGTCCACCTGGCCGAAGCGGAGGCGGTCCTGCGCCGCCGCATCAACCGCCGCTGGATGGAGGCCGGAGTGACCATGCTGGACCCCGAAACCACCTACATTGAGCCGACAGTGGTCATCGGGACGGACACCGTCATCTGGCCCAATACCATTTTGCGCGGGAAGACGGTTGTCGGCCGCCACTGCCGGATCGGCCCCAACACGCTCGTAGAGGACAGCGTCATCGGCGACCGTTGCCGGGTGCTGGCCTCGGTGGTGGAGGGAGCGGTGATGGAGGAAGGGAGCGACGTGGGCCCCTTCAGTCATCTCCGTCCCGGCGCGCATCTGGGGCCGGGGGCCCACGTGGGCAATTTCGGCGAGGTCAAAAACTCGTACCTCGGCCCGGGGGCCAAAATGGGCCACTTCAGTTATGTGGGGGACGCCGAGGTGGGCGCCGGGGCCAACATCGGCGCGGGCACCGTCACCTGCAACTTTGACGGCAAACGGAAGCACCGCACGGTCATCGGGGAGGAGGCGTTCATCGGCTCTGGGACCATGCTGGTCGCGCCGGTCCGGGTGGGCCGCCGGGCGGTGATCGGCGCGGGCTCCGTGGTGACCCGCGACATCCCCGACGACGCGGTGGCCTACGGAGTCCCGGCGCGGGAACGGGGCAGGCGGGAAGATGCGGAGGATTCTCACACGGGGACACAAAGACACGGAGAAAAGTAAAAAAATATTATCTTTGTGCCTTTGTGTGAGGTGATGAAAAATGAGCGGTGGGAACTGGTTGGGGTTAGTCGGCACGATCGGGCTGGTCCTTCTGCACGGCCTGCTGGCAGGGATGCGGGCGGCGTTTGCCAGTGCCCGGCGCGGACGGCTCCGCCAGATGGCCGATGAGGGCGTCCCGCGCGCCGCGCTGGCCTTCCGTCTGGCAGAAGATTCCAGCCGTATGGTGGGCACCCTTTACCTGGGCAAAGCGTTCCTGGCCGCGCTGGCGGCGGCCCTGGCGGCCATCACACTGGTCCCCCCGCTGGTCCGGGCCCTGGCCGCCGGGGGCATCCCCTCTCCCTGGGCGGACGGCGTTGCCCTGCTGGTCGTCATCGGCGGCCTCTCCGCGCTCATCCTGGTCGCGGGGCGGCTGGCGCCGGAGGGCATCGCCGCTGCCCACCCGGAGCGCTGGGCCGTCCGCTTCGCCGGGCTGCTCCGGGTCCTGGTCGCCGTCCTCTGGCCCCCTGTCCGCCTGCTGGTCTGGGTGGGCAACCGCCTGGCGGCTCCCTTCGGCAGCGTCCCCCTCACCGGCACCGCCCTGGTCACCGAAGAGGAAATCCGCACTCTGGTGGACGCCGGGGAGGAAGAGGGCGTTATTGAGGAAGAAGAGAAGGAGATGATTTACTCCATCTTTGAACTGGGCGAGACCATGGCGCGAGAGGTCATGGTCCCGCGCATAGACATTGTCGCCGTGGACGTCCAGACGCCGCCGGAGGAGGTGGTGCGGGTGATTGCGGAGACCGGCCATTCCCGCATCCCCGTCTATGAAGGGACCGTGGATGGGATTGTGGGACTGGTGTATGCCAAGGACCTGCTGCTCCACCTGCAGGGGGACGGTCCCCGCCCGTCGCTGCGGGAGATGCTCCGCCCGGCCTACTTCGTACCGGAGACGAAGAAGGTGGACGACCTGCTGCGGGAGATGCAGCAACGGCGCATCCACATGGCGATTGTGGTGGACGAGTACGGCGGGACGGCGGGACTGGTCACCGTGGAGGACATCCTGGAGGAGATTGTTGGGGAGATTCAGGACGAGTACGACGCCGAAGAGCCCACTTTTGAGCAGGTCGGCGAGGGGGAGTACATCCTGGACGCGCGGATGAACCTGGACGACGTCAACGACCTTCTGGAGGCCGACCTGCCCACGGAAACCGCCGATACGCTGGGGGGCCTCATCTACGACGCCCTGGGACGGGTCCCCGTCCCCGGCGACCGTCTCCAGATCGGGGGGTGGCAGGTAGAGGTACTGACCGTCTCCGGTCGGCGCATCCGCAAGGTGCGGATGGCGCGGGGGGAATAACAGTTGTAGTCCAGGATTTATCCTGTTTTGCGCTGCTTCCTGCCCCAATGCAGGATAAATCCCAATGGCACTAACTTTTCGCCGTTCCGCAAGACTCACTCTATGGGCAGTGCGATATGGCCCTGTTCCGTGTCATTGCGAGGGCGCAGAGCGCCCGAAGCAATCTCCTGAATGGCTTGTGGAGATTGCTTCGCCGCCTTTGGCGGCTCGCAATGACAGAGTGAGTTTTGCGTGATCGCCTTTGCGGGATGCCGGCAGGCTCAAAAGCCTGCCCCACGTCCAAATGTTAGTGACATTGGGATAAATCCTACGCTACAACTGCTCCAGAACTCGGTCGCAGAACCGGATTTGGCATAACCTATAAGTCCTTTTCCGCAACATCGCAATCGGAAAATCCCTAATGGACAAGACTTACATCTCAACGCCAGATTTTGACCCTCAAATGTTGCTGGAACGGGCACGGGAGGCCCGGGAGCGGGCGTATGCGCCGTATTCCCACTATCGGGTGGGGGCGGCGCTGCTGGGCCGCTCCGGACGCATCTATACCGGCTGCAATGTGGAGAACGCCGTCTACCCGCTCTGTACCTGCGCCGAGCGGACGGCGGTGGTCAAGGCGGTCTCCGAAGGGGAACGGGAATTCATCGCGCTGGCCGTGGTGACGGAGAACGGCGGGACGCCCTGCGGCTCCTGCCGCCAGACCCTGCGGGAGTTCGCCGAGGACCTGATCGTCCTCATCGGCGACGCCCAGGGCCACTGGCGCCGGACCACCCTGCGCCAGTTGCTGCCGGAGAGTTTCAGCGCCGCCGACCTGCCCTCTGCGCCCCCGAAACCCCTCACTCCTCCCGAGGGATAAGGGCCGAATCGCTGCTGGCCGGGATCAAGGATAGTCCTTAGGGACTAAATTCCTTCCCAAATTAGTCCCCTTGTGCTATAGACAACGGGCCGGAAATGAATATCATGGACACTGCCCGATAACTGACCGGTAGTCAGTTATTGGACAGGCGGGCTTGCGCAGCAAATCCTTTGCGGGGAGCGCCGCGCCCATAGAATGGGGAATATGGGGTTGTGGGGGGGGGGGGGGGGCCCCCCCCCCCCCCCCCCCCCCCCGAAGGGGGCGCAGGGGGGGAAGGAGGGCCCCAGGGGCACCCCCAAGCGGCCTACG
>JBBIKR010000055.1:0-21164 GCA_037445395.1 Thermoflexales bacterium
CCTTGGCGCGCACCCTCACGCGCTGCGCCCGCCCCGGCGGGGGGGGGGGGGCCGCGGCCGCCCCCCGCCCCCCCCCCCCCCAAAACCCCTTCGCTCCCCTTCGTTATGATACCGCATCTCGCCGGGTTTGCAAAGGGGACGGGCGGCATCAGGGGACGCAGGGGCGACCCTTGCGGTGGAATTTCGCCCAGGCTGGTTTGGGGACCCGCCCGCGTGCAAAAGCGGGTGGAATGGGGTATAATCCGGCCAGCAAATCCGATTGTCATAAGGAGCACGATGAGCATCTACACCACAACCATAGACTCTCCCTTCGGTTCGCTGATTCTGGTCGCCACGCCGACGGGCCTGTGCCGGGTGGGGCTACCCGGCGAGGGTTGGGCCGCCCTGAAGGAATGGCTGGCCCGATGGGTGGGGCCGGAGATGCCGGAAGAGAATCCGGAAGCGCTGGCCCCGGCGGTGACCCAACTGCGGGAGTACTTCTCCCGCCTCCGCCGGGAGTTTGACCTCCCGCTGGACCTGCGGGGCACTCCCTTCCAGCGGCGGGTCTGGGAGGAACTGCGCGGCATTCCCTACGGCCAGACCGTCTCCTACGGCGAACTGGCCCGGCGGGTCGGCCGCCCCGGCGCCGCGCGGGCGGTGGGGAGGGCAGTGGGGGCCAACCCCATCCCCATCATCGTCCCCTGCCATCGGGTCGTCGGCGCCGACCATTCCCTGGTGGGCTATGGGGGCGGGCTGGAGGTCAAGGAGGCCCTTCTGCGCCTGGAGGGGGCGCTGTAGGCGGTTGTTTCTGGTGACCGGCGCCGCGGCCGACCACTAACCACTGACCTGGCCACCCGACACTTTTCGTGAACACTTGCAGAAATCCTTCCCGGCGTGTCATTGCGAGCCCCCGAAGGGGGCGAAGCAATCTCCGCGAGCCATTTGGAGATTGCTTCGGGCGCTCCGCGCCCTCGCAATGACATTGCCAGTAAGAAACTGTCAGGTGGCTAGACCACTGACCACTTTCACCGCCCCCGGCCCCAGCAGGTCCGCCAGTTTCTCCCCCAGTTCGTCGCAATAGCGGGTGGAGTGGTTGGGGAACTCCAGGACAACCTCGCCGCCGTCCCCGTTCGCTCCGCCCAGCAGCCGGAAGGTGAACCGGTCCTCCCCCGGATAGGCCGTCAGCAGTTCGTGGACGGCGGAGAGGAGGCGGAAATCCCGCTCGTTATCCCCGCTGCGCCGGAGGGTGATCTCCACGGTGCAGGGACGGCCCGCCAGCCCGGGCCCTGCGGCCGCCGGGGCGGGAGGAGGCGACGGACGGTATTCGGGGGCAGATTCCCTTACTACACTGGGGAAAGGTTCAGGGGGGCCTGCGGGCACTTCCCCCACCGGAGTGCCGTTCCGGCGCGGGCGGGCCACCTCCTCCGGCGTCTTGACCCACTGGCAGATCAGGCTGGGCGGCTCCCGGCGGGCGTCCACTTTGCCGCAGACCACCACCAGCGCCTCCGGCTGCCACTTCTCCCGGCTCTCCGCCCAGACGCGCGGGAAGACGACCACGTCGCAGGCCCCGTAGAGGTCCTCCAGAGTGACGAAGGCCATCTCCTTGCCGTCCTTCGTCGTATGGCGCCGGATGCGCCGGACCATCCCGGCGACGGTGACGACGGACTCGTGCGGCTCCTCGTGCAACTGCCCGGCGTAGGCATTGATGACGTCCGCCAGTTCGCGCGCCGCGCGGGTCAGGGGGTGCTCGGAGAGATAGACCCCCATCAGGTCCTTCTCCCACTCCAGCATCTCCCGCAGGGGCACTTCCGGAATCGGCGGCAGACCGACGAAGAGCCCCTCGTCGTCCTCCAACTGGATGCCGGTGGTCTCGCCGAAGAGGCTGAGTTGTCCCATGTCCCGCGCCAGGTGGGTACGGGCGCTGAGGTCCATCATCCGGTCCATGGCGGCCAGCAGGCGGGCCCGGGGGCCGAACTCGTCCAGCGCCCCGGCCCGGATCAGACTCTCCAGCGCCCGCCGGTTGACCAGCCGCAGGTCCACCCGGCGACAGAAGTCGGCCAGCGAGGAGAAGGGACGGTCGCCCCGCGCGGCGAGAATGGCCCCGACGGGGCCGTCGCCCACGTTTTTGACCGCGCCCAGGCCGAAGCGGATGGCTTTCCCCTCTATGGTGAAATCCAGGTCGGAGCGGTTGACGCTGGGCGGCAGGACATCTATGCCCATCCGGCGGCACTCGTTGATCAGGATGCCGACCTTTTCGGTGTTGTGCCGCTCCACCGTCAGCAGGGCGGTCATGTACTCCAGCGGGTAGTGGGCCTTCAGGTACGCCGTCTGGCAGGTGACCCGCGCGTAACCGGCGGCATGCGCGGCGTTAAAGCCGTAGCGCGCGAAGAACTCAATATCGTCAAAAATCCCCTCGGCAACCTCCCGCGGAATGCCGCGGGCCGTACATCCTTCCACAAACTTGACCCGGTGGGCCAGCAGGGCGTCTTTCTTCTTCTTGCCGACGGCCTTGCGGATGGTATCCGCCTCCCCCGGCTCGTACCCCGCCAGGTCGGTGGCGATGCGGATGATCTGCTCCTGGTAGACGATGATGCCGTAGGTCTCGTCCAGGATGGGGGCCAGGGCCGGGTGGCGGTACTCCACGGGCTCCTCGCCGTGCATGCGGCGAATGTAGGTGGGGATGTACTCCATCGGGCCGGGGCGGTAGAGGGCCAGCGCGGCGACAATGTGGCTGTAGCGGGTAGGGCGCATCTCCTGCAGGACCCGGCGGAAGCCCGCCCCTTCCACCTGGAACACCCCCATCACATCCCCGCTGGAGAGCAGGCGGTAGATGGCCGGGTCGTCCAGGGGGATGGAATCCAGGTCCAGTTCCACCCCGTGCCGCTGACGGATCAGGTCGCAGGCGCGGCGCATAATGGTCAGCGTGCTCAGTCCCAGGAAGTCCACCTTCAGCAGACCGATGGCTTCCAGGTCCTCCATCGGCCACTGGGTGACCGCGCTGAGCACGGCCTCACCGGTAACCTCTTCCTCTTCCAGCCCCTCTCCGTTGTTTCTTCGCTCCTCCGCCCCCCTGCCCTTCCGTTCTTCTGTTCCTCCGCCTCCCTGCTCTTTGGTCGGGCGGTGGAGGGGACAGTATTCCACCAGTGGGGCGTCGGCGATCACCACCCCGGCGGCGTGGGTGGAGGCGTGCCGGGCCACTCCCTCCAGTTGCATCGCCGTATCCAGCAGTTGACGGACATAGGGAGTGGTGTCGTAGAGTTGACGGAGTTCCGGCACCCCCTCCAGCGCCTCGGCAATGGAGACGGGCTTGCCGGGGATGGAGGGAATCAGTTTGGCGATACGGTCCACCTCGGAGAGGGGAATGTCCATCACCCGACCCACGTCCCGCACTGCGGCCCGGGCCCCCAGCGTCCCGAAAGTGATGATCTGGGCGACGTTCTCCTGCCCGTACCTCTGGAGGGCGTACTCAATCATCTCTGCCCGGCGGTCGTCGGGGAAGTCCAGGTCAATATCGGGCATGGTGACCCGACCCGGGTTGAGGAACCGCTCAAAGATGAGGTGGTTGGTGAGGGGGTCCACGCGGGTGATGTCCAGGCAGTAGGCGACAATGGAGCCGCCAGCGGAGCCCCGGGCGTTGTACCAGATATCCCGCTCCCGCGCCGCCCGGCAGAGGTCCCAGACGATGAGGAAGTAGGTGTCAAAGCCCATCTGGTGGATGATGGCCAGTTCGTGCTCCAGGCGCTGGCGGACTTCGGGGCTATCGGCCCGGTCGCCGTAGCGGCGGCGGAGGCCCTCCTCGCAGAGTTGGCGCAGGTACGATTGGGGCGTGTGCCCCTCCGGGACGGGGAAGACCGGCAGGTGGGGTCGCCCGAACTCCAGTTCCACCTGGCACATCTCGGCGATGCGCAGGGTGTTGGTCAGCGCTTCGGGCACTTCGGCGAAGAGCGCGGCCATCTCCTCAGCCGTCCGCAGATAGTAGGTGTCTCCCTCGTAGCGCATCCGGCTGGGGTCTTTGAGGGACTTGCCGGTGCCGATGGCCAGCAGGGTATCGTGGACGGGGGCCTGTTCCCGGGTGAGGTAGTGGACATCGTTGGTCGCCACCAGGGGCAGGTGAAACTCCCGGGCGAATTCCAGCAGGTGACGGTTGAGCAATTGGTACTTGGTAGATTGGTGACTGGTAGATTGGTGCCTGGTAGATTGGTGACTGGTAGATTGGTGACTGGTAGATTGGTGCCTGTCACCAGTGTACCCGTTACCAGTATACCAGTCACCAGTATACCAGTCACCAGTATACCAGTCACCAGTATCGTGGTCCTGCAGTTCCAGGTAGAACCGGTCGGGGAAATGCTCGCGGTACCAGGCGATGGCGGCGCGGGCCTCCTCCAGACGTCCCTCTATGATGAGGCGCGGAATCTCGGAGGAGCCGCAGCCGGAAAAGACGATGAGACCCTCGCCGTGGCGGGCCAGCGTCTCTTTGTCTATGCGCGGCTTGTAGTAGTAGCCCTCCAGCATGGCGATGGTCGCCAGGCGGAGGAGGTTCTTGTAGCCGGTCTGGTTCTGGGCCAGCAGGAGGAGGTGGTAGGGCTTACGGTCTTCGGCGGCATTGCGGTCGTGAAGGCGGCGGGAGGCCAGGTAGGCCTCCAGGCCGATGATGGGCTTGATGCCGGCCTCCTGCGCGGCCTGATAGAACTCCACGACGCCGTAGAGGGCGCCGTGGTCGGTGATGGCCAGCGCGGGCATGCCCAACTCGGCGGCCCGCTGGGTCAGCGCCCGGGGCGAACAGAGGCCGTCCAGCAGGGAGTAGTGGGTATGGACGTGAAGATGGACGAATTCGGGCATGGTGGATACGTGATACGTAAACCGTGATACGTGAAGCGTGTTCTTCGTGGGATATAATCCACGAAGGGCACGAAGGAGTGTACAGGATTATTGGGCTTCGCGCTTTTCTTGTTTTTCGTGTCTTTCGCGCTTTTCGCGTCTTTCGTGCCCTTCGTGTTCTTCGTGGATCCTTCTCTTCTCCGCGTGCAGTCGCAATACCCGTTCCTGTACTTCGGCCAGATAGCGGCCCCGGAGGGGGAACCAGTGCAGGATGGCCGCGCCGATGATGAGCGCGATACCCGGGATCAGGCCGGTCAGCACTTTGATGCCGAAAATCGCGCTGGCGGGCTGGTCCAGGTATATCTGACCGCCGTGGGCTTCCCGGGTGACGAAACCGGTGGCCTCCAGGACGAAGGGGATCAGCGCCAGTGCCACCGACTGGGCCGGCTTGGTCAGCAGCGCGTTGACGCCGAAGAACGCGCCCTCCCGCCGCACCCCGGAGCGGAGTTCGTCCTCGTCGGCCACCTGGGCGAAAAGGACGTTGGTCAGCGTCTGCGGACCGGCCAGCCCGAACCCGGCCACGGCCAAGCAGACGGGGATCAGTGGATTCGGCACCACGGCGATGAGGACCAGCGCAATCCCGGCGACCAGCAGGAGGAGTTGCTGCGCGCCCGCAACCCCGAACCGTCGGCGGATGGGCGAGGTCAGCGGAACACCGATGAAGAGCGGGATGAAGACCGCCGCCAGAAGGAGAATCGCGTTCACCCGGAGCACGTAGTCGGCCAGATAGAAGAGCATCCCCACCACCAGGGACTGCATCAGGATGGACATGAAGTTCTGGCTGACCAGGAGGAGGAAGGATTTGCTGGTGAAGGTGTAGCGGATGGCCTCCTTCAGCGGCAGGGGCCGGTCCACCTGGTAGAATTCCGGGCGCTCCTTCACTTTTAGCGTGGTGGCGATGACCAGCAGTGCGCTGACGGCGCCCACGACGACCATAGAGACCTGCAGGGGCAGGAACGACGGCGCGGCCTCCGCCTTGGGGCGGAACATCTCCGGGATGATGAACCCCAGGAGGAAGCCCAGTAGTCCAAAAAGCGACGCGGAAATCTGCAGGTGGTTCCGCTCCGCGTCCGATTCGCTCACTTCCGGCAGCAGTGCCGAGTAGACCAGGCCGACGATGGTGAAACAGGTGTCGTAGAGGAGCATGGTGGTCAGCATCCACCAGAAGAGGGCCACCTGGCCGGCCCGGGCGGGAGCCAGCCACACCAGGATGAACGTCAGGCCCAGGAAGGGGGCGGTGTAGCGCATATAGGGGATGCGCCGCCCCCGGCGGGAGCGGGTGCTGTCGGTGATGTAGCCGAAGAGCGGGTCGTTCAGCGCATTCCACACCGCGTAGATGGCGGAGGCGATGCCGATCCAGCGGGCCTGCAACCCCAGGTAGTCCTGGTAGAAGATGGGGAGCAGGGCCCCGTAGGTGCCGGAGACCAGGGAAGTCCCCAGCGCGGCCAGTCCCCAGATGAATTTGTAACTGGCGCTCAGGCGGACCGGTGCGATGGTTTCGGAGGTGGCGGAAGAGTGCATGGCTTCCTCCCGAGATAGAACGCGGAAGGGTACGGATGGTCGTGGCGGTGGCGCTTCTGGGGACGATTATAGCACTGAACCGGCAGAAAGCAATCGGCCCGCCGAGCGGGGCTTTTGCAGCAAATCCTTTGCGGGGAGCGCCGTGCCCATAAATGGGGAGGAATCTGGGGGTTTTGCGGGCAGGCTACGCCCGCCCGCAAAACCCCCATACCCCCTCGTACCCATAGGGGGCGAATTACTGCGCAAGCCCCGGCCCGGGCGTGGGTTGACTATCGTATAAATTGTGGTATGCTCAACAGACGGCAAGGGGCTGGCATTGACCAGCGTGCCAGGCGTTTCTGGAGGTGCCCAGCATGTTCCAGACTCCATCCTTGCCGCCTGCGGTTCGTTTCGGACCGAGGTGGAGAATCCATTATATGGAGCCAACCATCCAGAAGAATCAGAGAACAGGTAACGGAAATCGGGAAGTCCTACCGCCCCACTTCCGTCACAATTTTACCGCCCTGCTGACAGACTACGTCTTTTTCGGGATCGCCTACTCGTTCCTGAACCCGAACACCGTCCTGCCGGCCTTCGCCCGCACGCTGACGGCGTCGGAGCCGCTGGTCGGGATGGTCGGCACCGTGATGGCGGCGGGATGGCTGCTGCCCCAACTCCTGGCGGCGGCGGTGATCGGGCAGAAGCCCCGCAAGAAGCCGTATCTCATTCGGGCCATCTACACCGGCCGGCCGATCTATTTCCTGCTGGCGCTGGTCATCTGGGCCGGTCTGACCCGCTATCCCGACTGGATGCTGGTCGTCTTTCTGGCTGGCGTCGGGTTGTTCAATGTCCTGGATGGCATCGCTTCGGTGGCCTGGTTTGACCTGATGGCGGCGGCGATACCGCCGACCCGACGGGGACGGCTGATTGGGGCAGGGCAACTCTTTGGCGGACTGGCCGGTATCGGCGTCGGCGCGCTGGTGGGAGTCGTTCTCTCCAGCCCGATGCTCCCATATCCCCGGAACTACGCGGTCCTCTTCGCTCTTGCCGGGCTGGCACTGACACCGTCCATCATCGCTCTGACGCTGCTCCGGGAGCCGGAAAGAAGTGCTCCCATTTCCACCACCGCTTCGCCCGGTCTCCGCAGCCAGTTGCGGGAGGTCTGGAGAGGATGGCCGGATTTCCGGCGCCTGGTCTTTGGCCGCTGGCTGATCGGGCTTTTTGGACTGGCCCTCCCCTTCTACATCCTGCATGCGACAGAAGTCGTGGGGTTACCCGAAGTCGTGGTGGGCTGGTTCGTCTCCGCGCAGATGGTGGGAGGAATCGTCGCCAGCATCGGGCTGGGCTGGCTGAGCGAGCGCTGGGGCCCCCGGGCCGCCATCTGGGCCGGTGCTGCTGTCACGCTGATCAGTCCGGTGCTGGCATTGCTCATCCACCTGGTCAGGAGCCGCTGGATCGCCCAGACGTATCCTCTGGTCTACTTCTGCTTCGGCATCACCAACAATACCTGGATGATGGGGATGTTCAACTATCTGCTGGAACTGGCGCCGGAGGACCGTCGCCCGCTCTTCGTGGGCCTCTACAACACCCTGGGCGGGGTACTGGTGCCGGTCTCTTTTCTGGGCGGCGTGCTTTTGCGGTTCACCTCTTATCCGTTACTGTTCGCCGTGACCGCGCTGGGGGTTGCGGGTGGGCTGTGGATGAGTTTGCGACTGCGGGATACCCGGAGGAATGACATCCAGTGACCGCCCTTCAGACCGATGGAGGACAATGCTCCGGTCCGTCGGGATGCTGGTGGTCCTTCTCCTGCTCTTCGGGCTGGGGATGGTCGCCGGGCCGGCGCTCCATCGCCGGCTGACGGACCGGGAAGCCATCCAGTCCTGGGTTCTCGCCCTGGGCCCCTGGGGGCCGCTGGGGAGTATTCTCCTGAACGCGGCGCAGGTCCTTCTGGCGCCCGTCCCCGGCCAGATTTTCGGCCTGGTCAACGGCTATCTCTACGGCGTCGCCAGGGGTACCCTCTACAGTTGGCTGGGCGTCCAGTTGGGGTCGGCGCTGGCCATGGGGCTGGGACGCTGGCCGGGCCGCCCGCTGGTCGCGCGGCTGGTCGGGCCGGCGCGGCTGGAGCGGTGGGACCGCCTGGCCCGACGGCAGGGGCCGACGTTCTTCCTGCTGGTCTTCCTGCTCCCGCTCCTGCCGGACGACCTGGCCTGTTTCGTCATCGGACTGAGTCCGCTTTCCATCCCGTACATGCTGCTCCTGGCCGGGGTGGGACGGTTGCCCGGCCTGATTGTCGCCAGTTGGGCAGGGGCCAACGCGACCCGTCCCCCGGCGGAGGTCTGGGCCGTACTGGTGGGCGGCGGACTGGTGCTGGCATACCTGTTCGGGCGGTACCGGGAGCAGATAGAGGAGCGGATTGTGCGGGTGATTCGTGAAGCGTGAAACGTGAAACGTGAAGCGTGAAACGTGATACGCGATTAGCGATACGCGATTAGCGATTAGCGATACGCGATTGGCGATTGGCGATACGCGATTGGCGATATGCGATGTTCGTAGACGAAGCAACCATCTATGTGAAAGGCGGAGACGGCGGGAACGGCTGCGTGGCCTTCCGGCGGGAGAAGTACGTTCCCTTCGGCGGACCGGCCGGGGGTGACGGCGGCAAAGGGGGGGACGTCATCCTCTACGTGGACCCCCACCTGAACACCCTTTACCGCTTCACCCGTCAGCGCCATTTTCGCGCCCAGCGGGGCCAGCACGGCCGGGGGAAGAACCAGCACGGAGCCGACGGCGCCGACCTGCGGGTGCCGGTGCCCCCCGGGACGGTGGTGCGGGATGCGGATACCGGCCGGGTGCTGGCCGACCTGACCGAGCCGGGACAGGAGGTGGTGGTGGCCCGGGGCGGGCGGGGCGGCCGGGGCAACGCCCGTTTCGCCACCCCGTCCCATCAGGCCCCCCGCATCGCCGAGAACGGGGAGCCGGGGGAAGAGCGCACCATCCATCTGGAACTGAAACTCCTGGCCGATGTGGGACTGGTGGGGAAGCCCAATGCCGGGAAGTCTACCCTGCTGGCGGCGGTGACGGCGGCGCGGCCCAAGATTGCCCCGTATCCCTTCACCACCCTGCAACCCCATCTGGGCGTCGTCGTTCTGGACGATGGGACGGACTTCGTGATGGCCGACCTTCCCGGTCTGATAGAGGGGGCCAGCCAGGGCAGGGGGCTGGGGCACGAGTTCCTCCGCCACGTGGAGCGCACCCGTCTCCTGATCCATCTGCTGGACGGGACGGCGGAGGACCCGCTGGGGGATTTCGCCGCCATCAACGCCGAACTGGCCGCGTTCGGCCACGGGCTGGACCGAAAGCCCCAACTGGTGGCCTTCAACAAAATGGACATGCCCGAGGCCCAGGAGCGCTGGCCCCAGGCGCGGGACGCACTGCGGGCCCAGGGCTACGAGGTCTTCCCCATCTCCGGCCTGACCCGCCAGGGAGTGCGCGACCTCCTCGGGGCGGCCGCGCGGCGGCTGGCCGAGCTTCCCCGGGTCCCCGAACCCACCTACGAAATCCCGGTCTTCCGGCTGGAAGATGACGAGCGGACGTTCTGGGTGGAACGGGAGGCCGACGGCTGGCGGGTCTACGGGAAGCGGGTGGAACGGCTGGCCGCGATGACCCCCCTGGAACTGGAGGAGGCGGTCCACCGGCTTCATCATTCCCTGGAAGCCATGGGCGTGCTGGACGCCCTGCGGGAGGCCGGAGTCCGGCCCGGAGATACCGTCCGCATCGGGAAGGTGGAGTTGGTGTGGGAGGAGTAGGGACGCGAAAGGCACGAAAGACGCGAAAGGCGCGAAAAGGCGCGAAAGGCGCGAAAAGGCGCGAAAGGCGCGAAAGGCGCAGAGGAGGTGGACATATGCCCGCAGTAGACCTTTCAGACGTTCTCTGTCTTCACTACGAGGAGGTGAACCCCTCTGGTGCGCCGCCCGTACTCCTGCTGCACGGGCTGGGCTCCGCTGGAGGGGACTGGCTCCTCCAGTTTGGCCCCCTCTCTCAGGCAGGGTACCGGGTACTGGCCCCCGACCTGCGGGGGTTCGGCCGCTCCAGCGCCCCGCCCGAAGTGACCGTCCAGGCAATGGCCGGGGACATGGCGCTCTTCCTGGAACGGATGAGTGCTGTGCCAGCCCACGTCGTGGGCATCTCTATGGGCGGGACCGTGGCCCAGCAACTGGCGCTGGACCACCCCGAAATGGTGCGGCGTCTGGTGCTGGTCAACACCTTCGCCCGCCTGCGCCCGCAGAGCCTGAGCGGCTGGCTCTACTTCCTGGCACGGACGATCCTGAGCAGCCTGGTCGGCCCGGAGCGGCAGGCCGAACTGGTGGCCCGGCGTCTCTTCCCCCGCCCCGACCAGCAACTCCTGCGGGAGAACATCGTCCGACGCATCACCCAGACCAACCCCTGCGCCTACCGGTCCGCCATGCGCTCCCTGATGCGCTTTGACGTCACGGGCCGCCTGGGCGAACTGCGCATGCCTGTCCTGGTGATTACGGGCGCGGAGGACACCACGGTACCTCCGCCGGTCCAGCGCGCCCTGGCGCAAGGGATTCCCGGCGCCCGGCATGTCGTTGTGGAGGGGAGCGGTCACGGCATCATCGTGGATAACCCGGATGCGTTCAACCGGATTTTGCTGGAATTCCTGGCAGAGGAGAGGGGTTGATCCTCACCCCTCCCCCGCCGCCTGCGGCGGCACCCCCTCCCCTCTCCTGACCGCAGGTCAGGAGAGGGGAGGGGATAGCGGCGAAGCCGCTGGGGGTGGGGTGAGGTTGAGTAGTAACGAAGGCGCTCCTGCCGCACACCGGTGTGCGGCAGGAACGCCTGATTTTGGGGCCGGTTTTGGGGCCGGGTTCAGGGCCTGTGGCGCGACTACACAACCAGACCCGCGACAGCGTTGAAGGTAGGACGCAGGGCTGGATACAGTGCCCTGTAGAGAGGGTACATCTCTTCGTAGAAGCGGCTTGCGGGGCCGGGCTCCGTGCGGCCTGTCACCGTAACAACCGCCGTGCATGCGGCAGGCACATCGGGGAAGACTCCCGCCCCGGTCGCTGCCAGCAGTGCCGCCCCGTAGGCGGCCCCCTCGGTGGTGTTGACCGTCACCAGTTCCACTCCCAGGACGTCTGCCAGAATCTGCCGCCAGAGCGGGCTTCTCGCGCCGCCGCCGGAAGCACGCACCTGGGTAATCTCGGCAAGCCCCACCGCCTTCATCAGTTCAAAACTATCGCGGAGGCCGAAGGCCACACCTTCCAGCACGGCGCGGGTCATGTGTGCCTGGGTGTGGCGCACGGTGAGCCCCACAAACGCCCCACGCGCTAATGGGTCGGGATATGGAGTGCGCTCGCCGGTCAGATAGGGCAGATAAAGCAAGCCCTCGCTGCCCGGGGGGACCGCAGCGGCTGGCGCCAGGAGTGTGTCAAAATCCGTGCCCGGGGCGATGGTATCCCGATACCAGCGCAGACTTCCCCCGGCCGAGAGCATTACCCCCATCAGATGCCAGCGTTCCGGGACGGCGTGGCAGAACGCGTGGAGCCGCCCCTCCGGCTCTATGAAGGGCTCCTGGGTGCTGGCGAAGACGACGCCGGAAGTCCCCAGGGTCAGAGCCACAACTCCTGGCTCCACCGCGCCAACCCCCACCGCCTGAGCCGACTGGTCCCCACCGCCGGCCATGACCGGCGTGCCCGCCTTCAGCCCTGTCTCCTCTGCGGCCTCCGGCGTGACCCTTCCGGTGATCTGGGGCCCCTCAAAGGTCGGAGGGAGCCATTCGGGGGGTATCTCCAGGGCCTCCAGGACCTCTCTGGACCAGTCCCGCATCTTGAGGTCAAAGAGGATTGTTCCGGCGCCGTCCGCTTTGTCTATCGCAAATTCGCCGGTCAGGCGGTAGCGGACATAGTCTTTGGGCAGGAGGATATGCCGGGCCCGGGCGAAAACCTCCGGCTCGTTGTTCCGCACCCAGAGGATTTTGGGAGCGGTGAAGCCGGTCAGGGCGTCGTTGCCGGTAATCTGGATCAGCCGGTCCTTGCCCAGCCGGGCGCGAATCTCATCGCACTCCGCCGCCGTCCGCTGATCGTTCCAGAGAATGGCTGGACGCAACACCTGGCCCTTCTCGTCCAGCAACACCAGGCCGTGCATCTGCCCGGTCAGCCCGACCCCCCGGACATCGGCGGGGTTCACACCCGATTCGGCCAGCACCCTGCGGATGCTGGCAACAGTCGCCTGCCACCACAGATGGGGGTGCTGTTCGGTCCACATCGGGCGGGGCGTCTCGTAGTTGTATTCGGACGAGGCGACGCTCACCACCCCGCCGTCCGATCCAATCAAAAGCGCTTTCGTTGCCGTCGTGGAGACGTCAATCCCCAGGAAGAAAGTCATGTTCCCCTCCTTCCCTGCGACCAGTTCCTGCGCCGCTTGGGGAGAATGTTTTACGGCGGACGTACCCGCCGTAAAAACCTGCCATCGCCGCGCTGCAGAAGCGGTGAGGTTAGGGATGCGGCTGGACAGTTCATGAAAACTACCGCACGCCCAGCAGAATTTCTATGGTCAACTGGTCCAGCCGTTCATAAGCCATGCCGCGCTGACCCAGAGCGACCCGATCAAACGCAGCCATCTTCAGCGCCGCCGCCTTCTCCGGCGTATACCGTCCCTTGAACGGGTCGGTGGAGCCGTCGTCGGCGTGAATCTCGGCCAGCAGGGCCTGGATTTCCGGGTCGGCGTTCCAGCGCTCCGCCTTTTCCTTCAGAATGAGATATGTCCGCATGCAGCCGCGGGCGAACTCTTTGACTCCCTCGTAGTCCTCGGTACGGTAGGCATGGGCGTCAAAGTGGCGGCTGCCCTCGTAGCCCACATCCTCCAGGAACTTGACCAGGAAGAAGGCGGATTTGATGTTGTGGGAGCCGAAGCGCAGGTCCTGATCATAGCGACCGAAGGCCTGATCGTTCAGGTCAATATGGAACAGTTTGCCCGCTTCCCAGGCCTGGGCAATCGCGTGCAGGAAGTTCAACCCGGCCATATGCTCGTGGGCCACCTCCGGGTTCACCCCTACCATCTCCGGGTGGTCCAGGGTCTCTATGAAGGCCAGCATGTGGCCTGTGGTGGCCAGGTAGATGTCCCCGCGCGGCTCGTTGGGCTTCGCTTCCAGGGCAAACTTGAGGTCGTAGCCCTGGTCAATGACGTACTCACAAAGGAAGTTCAGCGCCTCCCGCATGCGCTTCAGGGCTTCCACCGGGTTCCTGGCTGCGTCGGTCTCCACTCCCTCACGCCCGCCCCAGAAGACGTAGACCCGGGCTCCCAGTTCCACGCCCAGGTCTATTGCCCTCATCGTCTTCTGGAGCGCGTATGCACGTACCCGGGGGTCGTTGGAAGTGAACGCGCCGTCCTTGAAGACGGGGTCGCTGAAGAGATTGGTGGTCGCCATGGGCACCACCAGACCGGTATCCTGGAGGGCTTTCTTGAACTCGGCAACGATGCGATCCCGCTCGGAGGGCGTGGCATCCATCGGAACCAGGTCGTTATCGTGGAAGTTGACGCCGTAGGCCCCCACCTCCGCCAGCAGATAGACCAGTTCCACAGGCGAGAGACGAGAACGCACCGGTTCACCAAAGGGGTCACGCCCCACGCTTCCCACCGTCCAGAGGCCGAAGGTAAACTTGTGCTCCGGTTTCGGTTGATAACGGTCGGTCATGACTCCTCCTCACCACGACGTACGGGGGATACGCCGTTCGCAACCTGGATCGCTGTGTGATAAAGGGCGGCGATTACCCCTCCTTCCCCCATTAAAGGGGGAGAAAGATGGGGTTTGGGGGGCGGCGGCGGAGCCGCCGCCCCCTGAACTCAATGTCACTAACATTTGTGGGCACAGGGCAGGCTTTTGAGCCTGTTGGCAGCCTGGAAAGGCAGTAGCGCAAAACTCACCCTGTCATTGCGAGCCGCCGAGGGCGGCGAAGCAATCTCCCTGCAGCAAATAAGGAGATTGCTTCGGGTGCTCCGCACCCTCGCAATGACACGGAATATGGCCCATATCGCACTGCCCATAAGGGTTCGTTTTGCGGAACTGCGAAAAGTTAGTCCCATTGGCCCCCTGAACTCCCACCTATCGCTGCGGATAACATCAGAATTGACCACCGAAAAGAATCTGATGAGAGTTGGCGGGAGGCAATTGCCTCCCGCCAACCTGATCCGATGAAAGGCTACTGAGGCGGCTCCCAGCCCTGGGTGGTCCACTCGTGGGGGATACCCCGGGCGTCCAGCGAGGCCTCGTAGTCCTTCAGCGTCTTCGCCGTGATGACGTCCACGCCGGTGTCAATCACCCCGTTCTTCACCCCCATCTCGGCGAAGGCCGCATCCTTCCCCTTCGTCGCGATGAGGTAAATGAGTTGCACCGACTTGTAGCCCATGTCGTACTCGCGCTGGGCTATCGTGGCGTCAATCACCCCCTCTTTGATGCCGTTGATGATGTCCGTGGTGGCATCAAAGCAGACCAGTTTGATCTTCCCCGCCTTCCCGGCCTCCTTGATGGCCGTCGCCCACGCAGGACCGTTGTAGGCGTACACCCCGAATGCCCCCGCCAGGTCCGGGTTGGCAGAGATGACGGAGTTCGCCAACTCCAGCGCGCGGGCCGCATCCTCCTTGTCGTTCACCGGCTCCAGCGCCTGAATCTTGGTCCCGGCGATGGCATCCAGGAAGCCCTGGGTCCGCTGCAGGGCGTTCAGCGCCGTGTCGGAGCCGCGGCCGATGCCCACTTTGCCGCCCTCGGGCAGCAGTTGCTTCATCACCTCACCCGCCATCTTGCCAGCGGAGTAGTTGTCCGTCCCGATGTACACCAGCGAGACGGAGTTCTCCACCGGCGGCGTATCCAGCGTGGTGACAATGATGCCCGCATCCGCCGCCTTCTTCATCACCGGCTCCAGCGCTGCGGGGTCAGAGGGCGCGATGGCGATGCCGGTCACCCCCTGGGCGATGTACGTCTCCATCGTCTCAATCTGCTTGGCGACATCCTCGGTCGGGGGGACGAAGAAGATGGCCTGGTCATCCTTTAGTCCCAGGTCCCGGGCCGCAGCCCGCACACCCAGTTCCACGTTGCTCCAGTAGGGGTGCACGGACTTGCCGATGACCACCACCCGGAACTCCGAGGGGGCGGCGCCTTCGCTTGGCGGCTCCCAGCCCTGGGTGGTCCACTCGTGGGGGATGCCCCGGGCGTCCAGCGAGGCCTCGTAGTCCTTCAGCGTCTTCGCCGTGATGACGTCCACGCCGGTGTCAATCACCCCGTTCTTCACCCCCATCTCGGCGAAGGCCGCATCCTTCCCCTTCGTCGCGATGAGGTAAATGAGTTGCACCGACTTGTAGCCCATGTCGTACTCGCGCTGGGCTATCGTGGCGTCAATCACCCCCTCTTTGATGCCGTTGATGATGTCCGTGGTGGCATCAAAGCAGACCAGTTTGATCTTCCCCGCCTTCCCGGCCTCCTTGATGGCCGTCGCCCACGCAGGACCGTTGTAGGCGTACACCCCGAATGCCCCCGCCAGGTCCGGGTTGGCAGAGATGACGGAGTTCGCCAACTCCAGCGCGCGGGCCGCATCCTCCTTGTCGTTCACCGGCTCCAGCGCCTGAATCTTGGTCCCGGCGATGGCATCCAGGAAGCCCTGGGTCCGCTGCAGGGCGTTCAGCGCCGTGTCGGAGCCGCGGCCGATGCCCACTTTGCCGCCCTCGGGCAGCAGTTGCTTCATCACCTCACCCGCCATCTTGCCAGCGGAGTAGTTGTCCGTCCCGATGTACACCAGCGAGACGGAGTTCTCCACCGGCGGCGTATCCAGCGTGGTGACAATGATGCCCGCATCCGCCGCCTTCTTCATCACCGGCTCCAGCGCTGCGGGGTCAGAGGGCGCGATGGCGATGCCGGTCACCCCCTGGGCGATGTACGTCTCCATCGTCTCAATCTGCTTGGCGACATCCTCGGTCGGGGGGACGAAGAAGATGGCCTGGTCATCCTTTAGTCCCAGGTCCCGGGCCGCAGCCCGCACACCCAGTTCCACGTTGCTCCAGTAGGGGTGCACGGACTTGCCGATGACCACCACCCGGAAGCCTTTGGCAGGCGGGGGAGTGGGCGTTGGCTTGGGGCCGCAGGATGCCAGCAGGGCCGCGACCAGAACGGTAATCAGCAACAGATTCAGCCGTTTCATGGTATCTTCTCCTCTCTTAGTATGGAATGGGTTGATAAAGTGGGTAAAGGTATTCTGGACGCTTTTCCGATGCCTCTTTCTCCCCTCACATCACCTCCCTTCTGACAGTGAGTGCCTCATGAGGTTGTCGGATTGGAAACCCTGGAGATTTCCTGGTCTTCTACCTTTTCGCCGCTGGCATACGCCATAATGAGTTCCTGGGTGGCCTCCTCCCGGCCCAGAATCGCGGCCACCCGTCCCTCGGACATAACCAGGATACGATCGCTCATCCCCAGAATTTCCGGCAGTTCCGAGGAGACCATGATGATTCCCACACCCTCCCGGGCTAACTGGCTCATCAGGGCGTGAATCTCAGCCTTAGCCCCCACGTCAATCCCTCTCGTGGGCTCATCCATGATCAGAATGCGGGGTTGCAAAGCCAGCCACTTCGCGACGACCGTCTTCTGCTGATTCCCTCCCGAAAGAAACATGGCCTTCTGCTGAAGTTGGGCAATGCGGATATTCAGTTTGTGCACAAATTCCTGGGCGGTCTTCAGGAGCCCCATCCGGTCCAGCCAGAATCGTAGACGGGTGTGTCGGTCCAGCGAAGGGAGCACAATATTCTCCAGCACAGATAGCCGGAGGACCAGCCCTTGATTGCTGCGGTCCTCGGGCACAAAGCCGATGCCGGCTGCGAGCGCATCCCTGGGAGACCTGATGTCTACCGGTTTCCCTTCAATCAAAATCTCACCGGCATCTCTGGGGTCGGCGCCGAAAATCATCCGGACGGTCTCAGTACGACCGGCACCCACCAGACCGGCAAAGCCCAGAATCTCTCCGCGACGCAGGCTGAAACTCACATTTTCCACCGCGCCGCGTCGTGTCAATCCACGCACCTCCAGAAGTGGCGAGCCGATTTCTGCCTTCTGCTTATGGAAGAGGTCTCCTACCTCGCGGCCGACCATTAACTGGATAATCTTCTCCGGGGTGGCCTCCTGGATCGGCATACCGCCAACCCGGGCACCGTCCCGTAAAACAACCACCCGATCGGCAACGCGAAAGATCTCCTCCAGCCTGTGGGTGATGAAGATGACCCCGATTCCCTGCTGCTTCAGGGTGTGGATGACCTCAAACAGTTTCTCCACCTCATCCTCGCCCAGAGCAGACGTCGGCTCATCCATAATGATGATACGGGCATCCACCGCCAGGGCTTTGGCGATTTCCACCATCTGCCGCTCGGCCACCGAGAGGTTGCGGACCAGAGTGGAGGCCGAGATGCGCGCGCCAATTCGGTCCAGGAGTTTCTGGGCCTCCTGCTCCATCCGGCGGCGGTCCACGAACAGACGCCCGGGGCCAGGCCGCCGGGGTTCGCGGGCCATAAAAATGTTGGCCGCCGCGCTGAGGTTAGGGGCCAGATTGAACTCCTGGTAGATAATCGCAATACCCAACTGCTGGGCATGGCGGGGGCCGATGATTTCCACTTCCCGGCCGTCTATGAAAATCCGCCCCGTGTCTTTGCGATATGCCCCGGAAAGGATTTTCATCAGGGTGGACTTGCCCGCGCCGTTTTCGCCCACCAGTGCCAGCACCTCCCCGGGGGCCAACTCCAGGTCCACGTTGGAGAGGGCCTGCACGCCCGGGAAGGCTTTGGAAACCCCTTCCACCCGGAGGATCAGATTTTGCTCGCTCAACGCCGGCCTCCCCTATGCTGGTCTGGAGAACCACTTCTTCAGGAAGTCAAAGCCGCCACCCCGGCGCAGTGTGTCGTAAACGACGGCGATAACCAGAACCATTCCCAGAATCACGTCCTGGATGTAGGAGGAGAGGTTCAGCACCACCATGCCGTTCTGCATCACGCCCATAATGGCGGCCCCCAGGATAGCGCCGAGAACCGTGCCCTCGCCTCCCATGAGGCTTGTCCCACCGATGACCGCTGCCGCAATGGCCCACAACTCATACGCGCTGCCCACCACCGGAGTCCCCTGGCCCAGCCGGGACGCCAGGATAACGCCGGTCAGTGCCGCCAGGAACCCGCTGGTCGCATAGCAGAAAATGCGCACCCGGTCCACATTCACGCCGGAGAGCCGCGCGGCCTCTATATTGCCGCCCACGGCGTAAATCCGATAACCCAGCGGCGTATGGTTGAGAATAACGTAGACAATCGTCGCGATGAACAACAGAATCACGAAGGAAATCGGAATCGCGCCGAATAACCCTCCCCCTTCTAACCCCAGAAGTCTTGCCAGGTCTCCCTGCCCCAGGATGAGGAACGGATGCCCGGAATCAAAAACCTGGGGATACCCCCGGGTAATATTTGCCGCCAACCCCCGGGCCATCAGGTAAGTCCCCAGCGTGATAATGAAGGGCGGTATCTTCAATTTGGTGACAAATGTGCCGTGCCAGATTCCGACCAGCGTGCCAATGACGAGCGTGATCAGGATGGCGGGGATAACCCCGATGGGGGGGATGCTGCCCACCCCTTTGAGCATCATCCAGGCCGTGATGACACCGGTGAATGCCAGCATAGAGCCCACGCTCAGGTCAATCCCTCCCGTGATGATGACCAGGACCTCACCGATGGCCAGCATGCCGAACGTGGCGATAAACCGCATAATGACCGCCAGATTCGCTGGCTTCACAAAGATATCTGGTCGCCTCCAGTAGAAATATAGGCCGAGCAGAAAGAGAGCAACCAGCACGTTAATTTCGCGGAAGCGCCCTAATCGGGCCAGGAATGAAGATTTCTCCGCGCTTGGACCGGTTTTCGTCATGTTCTCCCTCCGGGAATCCAGGATAAGAAAGCGTATTGGCGATTTGGAGAATCACAGCATCGGGAGCGTCGGCTCCCGGAGTATCTCGTCCAGCACCAGTGCAACCGCCCCCATCACGCATGCATCTGCGCCGTGGGCGGAAGTTGTGATGGTAAGGGCCTTCCGGGGCTGCGACAGGGCATGCACCCGAACCGTCTCTTCAATTACGGGGAGCAGGAAAGGACCTGCCAGGCTCAGAACCCCTCCCAGGACCACCATTTCTGGATTAAAGGCGTTCACCAGATTGCTGATACCGATGCCCAGGTAAGTCCCCACCTCCTCCAGGGCTGTCCGTGCGACCGGGTCGCCAGACTCGGCGGCCTGGACCACTATACTCACATCTATCCGATCCAGATCGTTCTCAATCAATGCGGGGATGGAGCTTGGCTCGCCGCTCTCCAGTGCTCTCCTCACCCGGCGCGCAATCGCGCGCGGCCCGACCAGGGTTTCCCAACATCCGCGTTTCCCACATCCACACAGTTCGCCATTGGGGTCCACCGTCATGTGTCCGACCTCGCCCGCGTAGCCGTTGCTGCCGCGGAAAAGATTCCCCTTGATGATGATGCCGCCTCCCAGACCAACACCAGCGCTCAGATAGATCAGGTTCTGGACTCCCCGGGCATTTCCAAAGTAATACTCACCCAGCGCAGCGGCGTTGGCTTCGTTTTCCACGAACACAGGGATACCAAAGCGATGAGTCCACATTTGCCGGAGTGGTACATCGTACCAGCGCAGGTTGGGGGCAAACACCAGGGTTCCTTGCTGAATATCCACCAGGCCCGGCACGCCAAGACCAATGCCCAGTGGCGGCAACCCTCGCTCCTTGCCAATTGTCAGGGCTTCCTGAACAATCTCTTCGGCTTTCCCGATAATGACGTCCTGTTTCTCTTCGGGATCGGTGGAGACCCTCTTGCGCCAGAGGACTTTGGCGACAAAGTCGGTCAGGACCGCGGAGATAAAATCAACGCCAATCTCCACGCCGACTGCGCATCCTCCATCCGGGTTCAGTTCCAGCAACATACCCGGACGTCCTGTCCGGGTAGAGGATTGGAGCCCCATCTCCCGGACGAGGTTCTTCTCCAGCAAATCGTTGACGATGCTGGAGACGGTGCTGCGGTTCAGCCCGGTAGCAACAGAGAGACCGGCGCGCGAAAGGGGGCCACTCGTTCGGAGACACTCCATAATGAGTGAGGTGTTCAGTTTGCGGACAAGAATCTGATCGGCGGTCGTGGAATATCGGATCAAGGGGCTTCACCGCACCATTTAGTTTGTTGCAGCGACAAACAAATTATACTGCAAAACACCTCGCCTGTCAAGAGGTTCGGGAAAATTTTAAGGAACGATTTGTTCATCAAATGGCCTCATTTCGGCGCGGCGACCCGAAAATATTTGGCTCATGTTCAGAATTGGTGCAACCCGCCAGCGCCTCACCCCACCCCTGCGGCTGCACCGCCCTTTCCCGGTCGGCGAAGGCCGACCGAAGGCTGGAAGCCCAAAGAGGGCGACGCCTCGGGCGAGCCTTCGGCGTGGCCCTTCAGTCGGCGCTACCGGCGGCCAGGCGATGCCGCCAGCGCCCTTCAGTGAGCGCCTATGGGGGCAGGGGACATAGGCGCGACTTAAGCGCCAGGTGTTGCGGCCCTCTCGCCGGACGGTAAACCTTCCGGCTCACCGATGGCTTCGCTTCGCTGCTTCGCTTCGCTCATCTCCTGCATCCGCGCGGCGTCGGGGTGGAGATAGCGGGTGGTGGTGGCAATGCGCTCGTGCCCCAGGATTTCCGCCAGCGTGGCGATGTCCCCGCCCGCCTGCA
>JBBIKR010000056.1:0-21113 GCA_037445395.1 Thermoflexales bacterium
GTTTTTTGTCCTAAGCTACACTCAGATGCGCTTGGCCGGGGTACTGGATAAACGGTGGGGCGGCGGCCCTCGGGGCCGCCGCCGCACCGTGGACTCCCATCGGGGCCCCTACCTTCGCAAACGAGAAATCGCCATGATCAGCCAGCCCCCGGCAAAGCCCAGAAGGCCCATCGCCACCGCCGCCACCACCTGGGCGATCATCTGGCCTGGGCCGTCGCCGAGGAATCCCGGAGCCACCAGGAAACCGCTGACTCCCTGCCCGATCACAGTCCGGTACACCTCTGCCCCGACGCCGTTCCAGCCCTGCCCCCAGCGCCCGTCCGCAAAGAGGGCCACCGCTAACAGTCCCCAGAGTCCGGGAAGGGCCGCCGTTGCCAACGATGCCGGAGCGTCGGCCAGCCGCAGCATGCGGTCCACCAGATAGACGCCCAGCGGGACCAGCGGTCCGGCCACAACGCCGACCACCAGCGCGGCCCACGGGGGGAGAAACGGCGCGCCCGCCGAGACGGCGACCAGTCCCCCTGCCGCGCCCCGCGCCACCATCAGAGGGTCGCCATGCCCCAGGGCCAGCCAGCAGTAGAAAAGGGAGGTCAGCGTGGCTCCGGCGAGAGCCAGAAGACCGTTGACCGCCATCCGCCCGGCATCCAGGCGAGCCCCATCGGCATGGAAGGGGACGCTCAGCGACCAGCCCAGCCACCCCACCGCGACCAGAAGGGTTCCCAGGTTAGCCAGCAGAGGGAAGTGAGCCGGAGGCATCTCGGCGGGGCCTTCCGGCGGGGGTTCACGCCCCAACGCCGTCAATGCACCCCAGGCAACCATCCCGCCCAGCAGATAGACCACTCCGCTGCCGGCATAGTCCACCGTCCCGTGGCCCCGTGCCAGAGTCTGCCCCATACTGGCCAGCCACCCCCCGCCCCAGACCCAGCAGGCGGCCAGCGGGAAGAGCAGGGCGCCGGTCAGCAACCCCAGCAGGGCCACCCATCCACCTCGGGCCCGGCCAAAGAGGGCCATCACCGGCATCAGGACGGCCGTCGCGGCCATCGGCAGATAGGTAACAAAGAGGGCCAGCGCCTCGGGGGTATTCGCACCCCCGCTCAGAAAGAACCCTTTCAGCCCGATGACCCCCCATCCCAGCCCTCGGGTCCGGTCCAGGGGCGACCAGATACCATCCAGCCCGCCCAGTCCAGGCCGGTCCGAGAAGACGGCCGCGCCGCCCAGGTGGAAGGCGAATCCGGTGGCGAAATAGCCCACCGCGGCCAGCGCCAGGGCCACCAGTCCCTGGATGGCGGCCCGCTTTGCCCGTTCCGGCTCCATCCCGCCCCATGCCAGCAGGAAGAAGCCGACCGGGAGCAGATAACCCAGTATCATTGAGAATCCGATTTCGGTGTCCATAGTTCTTGACGTGTTCCAAGTGTACTCAAGAACCGGGTCTTGTCAAGTGGGTTAGGGGGATTTTGCGGCGGGCGGCTTCGCCGCCCGCCGCAAAATCCCTATTGCCTGCTGCCGCAAGTCATGGCAAAGAGACCACTGCCCGCAACTTTTCGCCATATCTGGCGTATAATTAAGTGGATGCCGATGATAGACGAAGCGACCTGGATCCAGCAAGCCCAAAAGGGAGATACAGACGCTTTTGCCCGTCTGGTCCAACTCTACCAGACGCCGGTATATAACCTGGCCTACCGGATGCTGGGGGAACGGATGGAGGCGGAGGATGCGGCTCAGGAGACGTTTCTGCGGGCCTTCCGCAACCTGAGCCGGTATGACCCTGCCCGTCCTTTCCGGAACTGGTTGCTTTCTATCACGGCTCACTACTGCGTGGACCGCATCCGTCGCCATCGGCCCGTTCTGGCGCTGGATGACGAACTCGCCACCGGGAAAGTCGGCGCAAACCCCGACGACGCGGTCATCGCCTGGGAGACCCGGGAACGAATTCAACGGTTGCTGATGCGTCTTCCCGCCGAGGACCGGGCGGCGGTAACCTTACGGTACTGGTACGATTGCTCCTACGAAGAGATGGCCCAGATTCTGGGAACAACGGTCAGCGCGGTGAAATCGCGGCTCCACCGTGCCCGTCTGGCGCTGGCCCAGATGCTGGGAGAGGAAGGAAGTCGGGCGTAGGAAACAGGAGGTAAGGAGCAGAGAAATATGGAGTGCGACAGGATTCTGGAATGGATGACGATGGCACTGGATGACGAACTGCCGGACGAAGAGCGGCAAGTCTTAGAGGCTCACCTGGAGACGTGCGACCGATGCCGGGTCCGGTGGGAGCAACTGCAGGCCGCCGAGGAGGTCCTGCGCCAGGCGCCCCTTCTCTCCCCGCCGCCGGGGTTCGTCGGGCGGGTGATGGCTCAGGTGGACCGGCGCCGGGCCCGGCGGCGCGCCTTCTTCGGCAGTCTGGCGCTGGCGGCAGGAACTGCCCTTGTTCTTCTCATCGGTTTCCTTCCCGTTCTCCGGACGTTGCCCGGATGGGCGGGCTTCCTGGTGGCCATTTCCCACAGTGGGGGCGTCCTGCTGGAGCATCTCCTCGGGGCGGCCCGTCTGTTTCTGAACTCGCTGTGCCTGCTGGCCGGCGCGCTGGTCATCCAGACCCTGCCCCTGGCTCTCTGTAGCCTGATGACGGCGCTGTTTCTGGGCGGGCTGTGGTGGAGCCTGCTGCGCCGCTGGCAACCGGTTGCCTTGTGAAACGTGATACGTGAAACGTGAAACGTGAAAAGGAGGGACGATGCGCAAAATGCAGTATGTCTGGCCCGTTCTGTTCCTGGTGCTGAGCAGTCTGGCATGCACCATCACCATTCCCGGCATTTCCCTGCCCACCATGCCCACCCTGGAGGTCGGGCCGATGCAGGAGTACCGGGAAGAGGTCCCCCTGGAGGGCGCGACGGCCGCTCAGGTGGAAATCACCCTGGGCATGGGCGAACTGACGCTGAAGGCCGGAGAGCCGGATGTCCTCTTCTCCGGCCTCTTCCGGACCAACGTCTCTGCCTGGAAGCCCGAGGTGACCTGGAAGGACGGCGTCCTGAAGGTCGCCCAGCCGGATACCCGGGGCATGCCCGGCCCCGGGGCGGAGAATGAATGGGACCTTGCCCTGGCCCCCCGGGTACCGATGAGCCTGAAACTGCAGGTCGGTGCCGCAAAGGGGCGGCTGGACCTGGGCAGCCTGGCGCTGACCGATTTCTCCCTGGAGACCGGCGCATCGGATATGGTCGTGCGATGGGATGCTCCGAACTCCGTCCCGATGGACCGCTTCCTGCTCCGCGCAGGGGCCGCCAACGTGGAGGTTCGGGGCATCGGCTACGCCCGCCCCCGGGAGGTTCAGGTAGAAGGCGGGGTCGGCAACCTGACTCTGGATTTCACCGGCCCCTGGGCCGATTCCGCCCGGGTAAAGGTGACCGCGGGGGTGGGGTCCGTCACCCTGCGCTTCCCCCGGGATGTGGGGGTGCGGGTCGCGGTGGAGGGCGGACTGAGCAACGTGGCGACCACCGGGGACTGGCATCTCTCCGGGGGAGCGTATCTGAATGAAGCCTATGGGCAGGCCGGGGCGACTCTGGAGGTTACCATTACCGCCGGGGTCGGCGGCGTGACGCTGGAATCGGAATGAAACGGCAGGGGCGACCGTTACGGTTGTCCAATGGGTAGGGGCAACCCTCGCGGTTACCCAGGGGCAGGGGCAAGCCCTGCCCCTACAGAATGATGGATGTCGGGGCAACCCTCGCGGTTGCCCCACCCCGACAAATCTCATAACTATGGAGGTTTCCCTATGCGGTTCACACGGATTCCGCAAACCCTTCTGATCGTCGTGACGATGCTGGTGATGGCGATGCCGGCCTTCGCCTCGGACGGGCAGCCGCCGGGCCAGGTCGTGTGGGGGGATTTCACCCTCCAGAGCGGCCAGACGCTGGCAGGCGACCTGGTGGTCCTTGGCGGAGATGTGCGCATAGAGGCGGATAGCCGGGTAGATGGCAGTGTGGTGGCTCTGGGCGGCGATGTGGAGATCGCCGGTACCGTGGAGAAGGATGTGGTCGCGATGGGCGGCAACGTCCTGCTGAGGAAAACAGCCCGGATTGACGGCGGGCTGATGGCCTTCGGGGGAAGGGTGGACCGGGAAGTGGGCGCTCAGGTGCGCGGCCAGCAGGTGGTGAACCCCTCGCGGTGGTTCTGGTGGCGCTGGGGATGGGGTGCAGTCCCCGTCCCTGCTTATCCCTATTGGCCCTCAGATGGGCTGCCCGCAATGGCCTTCCAGGTCGCCATGCAGGGGGTGGGGATTCTCCTGCGGGCGGTGGTGATGGCGGGATTGGCCGGGCTGGTGGCCCTGCTGTGGCCCCGGGCGGCGGCGCGGGTCGGGCGGAGCGCGCTGGAGCGTCCCCTCAACGCCTTCGGGATGGGCCTGCTGACGTTGATCGTCGGCATCCTGCTGGCGGTCGGGCTCATCATCACCCTCTGCCTCTCCCCGGTGGGGGCCGCGGTCATCATCGCCCTGGTGGTCGCCGTCATCTTCGGCTGGCTGGCCATCGGCATCACGGTCGGCGAGCGGCTGATGCCGACGCTAACTTCCCGGGCCGTCGCGCCCTTCTGGACCGCCGCGCTGGGTGCGGGGCTCCTGGCGTTGCTGAGCGACCTGCTGGGCCTGATCCCCTGCGTGGGCTGGATCGGGGGTTTCCTGGTCACCTGCGCAGGGCTGGGCGCGGTGGTCCTCACCCGCTTCGGGACGGTGGAGGTGTAGGACAACTGCTTTGCAGTTCTCCTACACTCCAAAAAAGTTGGTGGGACAACTGCTGGCCAGTTGTCCCACCAGCGATACGTAGGACAATTGCTTTGCAGTTGTCCTACACCACAATATTGACCAGCCGCCCCGGCACGTAGACGAACTGCCGGACCTCTTTCCCCGCAATGTACTTCTGGACGTTGGGATGGGCCAGGGCGGCCTCCCGCGCCGCCTCCTCGGTGATGTCCGCCGGGACCTCCAGCCGGGCCCGCACCTTCCCGTTCACCTGAACCACCAGCGTTACCACTTCCTCCATCAGCAGGTTGGGGTCGTACTGGGGCCAGGACTGGAGGTGGATGCTGTAGGGCCGGCCCGTCCGCACCCACAACTCCTCCGCAATGTGCGGGCAGCAGGGGGCCAGCAGCAGAAGCAGGGTCTGGATGGCCTCCTCCCACGCGTCCGCCCCGTAGACGGCCGTCTCCTTCGCCTTCTGGAGCGCGTTGGTGAACTCCATCAGTGCGGAGATGACGGTGTTGAACTCAAAGTTCTCCAGGTCTTCGGTCACCCGTTTGATGGTCCGGTGCGTCCAGCGGCGCAGCGCGGCGATTTCTTCCGGGGACGGGGCCCCTCCGCCCTGGCCCGGCTCCAGGACCAGGTTCCAGACCCGGTGGAGCCAGCGGTAGACCCCTTCAATTCCTTTGGAGTCCCACGGGCCGCCCTGCTCCCAGCGCCAGCCGAACATCAGGTAGCCCCGGACCGTGTCCGCACCGTAGCGCTCCACCAGGTCGTCCGGCGCCACCACGTTCCCCCGGCTCTTGGACATCTTCTCCCCGTCCTCCCCCAGGATGATCCCCTGGTTGCGCAGGACGGTCATCGGCTCGTCAAAGTCCACCAGCCCCATATCCCGCATCACTTTGGTGAAGAAGCGGGTGTAGATGAGGTGCATAGTGGCGTGCTCCACCCCGCCGGTATAGACGTCCACTGGGAGCCAGTACTTCCCCTCTTCGGGGTCAAAGGGAATAGAATCGGCATGGGCCGGCTCCCCCTCCTTGTAGTACGGGCTCAGGTAGGCGTACTGGTACCAGGAGGAGCAGACAAAAGTGTCCATCGTGTCGGTCTCCCGGGTGGCCGGGCCGCCGCACTGGGGACAGGTCGTGTGCAGGAAGCCCTCGTGGTACTTCAGGGCGTTCTCCCCCGTGGGCGGGATGACCGCATCGGTGGGCAGGATGACGGGCAGGTCTTCGTAGGGGACGGGGACGATGCCGCAGCGGTCGCAGTAGACGATGGGGATGGGCGCGCCCCAGTACCGCTGGCGGCTGATGCACCAGTCCCGCAGTTTGTAACTGACGGCGAATTCCCCGATCCCCCGTTCGGCCAGCCACTCCGTCGTCTTCTTCACCGCGACGTCTCCCGGCGTGCCGGTGAGAGGGCCGGAGTTGATCATCGGCCCATACTGGGCATGGAAGAGGACGTCCCGGTAGGCAGGGATTTCCCAGAGCATTTCGGCGACGGTTCGGGCCTCCCGAACGGCCGGGTTCAGTTCCCGGCATCGGGCCAGAATGGCCTTTTCGGTCTCCAGGTTCTCCACCAACATCACCCCGTCGGCGAAGATGAAGGTCCAGGGCCCGCCGACCATCTCCACCCAGGCGTCGGGCCGGACGTGCTCCCGGACCAGGGCGACGTATGCCGCTTCCTGGGCGGCGTTGAAGGTGACCAGCGTGCCGTCGTCGCGCCCGGTGGTGGAGAAACCGGCCCGGGCCAGCGCGTCGGCGAGGCCGTCCTTCACCGCGCCCGGCCGGATGAAGGAGCGCCGTATCCCCTCGGGGTGCTCAATGACCGGGATGACGGGCAGGCCGAACTTGAGGGCGAAGGCGAAGTCCCGGTCGTCGTGGGCCGGGACGGCCATGATGGCCCCCGTCCCGTAGGTCATCAGGACGTAGTCGGAAATCCAGATGGGAATGCGCTCGTCGTTGACCGGGTTGACGGCGTACGCGCCGATGAAAACGCCTGTTTTTTCCTTTTCGGTGGAGAGGCGGTCAATCTCGCTCTGGCGGGCGGCGAAGTACTGGTACTCCTCCACAGCCTGCCGGTATTCGGGCGCGGTCAGTTCGTCCACCAGCGGGTGTTCGGGAGCCAGTACCATGAAAGTGGCGCCCCAGAGGGTATCGGGCCGGGTGGTGAAGACGACCAGCGGATCACCCCGTTCCGTCCGGAAGGTGACGTTGGCCCCTTCGCTGCGGCCGATCCAGTTGGTCTGCATGGCGACCACCCGCTCGGGCCAGTCAATTTTGGAGAAGTCCAGGAGTTCCTCGGCGTAGGCCGTGATCCGCCAGAACCACTGCTCCAGTTCTTTTTTGATGACGGGGGTCCCACAGCGCTCGCAGACCCGCTCCAGCCCCCAGACCTGCTCCCGGGCCAGGGTGGTGTTGCATTTGGGACAGAAGTCCACCTGGGACCTCTTGCGGTAGGCCAGGCCCATATCGTACATCTTGCGGAAGAACCACTGGGTCCAGCGGTAGTAGCCGGGCAGGCAGGTGATGGCCTCCCGCTCCCAGTCAAACATCGCGCCCATGCTTCTCAACTGGCGGCGCATCTTCTCAATGTTGGACATCGTCCACTGGTAGGGGTGGATGCCGCGCTCAATCGCCGCGTTTTCAGCGGGGAGGCCGAAGGCGTCAAAGCCCATAGGGAAGAGGACGTTGTAGCCGCGCATGCGCATGAAGCGGGCGCGAACGTCCGACGGGGCCATGGCGTACCAGTGGCCGATGTGCAGGTCGCCGCTGGGGTATGGGAGCATCGTCAGCGCGTAGTGCTTGGGCTTATTGTAATCAATCACTGAACGATAAAGGCGGTCCTCCTCCCATTTCTTCTGCCATTTCGGTTCTATTTCCTGTGGAATGTACGGGTCGGGCATGGTCTCCTCCTGTTGCGTGTTGCGTAATCCGTTCTGCGCTCTCTGCGTCTCGGCGGTGAGATTTACCCCGTTCTCTGCCACAAGAGCCGGTTTTCCTCCACCGCGGCCTTCACTTCCCCCGCGCGCTCCAGCGAGGAGAGAGCGGCCAGGACGGTGGCGCGGGCCAGAAGGTAGGCGGTGGGGGTGGTCAGGCGCAGGCCGAAGGAATCGGCCACCCGTTGTACCAGCGCGTCGGTAGGGGTCGGTTCGGCGAGGGCGGCCAGAACCCGTTCCCGCACCGCCTCCAGCCGCTCCCGGTTGGCCCGGCAGACGGCGGCGATTTCATCCCCGGCGGCATAGGCTGGGCCGTGACCGGGGGCGAAGCGGGCATAGGGCAGGGTGGGCAACCGCTCCAGCGTCTCCAGCGCGGCGTCCATATCCGCGCAGAAGATGATCCCGTGCTTCTGGATGATGTCCGCCGGGAAGACCGCGTCGGCGCAGAAGAGGACGTCGTCCACGGCGACGCCCATCTGGTTGAGGGCGTGGCCCGGAAGCGGGACCACTTCCACCTGGAACGGCCCCACCTCCAGCGGCCCCGCGTCCACCACGCGGGCGATCTGGCAGGGCGGGGCCATGGTGAATTTCTGCCGGAGTTCCCGGATGGGTGCCGCGCCGCCAAAGAGGAACAGGGGCTCCATAATCGGGTTCTCCATCATGGCGGCCTCCAGCGCCGGGGCGTAGAGGGGGATCCCCAGCCGCCGCTGCAGGAAATGGGCGCCGCCGTGATGGTCGGCGTGGGCGTGGGTCAGGAAGACGGCCTCCAGTTGGACCCCTTCCCCTTCGGCGAAGCGGAGGGCGCGCCGGGCCGCATCCTCGTCCAGGCCGGTATCTATCAGCAATCCCTTCCCCTCCCGGACGACCAGCCCCATATTGGAGCCGCCCTGGAGGTGGAAGATGCCGGGGGCCAGTGCTATCACGTTCATCCGCCCTCCACGTACGTCAGCCAGCCGAAGCGGTCTTCCTTCCGACCAGTCACGATACCGAAGAACTCTTCCTGAAGACGGGCGGTCACCGGGCCCCGTTCCCCGTTCCCCACGGGGATGCCGTCCACGCCGCTCACGGGGGTAATCTCCGCCGCGGTCCCGGTGAGGAAGATTTCGTCGGCCAGGTAGAGCATTTCGCGGGCGATCATCTCCTCCCGTACCTCGTATCCCAGGTCGCGGGCCAGTTGGATGACGAACTGACGGGTGATGCCGGGCAGGATGGAGGCGGAAAGGGGCGGGGTGACCAGCACGCCGTCCCGGACGATGAAGATGTTCTCCCCGCTCCCCTCGCTGACGTAACCTTCGGCGTTGAGGGCCAGCCCTTCGGCGGCTCCCCGGTCGTGGGCCTCCATCGCGATGAGTTGGGAATTGATGTACTGGCCGCCGATTTTCGCCATCGCCGGGAAGGTGTTGGGGGCCATCCGCTGCCAGGAAGTGATCACCACCTCAATCCCCCGACAGATACCCTCCTCTCCCAGGTATTTTCCCATCTCCACGGTGGCGATAATGACCTCCGTGGGGCAGTCCCGCGCGTCCAGTGCCAGCGTCCCCATGCCCCGGAAGACCAGGGGACGGATATAACAATCCCGAAGGCCGTTGGCCCGGACGGTATCCAGGATGGCCTGCGAGATCTCCTTCGGGGAGTAGGGGATGGCAAGCCGGTAGATTTTGCACGAGGCGCAGAGGCGCCGCACGTGAGGCTCCAGACCCAGGACTGCCGGGCCGCGTGGGGTGTCGTAGGCCCGAATCCCCTCAAAAACGCTGGAGCCATAGTGGAGCGCGTGGGTCAGGACGTGCACGCGCGCCTCTTCCCACGGGACCAATTTCCCGTTGCGCCAGATCCATGGGGTTGGCCGGATTCCCATGCTCTCCTCCTGTGACTACCTCACCCCTCCCCCTGCTCCCTCCCCTCTCCTGGCCTTCGCCAGGAGAGGGGAGGGGGAGATATGGGGGTTTGGGATTTTTGCTCGTGGGCCCTCCGCATGGGCACCTGACTGCTTCTCCAGCCATAATAAAGAAGATTATTTTTCGTTGCGGCGGCGAAGCCACCGCAACGAAAAATATTTTCTTTTTTGGTTCTTTTCGCCTCGCCGGAGGCGGGTTTTGGAGATTTCCCCGCCCCTGATCTGAAAACGGCCAAACTTCAGAGAAGGGGGCAGGGGAGCAGATAACAAAACGCCCCTTCGTCCAGGGACGAAGGGGCGCACTCCGCGGTACCACCCTGGTTGGAGACGCCCGGACGGCCCTGCGCCGCGCGCCATGCCGGACTACGAGCGCAGAAATGAAGGGCGTCTCCCGCTCTGGCCCGATAACGGGGGCCACCCGTCGCCGACTACTGGGGAATCCCGTTCGCCGGCGCGGCTCCCAGGCGAGTTCGGCCTTTGGGGAACATCCCCGGCGCTCCCCGTGGCGCCGATGCCGGGCTTCCACCGCCCCCGGCTCGCTGCAGGGATGGCCTACTGCTCCTGTTCACCGCCTTTTTCGCGCGGCTTTTTAAGAGAAGACCCGCCTTTTACGGCGGGCCCCCTGGTGGACCCGGAGGGACTCGAACCCTCGGCCTTCTCAATGCCATTGAGACGCGCTCCCAACTGCGCCACGGGCCCACGATGGAGCTGAGGGGATTCGAACCCCTGGCCTCTTCAGTGCGATTGAAGCGCTCTCCCAGCTGAGCTACAGCCCCTATCGCTTTTAATTTTACCGCAATCTGGTGAGATGTCAAGGGGGTTATCGCCGGGATAAAGACACGGCATGGGCCTTCCCCCGAGCCGTGGGTTCCCGGTACAGTTGCTCCCGAATCGCCTGGACCTCCCGCCGGAGCGCGCCGTCCTCCTCCAGCAAAGTCGCGATCCGTTCGCAGGCGTGCAGGACGGTCGTATGGTCCCGCCCGCCCAGCAACTGTCCGATCTGAGGCAGGGACGCGCCCGCCTCATGGCGCAGCAGATAACATGCCACCTGGCGCGGGCGAACAACTTCCCGGCGCCGACCGGTGCCTCTCAGTTCCTCCACATCCAGGTGGTAAAAATCCGCCACGGCCTGGATGACGGATTCCGGGGTGACCGGAGGCCGGGCATGGGCGACCATGTCCTCCAGCGCCTGTGCGGCCAGTTCCGGCGTCAGGGGCTGATGGGTGAGAGTGGCAACCGCCACCACGCGGTTCAGCGCCCCCTCCAGTTCCCGGATGTTGCTCTGGAACCGTTCGGCGATCAGGAAGCAAATCTCATCGGGGACCGGGATGCCCAGTCCGGCAGCCTTCCGCTGCAAGATGGCGATGCGCGTCTCCAGGTCGGGGGGCTGGATGTCCACGATGAGCCCCCACTCAAACCGGGAGCGCAGTCGCTCTTCCAGCGTAGCCATCGCCCGGGGGGGACGGTCGGAAGAGATGACAATCTGCGCCCCATTGCCGTGCAGCGCGTTAAAAGTGTGGAAGAACTCTTCCTGTGTGGATTCCTTCCCGGCGATGAACTGAACATCGTCCACCAGCAGGACGTCCACCGTGCGGTAGACTTCCCGGAACGCCTCCGTGGTCTGATGGCGGATGGCCTCAATCAGGTCGTTGGTGAAGGCCTCGGCGGAGACGTACAGGGTCTGCAGGCCGCTGGCCCGACAGATGTGGCCAATCGCATGCAGGAGATGCGTCTTCCCCAGGCCAACGCCGCCGTGAATGAAGAGCGGGTTGAAGGCGCGCGCCGGTCGCTCCGCCACGGCCATGCAGGCCGCGTGGGCCAGCCGATTTCCCGGCCCGACGATGAAAGAGTCAAAGGTGTAGCGGGGGTTCAAAGTGTCGCTGGACCGTTCGTTCCTGCGCGAGGACTCGGCCGTCTTTCCGTTCAACAATGGGAGTGCGGGAAGGGTCTCCGGCTCCTCCCGCTGGCCTTCCCAGACGACAAACCGCACGGATGCCGTCCGCCCGGTGAGACGGGTGAGGACGCGCGCCACAACGGACCGAAGCCGGCTCTCCAGCCAGTCGCGCGCGTAGGTATTGGCGACTCCGATGACGAAGACACCATCTTCGCAGGCTACCAGACGAGAGTTCCGCAGCCAGGTCTCAAAGGTAGCGCGCGTCAGTTCCAGTTGAAGTTCACCTAAGGCGGCTTGCCAGATACGATGGGCATCCATACTGAGCCGTTCAGGGAAGATTCATTTCAGGGAGACGTCCTCCCGCAGAGCAAACTTTGAGCCCCTCCGCGAAGGGTCAGGGGGACCCTTATATGCGGTTGAGCCGGTGATGGGTCAGGATTGACGGGAGGTTGAAGGGATTGTTTCCTCGGGCAGTGGGGATCGGCGAAAGGTGTGATGCCCAGGGTCAGGATTCGTCCTGATTGTACCAGAAAGCCCGCAGCGGGCAACTCGTTGCCCCTGCCTCTACCTTAAAACCTTCTCAGATTTAAGGTTCCGACCGGGTAAAGGCCTCCGGCCCTGAGAGCCGTTCTGCCCCCCCCCAGGAGTGGGGAATTTTCGGAACGTTTGGGATATATGTGGGGATATGAAATGGAAAACGGGACGGAACAAAATATTTGGGCGGGGCCGGCCGTTTGCGCGCTGTGTGCAAAAACGACCGGCAGCCCGCAAGATGTCCGCTGCCGGTCGCTGGTCCAGAAAAACAGGGAGTTGTCGCTACCGCAGGGGGTGGTTGATCCTCATCCGACGATGATTTCCCCGCCGTCCACCGGGATGACCGCACCGCTGATCCAGGTGACCGCCGGGTCGGCCAGAGCGACCAGGACGGTCGCCACGTCCTCCGGAGTGGTCAGCCGCCCCCCGGGATTGCGCTGGAGAGCCTCCTGCATCCAGTGTTCGTGCCCGGGGATCGCCCGCAGGGCAGGGGTATCCGTCACCCCTGGCCGCAGGCAGTTGACGGCGATCCCGCGCGGCCCCAGTTCCAGGGCCAGTTGCCGCACGTGGCTCTCCAGCGCGGCCTTGGCCGCGGAGACCGCGCCGTAGGGCACAACCACCCGCTCCGCCCCCGCGCTGGAGAGGGCATACACCCGACTTCCCCTCTGCAGCAAGTTGCGCCGGACCAGCCCCTGCACCCAGTAGACCAGACTGTGGGCCATCACCCGCAGCGTCATGTCCATCTGTTCTTCCGTGATTGCCTCCTGCGGGTCATCGGCGATAAAGGGGAGAAGGGAGCCGAAGGCCAGGGAGTGCAGGACGAAGTGGATGCTCTTCTCCACGTCCTGAGAGAGCACTTCCTGGATACGGTCCAGGACCTGCTCCCGCTTTCGGGCGTCGGCGGCATTGGTGTTGAAAAAAACGGCCCGCCGGCCGGCCGCCTCAATATCCGCGATGACCTGCTGGGCCCGGTCCAGCGTGGCCCGGGTATCCAGATGAACGCCGAAAATGTTCATCCCTGCTCTGGCCAGGGCGCGGGCCGTCGCCGCACCGAATCCGCTGGAAGCGCCCAGGATGAGCGCCCACCGACCCGCCAGTTCGCTTTTGCTCATTGCGGCCTCCTCCGTGCACAGGATAGGTGGTGACACTAATAATAACACCGATGCGGGTCTGAGGCAACACCCCATCTTTCCGCTTGCTTCTTCTATCCCCCGCGCTTATAATTAACGCGGAAGCGGCAACAGGCAATATTTCGCGAGGTCAACATGTATCGGATTCCCTACAGCAGAACCTACCTGGAGTTCACGCTGCCCGCCGGGATGCGGGCGACGGTGGTGGAATCCCGTCCGGTGCCGCCGCTGGACGACCCGGAAGCGGCCGTCACCGAGGCGCTGGCTCACCCCATCGGTTCGCCGCCCCTGCGGGAACTGGCCCGCCCCGGCGACCGGGTCTGCATCGTCTTCACCGACATCACCCGCGCCAGTCCGGACCACATCCTGGTCCCGGCCCTCCTGCGGGAACTGGAGGCCGCGGGCGTCCGGGATGAGGACATCACCCTGCTGTGCGGCATCGGGATGCACCGACCGTCCACCCCGGAGGAGAAGGTCGCCAAACTGGGCGCGGAGGTCGTCGCCCGCTACCGGGTTATAGACAACGAGCCCCGCAACCCCGAGGCGCTGGTAGACCTGGGCGTCACCCCCGGCGGGGTACCGGTTCAGGTCCACCGCGCGGCGGTGGAGGCGGACCTGCTGATCGCCACGGGCATCGTGGAGCCCCACCAGTATGCAGGCTACTCCGGCGGCCGCAAGACGGTGGCGGTGGGGGCGGCCGGAGAGGCGCTCATCGCCCACACCCACGGCCCGGCCTTCGTGGACCATCCCGGCACCCGCCTGGGCCGCATTGAGGGCAACCCCTTCCACGAAGCGGTCACCGAAGCGGCCCGCCGGGCCGGCCTGCGCTTCATCCTGAACGCCGTCCTGGACGACGAACATCGCATCCTCAAAGTGGCCGCCGGAGACCCGGAGGCGGCCTTCGTGGAACTGGTAGCCTTCGCCCGCACTGTGTACGAAGTCCCCATCCCCCATCAGTACGACGTCGCCATCGGCGGGGTCGGGTATCCCAAAGACACCAATCTCTACCAGGCCAGTCGGGCCCCGTCCTACCTCCACTTCGCTCCCACCCCGGTGGTGCGGAAAGGCGGTTACTACATCATCCCCGCCCGTTGCGAAGAGGGAGCCGGAGAAGGGGTGGGCGAGCAGCGCTTCTTCGCGGCCCTGCGGGACGCCCCGGACGTCCAGTTTGTTCTGGACGACGCACGTCGCCACGGCTACCCGCCCGGCCAGCAGCGCGCCTTTGTGGTCGCGAAGGTGCTGGAGGAGGCGCGCATCATCATCGTCGGCAGCGCACATCCGGACATCGTGGCGGCCTGCAAGATGATTCCCGCCGACACAATGGAGGAGGCCCTGGAGATGGTCGTCCGGGACCTGGGGGCTAACCTGGACGTCCTCATCGTCCCCCACGCGCTGCTGACCCTGCCCGTGGTGCAGAGCATGTAACTATTCAGCCTCACCCCACCCCCAGCGGCTTCGCCGCTACCCCCTCCCCTCTCCTGACCTGCGGTCAGGAGAGGGGAGGGGGTGCCGCCGCAGGCGGCGGGGGAGGGGTGAGGAAGCCTCAGCAGTCTAGAGCATTTGACAGTATGGGGAAAACAGGTATAATGAAAACGGCACACCCTCTTTTGAGGAAAGACGTCTGTCCCCTATCCCCTCTCCTCTTCCGGAACCGGCCGTCCTTCCCGAAAGTGTTCGTGTGACCCCACATCCGTAAGGAGTAAGATGAACGAGTACGTATTATCCCCGGAAGAGGTATCCCCTCAGAGCATCAAGGCGGTTTTTGATGACGCCCAGATCGGAGCCACCCTGACGGCCGATGATAAGGTCTGTGTGGCCGAGGAGGGGATCAAGGTCTTCATCTCGGTGGAAGAGGACAAGCAACTCTTGACGTACTTCCTCCTCTTCGGCTGGCGAAGTGGGACACGGACCCAGGACCAACTGGAACTGACCAACACCCTCAACCAGAACGTGGTCTTCCTGAGAGCGTGGGCGTTCCCCGAGGGCATCGTCCTGGATTACTCTCTCCCCTACGACGGTGGACTGCTCCCTCAGCAGGTCCTCAGCGCCTATCAATGGCTCCGGCGGACTGCCATCTGGGGCATCCAGCAGTACGACCAGAAACGCATCGTTGCCTGAGAGCGCCCGTTCCCCTGACATCAGGTGACGGTCATCTGAAAAGTGACCGTCAGCAACTGCCCACCCCCCAGAAAAACTCCCCGCAGTGGGGGTCATTGCGAGCCGCTGAAAGCGGCGAAGCAATCCCCAGGGTGTCGGGGAGATTGCTTCGGCGGCTGATGCCGCCTCGCAATGACTGGTTGGGTAGTTACGACCGTCACCTGATGCCCATCCCCTTTCCCTTGACGGCCACCTGTGGTATCATACTCCCCGATGTGCGCCGTTTCGCTCCCTTCATGGCCCTGGGACATCGTCCGCCGGATCGCGGGTGAGCGGGGCGTTCGGGTCTGGCCCGTGGGCGGCTGCGTGCGGGACCTGCTTCTGGGCCGGTCCGTCCACGACTGGGACTTCGCCACGGACCAGGACGCTCTGGGGCTGGCCCGCGCCGTCGCGGACCATCTGGGTGGGGCCTTCTATGCCCTGGACGAAGAAAGGGATACCGGACGGGTCATCGTCCGGCGGGAAGGCCGGCGGGTGGAACTGGACTTCGCCCGCCTGCGCGGCCCCGACCTGGAAGATGACCTGCGCGATCGGGATTTCACCATCAACGCCATGGCCGTCGGGCCGGAGGGGGAACTGATAGACCCCACCGGCGGCCTGACCGACCTGCAGGCCCGCCGGGTGCGGGCGGTGGGGCCGGAGGCGTTTGACCGGGACCCCGTCCGCATGCTGCGCGCCGTTCGCATCGTGGCGGAACTGGGCCTGCGGCTGGAGGTGCGGACGGCCCAGTGGATCATAGAGCGCGCGGGGCAACTCCCCCGCGTCTCTCCGGAGCGCATCCGGGATGAACTGGTCCGCCTGCTGAACGCCCGCTCCGTCGCCTACCACCTGCAACTGCTGGACGAACTGGGCCTGATGACGTCCATCCTTCCCGATGTGGAGGCGCTCCGGGAGCAACGTCAGACCACGCCCCACCGCTATAACGTCTGGTGGCATACTTTGATGACGGTGGATGCGGCGGAGAACATCCTGCGCCAGATCGGTGTTGTCGGCGGAGAACGGGAAACCCTCTACGCGGACGCGCCGGATTGGGCATGGGACGAAGTCCGGGAGACGCTGGCCCCCTTTGCTCCCGCGCTGGTCCGCCACCTCCGCAGGCCGATGGTCGCCCCCCGCTACCGGCGGACGCTTCTCCTCCTGGCCGCTCTGCTCCACGACGTGGGCAAACCCCTCACCGTCACCGAAGAGATGAAACCGGGAGAGACCCACCCCGTCCTCCACTTCTACGCTCACGAGTCGGCCGGAGCGCGGCGGGCGGCGGAGTGGATGCGCGACCTGCGGTTCAGCCGGGCCGAGACGGAGTCCGTTGCCGCTATGGTGCGTACGCATCTGCGGCCCTCCCAGGTCGCCGAAGCCCCCGGCGGCGTGACCGGCCGCGCCGCCTACCGCTTCTTCCGGGCCACCGGTGAGGCCGGCGTGGAGGTCATCCTGCTGGCCCTGGCCGACCATCTGGCCATCTGGGGCCCGAATCTTCAGCCCCAGCGGTGGGCCCGTCGGCGGGCGGCGACCCACGCGTTGCTGGAATATTTCTTCCACCGGAGCCGGGGTGCCGTCGCTCCTCCGCCGCTGGTCAACGGGCGCGACCTGATGACGGAGTTGGGGCTACCCGAGGGGCCGGAGGTGGGGCGATTGCTGGAGGCCATTCGGGAGGCGCAGGCCGCCGGAGAGGTTACCACGCGTGAGGAAGCGCTGGCCCTGGCCCGGCGACTGGTGTAGCGCAATTCAGCCCGATGGGGTACCATCGGGCGAATTCAGACACGCCCGACGGTAAACCGTCGGGCTCAGCAGCGAAGCCCTGCGTCGGGCGAAAATTTCCGGAGGGCTACGATGAAGTATCGCTACGATGAACTCACCTGGCCCGAGATGCGGGAGGCCATCGCCCGGCAACCGGTCGTCCTGCTCCCGTTCGGCACGGTGGAGGACCACGGGCCGCACCTCCCGCTCAACACCGACAACATCATCGTGGAAGCCATCTGTCTGGAGGCGGCCCGGCGGGCGCCGGAGGAAATGCTGGTGATGCCCCTGGTGGCCTACGGCCTGGACGAGCACCATATGGACTTCCCCGGCACCGTCTCGGTGGATATGCAGACTCTCATCGCCTACGTATCCGACGTGGCGATGAGTCCGGCCCGCCACGGGTTCACCCACATCCTGATTGTGAACGGCCACGGTTCCAATGCCGCCATCGCCGACCTGGCGGCCCGGCGGGTGGTGCTGGAGACAGGCGCCATCTGCGGCGCGGTGAGTCCCAACGCGGCCATTGACCCCACCCTGGCGGAGCCGACGTTCTCCCAGATGCGCCGCTCCGGCCCCGGCGGCGTCGCCCATGCCTGCGAGTACGAGACGGCGATGATGCTCTACCTGCGGCCCGACCTGGTGCAGATGGACCGGGCGGTGCGGGAAATCGGGCAGGTCAAACTGACCTATTTGAACTGGGACCATCCGGAGCCCAGCGCGCTGGCGTGGCAGGACTGGTGGTCGCGGATGAGCGAGAGCGGGGTCTGCGGCGACCCGACCGTCGCCACCGCCGAATTCGGGCAGGCGCTATTTGAGACAACGGTGGAGAATTTCATCCGCTTCGTGCGGGAATTCCGCACCATCCCCCTCCGCCCCCGCCGGGACCACCACCAATGATGGGGGTGGGGGGCGACGGCCGAAGGGAGACCGCATCCGTCGGTTGCGCAAATCGGCGGTTGAGTAGATAATCGGGCATGCATCCGCCCCCTGTTTCAGGCTACTGAGAAGAGGATTCCGGAATGTCCCTGCGACAGAGAACCCTGTTCACTGTGGTTATTGTCAACGTCGGCCTCATTGCCGTCCTCTACCTCGTCTTCCTCGTAAACCTGCTGAACAGTTACACGCAACTGGAGAAACGAGAGGTTGAGGAGGAAACTCGTCGCGCAGCGCTGGCCCTTAAGGGCATTCTGGAAGAGTTATACCGCCAGAATGAGGACTGGGGCGCATGGGACGATACGTATCAGTTTGTAGGAGATCGTAATGAGGACTATATCCACTACAACCTGGGCGATGCTGTTTTTGAGAACCTTCGCCTCAACCTGATGCTCTTTGTCCATGCGTCCGGCCGGGTTGTTTATGGGAAAGCGTATGATCTGGAAAACCATCGCGAAGTTCCCCTCCCGACAGCGGTCTATTCTCTGGCATCCGATCCGGCGATCACTCATCACGCCACTACCCGGGCCGGGCGGGTCGGCATCGTCCTGCTGCCGGATGCTCCCCTGTTCTTCAGTTCCTGGCCCATTGTAGATAGCCTCTACCGGGGGCCGATCCGGGGCACACTCCTGTTCGGACGGTACCTGACTCCGGGAGAAACAGAGCGGGTGTCTGCCTTTCTCAATGTCCCGATCTCCATCTACCGACTGGACCAGCCTGTCCCATCGGAAATTCAAATCGCCCGTTCTGTCCTTACCACTGAAACTGCCGTTCTGGTTCATCCCCTGGGAGAATCCCTTATTGCTGGATACAGTCCCCTGTACGATGTTTATGGCGAACCGGCACTGATCGTTCGGGTAGAGTTGCCGCGCACGATCTATCAGCAGGGGAGAGCAACGACCCGATACTATTTTGCCTCCCTGCTGGCTATCGGGCTGATTTTCCTGTTCATCAGTGCGGTTCTGCTGGAGAAATTGGTCCTGTCCCGCCTGACTCGCCTGAGTGCCGAAGTGACCGGGATCGGAAAGAGCGGAGATTTCACGCGCCGGGTACGGGTTCAGGGGAAGGACGAACTCTCTTCCCTGGCAGCGGCCATCAACCGGATGCTGGATGCTCTGCAGCAAGCCCAACGGGAGCAGGCTGAAAGTGAAGCGAGATACCGGGTTCTGGTGGAGCAGGCTTCAGAGGGGATCGCACTGATAGAACCGCAGACAGGCCGTTTCGTGGAGACCAACGCGGCATTTCAGAACATTGTGGGTTATACGGAGGATGAACTTCGCCAATCCACAGTGTACGACCTGATGGAGGAAGCACCGGCCCATCTGGAGCAGGACATCCGCCGGGCAATGGCGGAGGGAGTCCATTTTTTCGGTGAACGGAACTGTCGGCGCAAGGACAGTCTTCCGGTCGTGGTGGAGATCAACGCCAATCCGATCCGATATCGGGGAGAAGAGATTCTCTGCCTGCTGGTTCGGGATGTCACCGAGCGGAAACGGATGGAGCAGTATCTGATCCAGACGGAGCGGATTGCGGCCATGGGGCAACTGGCGGCGGCACTGACCCATGAGATCAACAATCCGCTTCACTCCGTCTGGACTGCGCTGGAACTGGTGATGGACTTTCCGATAGAGGAAGCGGAGAAGCAGGAATATCTGCGGGCGATCCGGCGGGAGATCCGGCGACTGATGAACATTTCCCGCCGTATTCTGGACTTTGCCCGCCCCTCCCGGGAAGAGCGCCTCCCGCTCCCCGTTGCCGATGTGATCCGGCATGCTCTGGACCTGGTGGAAAGGGAGTTCCAGAGCCATCGGATTCAGGTACGAACAGCCATTCCCGGCGATCTCCCCTCCGTACTGGGTTCCCACGAACAGTTGACCCAGGTCTTCCTGAATCTTTTCCTGAACGCGATAGATGCGATGCCCGATGGGGGTCTCCTGGAAATCGCGGCGCGGACCGAGCCATCACATGTGGTGGTGACGGTCACCGATACGGGGCCGGGGATTTCCCCCGAGGTCATGGCCCGGATTTTTGAACCTTTCGTCACGACCAAAAAGAACGGCACCGGCTTGGGCCTGGCCATCTCCCAGGGGATTATCCAGCAACACGGGGGAACCATCACCGCTGCGAATGCCCCGCAAGGAGGCACCATTTTCACCATTACGCTGCCGATATTCTCCGAGTGAGAAAACCAGTCCACAGGTATCCGGAGGGTGGGATATGGGAGAAGAACGGTTTCAGGCCCGTATTCTGATCGTGGAGGATGAACCGACCACTCTGGCGGCACTGACGCGCGCCCTTTCGCTGAAGGGATACCTGGCCGATGGGGTTCCTACCGGGCAGGAGGCCCTGATCCGGCTGAATGCCGTGCTGTACGATGTCATGATCCTGGATCTCCGATTGCCGGACATCAACGGCATAGAAGTACTGCGACAGGCCCGGCAACTACAGCCCGACCTTCTGGTCATCATCCTGACGGCCTACGCTTCTCTGGAGAGCGCCATCGCCGCGGTGAAGGCGGGCGCCGTGGACTATCTCCTCAAGCCCTATAGCATTCATGCCCTGGAGGAGGCCATTGCCAAAGCGCTCTATCGGCGGCGAGAGCAACTGCGTCGGGAGCATCTGCTCCGGGTCATTGCCGAAGCGGTGGAACAACTCCAGGAGGAGGAAGAAGAGCCCACCCCGAAAATCCCCATTGTCGCTCCCGGCCGCTTCCTGCGGGTCGGGCCCATCGTGCTGGACCGGGAGAAACGTCTGGCGATTATCTCCGGACCGGCCGGAGAGGAAAAGAGCGCCCAGTTGACGGTCAACGAATCGGCGCTCCTCACGTACCTGATGGAACATCCCGACGCCGCTTTCTCCTGCCGGGAACTGGCCCGGGAGGTGCTGGGATATACGAACCTCACGGAGCGAGAAGCGGATATCCTGGTTCGTCCGCTCGTTTTCCGTCTGCGCAAGAAGATAGAGCCGGACCCGGATAACCCCACCCTGATTCGCACCCTGCGGGGAAAGGGATATTTCTTCTCCACGGTGTAACGCTTTGCCGTTTCCCAGACCGTGAGACCGGGAGCGGAGTTTGCGGGAGGGCTCAGGCCCTCCCGCAATTTTTTCAGGAAACAGGAGAGGGTTTGGGATCATTCGTGCCCCTCTCCCACCCGCCTTCGGCGGTGGGCGAGGGGAGGGGGAAG